>PMJF01000004.1 GCA_003157295.1 Candidatus Moraniibacteriota bacterium | reverse complement strand
CAAAATTATGCCCATCAACTTATCTCCCATGAAAACCAAAGACGATTTCTTCCGCCAGAACCAGCGGGAGATTCTGATCGGCTTTTGCGCTTTGCTGGCCGTTTTCGTCAGCTGGATTTTTCCCGGCAAGCTCTTTGGGGAATCTTTTTGGAGTTCTTTTTTTCTCTTTCTTGTTTTTCCCGGCCTGATCATTTTCTTTCTCCTCAAAGAGTCTCTCAAAAATTTCGGCCTCTCATGGGGAAACTTCCGAAACGGACTGCTTTATTCCGGTGCCCTGATAATTATTTTTGTTTTGATAAATTATCTCATTATATCCAATCCCGGACTGCGGGGCCAGTTGCCGGTGGCTCCAGGCATTGCCGGCAATTATTGGTATTTTCTTTTTTTTGAACTAGTTTTAGTTTTACCCCTCCATTTTTTCTGGGAATTCTTCTTTCGCGGGTTTCTTCAATTCGGATTCGAAAAGAAATTGGGAGCATATTCCATTTTTCCACAGGCGCTTCTGCAAACCGTCCTCGGACTGAGAGGATCTTGGCTCGTGGCTTCCTTGATCTTTTCGTCTTCTTTGTCTGCCGGTTTCATTGCCCGCCAAAGCCGCTCGATATTTTATTCCTTTGTTTTTTCTTGGATAATATCAGTTAGTTTGGATATAATGATAATAAGAGCCATTCACCAATTGGCAAAATAAAAATATGAGAAAAAACAAAAAGATAATAGTGTCTGTTATTTCCGTCGCGGTTCTTGTTTCAAATCTTCTTTTCCCCGCTTTTGCCCAAGCCTTTAGCTTTTCTATTCCCACCCTCGGAAGCGTCAATATAAACGTTAACGATATTTTGGGAGAAGCGGCAAATAGCAGCAACCTTTCCAATATTGCCAGCAAAACATCTGCGGATACTGAAAAAAGATACGGCATTGATCAGGATATCTTGAGACAGGCTCAAAGAAAAGTAAGCTCGCCCCGGGTAGAAATATTCTTTGACAACACCAACCCCAAGCCCGGCGAAAAAGTAACCGCTCACGCGACGCCGGAATTTTTCAAAAACGACCCCCAAAATCTCTATTATACTTGGTATATCATCCACACCAAAGATGGCAGCATCAAAACGGCAACAAATAGCATCAGCGACGGAAAGAGGGAAGCTTCCGGAATCATGGCCAGAGGCGACTACGACCCTAATCTTGATGGACAAACCTATGGCAGCCCTGACCAAGATCCGGACAAAGACGGCTGGCCGGCGGTTGATCCCAATAGTTATGATGAAAACAAGGTAGCGGCGCCGATGGGAGGATCCGACGGCGTAGGAGGCCTTGCAGAAGGCAATGACAATATCGAGCCTTATGCCAATGCCGGCGAATATTGTGATACCAAAGGAAAGCATGGCCTTACCGATTGCAATCTCAATACCGAAAAAAGTAGTTTTAGCCAGTATTATAACTTGAAATCGGATCAAAGCGGAGATTATTGCAAAAGCTGCCAAAGCTCTGTCCGATTTACGAGCAATCTATTTTCTTCTTCCGGAATTATTCCTCCTAACAACCAGTGTTGCTACGACATTCTTTATCCGAGCCCCATCACAGACCCGGCTGACCCCGCTTGTTGTACTCCTGCTTATGATCCCGCTGTCAATTATTGTCCTAGTTCATATAATGTTGCCTACGAAAGTTGTTTCGACTTTGCGGGGCTCAAAAACCTTAATTCCAATTTGATCACCGACTGCCTAACCAGCCAATATAGCTCTTGCACCGCGGACTGGGACGATATCCATAGTAATCCCACCGGAGCTGAAGCGGTCAGCAAGGTTTCCCGCTGTTATAAGCACAACTTCGGTACAAACAATCCCAGCTCGGGCTTCCGGGGGTTTTCCGCGGATACCAACAGCTTCAGTGATGATCCTTCGGGGATTGATTCCGTTGTCGATTGCACTCACAAGTGGAAGGACGCTCCCCATTATACCAGCGGATCGGGAAAATTTCCGACCGGCGAGGAAGATTACTGGAAAACCGATCCAACTGACCCGGACACCGACGGGGACGGGTTTTCTGATGAGGCCGACGTAATCGGATTGGGGCAACAAACGTTCACTTGGAACTACCAGCCGGGCGACCGACTAGGGGTTGTCGTGGAAGGGACCTCTTTGCTTCCAACCGAGGAAAAGACCGCTTACTACAAAATCATGTGGGGCTACCTCGATGTCTGCGACTCGACCAAGGCCGGCTTGATGGACAAAGACGAGTGCGAAGGTTCGGGAGATTTCGGATACGGATTTCTGGCGACCCGCTCTCCCAGCGAAAGCGGAGATGAAAAACTGAAGGTTTCTTTGACTTATTCTCCAGAAAAACCAGTGGCCGATCCAAGCGATGCGAATAAACCCAATATTCAAACTGACGGAACCATTTCCGATGCCGACGAAATTTCTGTATCTTCTTCTATAGACAGCACAGATAACGATCCGAGAGATTTATACTATACTTGGCAGATTTCAAAGGGTAGCAGCGCTTCGGCGGATGATTGGACAGAAATAAAAGACATCAAGGCAAACTTTAATACGGCTTCGGCTTCGAACGGCTTGGGAATAACCGATTTTAATTTTACCCCCAAACAAAGCGCTTTGAGTGGCAGTGGCGATGTGGCTTATTTCAAAGTCACCCTGACTGTTGCAACGGCCGCCAACGTCACCCAAAATCGGGGCCGTTCCAGCGCGATAATCGCGGTCAACAAAAATGGCATCAAGATCAAGCTCTACAAAGTCGATATAAAAGACGGAAAAGCGGTTCTCGGAAAAGAAGTCTGCAGTGACGGACTCTATAAAACGCTTTGCCCGGCCGTGCAATATCAAATGCTGGCCGCGAAAGTGGACGGCGGCCGCTACCAAGCCGGAAACAGCGAGTTTTCCTGGAGCCTGGACGGCAACCCCGTTTCTCCGCCGGCGGATTCAACCAATCTTTTCGACGGTTGGAGCAATACCGCTGTTTTCTTTCCGATCACGAAAGAGGAACAAGCCATCCAACAGATCTCTGTCACCGCCACTCCCAAAGACGCGTTGCAACCCGTCACCGGCAGCCGAGCCGTTACTGTCATGAAACCGGCTCTTTTCATTAAATCATCCGACTCCAGCGCTTCCTGGCCGGTAACCTACACCGTTTCGGATCCCGATAAAAAATACGGTGTC
>PMJF01000081.1:4515-4794 GCA_003157295.1 Candidatus Moraniibacteriota bacterium | reverse complement strand
ATGGCAGTGCGCGATCTGGGATGGATACAGATTTTTTCCGAAAACGCGCAAGAAGTCTATGACAATACTTTCATTGCCTTGAAACTGGCGGAAAAAGTGCGGCTTCCTGTCATGGTCATCATGGACGGTTTTCAAACTTCGCATAGCGTGGAAAATTTGGAAATTTTGGAGAATGCAGTTGCGAAAAATTTCGCGGGAGTTTATAAGCCAAAAAATTATCTATTGAATTTTGACGAGCCAAAAACTTTCGGTCCGGTTTCTCTTCCTAACTCATATTTT
>PMJF01000081.1:0-4493 GCA_003157295.1 Candidatus Moraniibacteriota bacterium | reverse complement strand
AGTCGATGAATTGCGCGAAATTGGCGAAAAAGTGGGATTACTCAAAATAAAGCTGTTCCGCCCATTTCCATACGAACAAATTGCCATGGCACTTAAAAATGTGAAAAATATCGCAGTTTTTGATCGAACCATGCCGCTTGGATCGACAGCTCCGCTGCACGGCGAAATAATCCAAATTCTAAGTACGATACCCAACAAAAAATATACCGTGCAATCCTGTATCTATGGCTTAGGCGGCCGGGAAATTTTCAAAGAAGATATAAAAAAGGTTTTTGAAGATTTGGACAAAGACGAAGTCGAAGTGATAAAATATATCGGTTTGAAATAAAATGAATAAAGAATTAACAGCAAAACTGGCTCCTGGTCATTCTACTTGCGCCGGATGCGGCATTCCTGCCATTGTGAGGACGGTTCTCGGCGCGACGGACGATCCGGTGGTGGTCGTTAATGCTACTGGATGTCTTGAAGTGACCTCGACTCTTTATCCCTATTCTGCGTGGAAAGTGCCCTGGATCCACAACGCCTTTGAGAACGCGGCGGCCACGGCAGCGGGAGTTAACGCGGCGGTAAAATCACTAAGGAAGAAGAATAAAATTTCGGTGAACAAGAAAATAAAGATCGTTGTTTTTGGCGGCGACGGGGGAACCTATGACATCGGACTTCAAAGCCTGTCCGGCGCATTGGAACGCCAGCATGATTTTTTATATGTTTGTTACGACAACGGAGCCTATATGAATACCGGCGGGCAAAGAAGTGGCGCAACGCCATATGGAGCGGACACAGAAACGACACCGGCGGGAAAAAACAGCTTTGGAAAAACAGAGAAGCGCAAGGATCTGATGTCGATCGTCATCGCACACCACATCAAATACGCAGCGCAAGCCAATGTCTCATATCTTCCGGATCTGGCTAAAAAAGCCAAAAAAGCTCTCGAAATGGAAGGTCCAAGATTCTTGCTGGTCCTCCAGCCCTGCACAAATTTGTGGAAATTTCCCACTTCGCAATACGTAAATATTGGAAAGTTGGCGACTGAAACCAATTTCTGGCCGCTTTGGGAATATGAAGATAGGAAATATAAGATAAACTGGGCAACCGAAGATCCAAAGGTGCTTCCCGAATTTTTGAAGACACAAGGGCGATTCAAACATCTTTTCAAACCTGGAAATGAAAAAGTGATTGCCGAGATGCAGAAAGAAGTGGATGAAAACTGGAAAAAACTGGTGAACTTGGCGGAGGTATAAGTTTGCGACAGTTATATTGAAATAATTTATTATTTTATCTCGTAATAAATAAACGAAACATATGCCAAAACCCATAGTAAACGAGGAACTTTGCATCGGTTGCGGAACCTGCGAAGCTCTTTGCCCGAAAGTTTTCAAAGTCGAAGACGGAAAATCGCATGTGATCGCTGAGGATTGCGTCGATTGCGATTGCGCGGAAGTGGTCTCAAGCTGTCCAGTGAACGCGATATCATTAGGATAATTCTATAAATTCTTAACGTTACTTGTCATTCTCCATATAGCACTGGGCGGATTCGTCTTTAGAGGAAAGTGCGGGATGAGAATAAAAAAAATATGAATGATCAAGAAAAGCCATTTTTGCAAAAAGAAAACAAAACCAATTACGGCAAGATCATCATTGTAGTTGTGATCGTTTCGTTCCTCATGTCCTCTTTTTTCGGGGCTGTTTTTGGCTTTATGGCGGCCGGAATCGGGCAAGGGAAGATCTTTTCCAAAATAAGCGGTGAATTTTCCAAACTTACCGGGCAGAAAAACATTGTGCCAGGACAAGGAATGGCCAGCAGCGGACAGACGATCAACGTCCCTGACGAAGAATCAGCTGTTATAAAAGCGGTCGACAAGACCTCACCATCCGTTGTCAGCATCATAATCTCGAAAGATGTCTCCAAGATCCAAAATTCATTTCAGGATCCTTTCGGATTCGATCCGTTCTTCGACCCTTTTGGTTCGGGAAACAATAGTGGTCAAAATGGTCAGGGCGGACAAGAAGGAACCCAAAGACAGGAAATTGGCGGCGGGTCAGGATTTATTGTTTCAGGCGACGGACTGGTCGCCACAAATAAGCACGTTGTTTCGGATCAAAGCGCCAGCTATACGGTGATGACCAACGACGGAAAAAAATTTGACGCCAAAGTGCTGGCGATCGATCCGGTAAATGATGTCGCGATTCTCAAAATAGACGCTGCCAATTTGCCAGTTCTGGACCTGGGCGATTCAGCGAATCTCAAAATCGGCCAAACTGTCATTGCCATCGGCAATTCTTTGGGAGAATTCAGAAACACAGTGAGCAAGGGAATAATTTCCGGACTGAAGAGGAATGTCACGGCCGGATCAGGACTAGGCGATTCAGAAAATCTTTCCGAAGTAATCCAAACGGACGCGGCCATTAATCCGGGAAATTCGGGCGGACCACTGCTTGATATTATGGGCAAAGTGATCGGAGTGAATGTGGCCATGGCTCAAGGGGCGCAGAACGTGGGTTTTGCCTTGCCAATTGATATAATCAAAAAAGACATTGACAGTGTGAAGTCCCAAGGAAAGATCGTGCAGCCATATATCGGCGTGCGCTATGTGCCGGTTACAAAGGATATTCAAACGCAGAACAATCTTCCCTTTGATTACGGCGCGCTGGTCTTGCGGGGCCAAAAAATCACGGATTTTGCTGTTGCTCCGGGAAGTCCGGCCGATAAAGCAGGGATAGTGGAAAATGATATTATCCTTGAGATAAACGGAACGAAGATCGACGACACTCATCAGCTCAGCGATCAAATCGCCAAATTCAGCGTTGGCGACACCATCACCCTCAAAATTTGGGATAAAGGTCAGGAAAAAACGGTGCAAGTAAAGCTTGAGGAAAGGAAATAGCCACCCTGACGGGTGATATCAAGTATTTAATATTTTTTAGCAAAAGCGATTTTTTAAATCGCTTTTGTTTTTAATATCTCATTTTTTCAGTTATAATTTAGACATGTCAAAACTAATATATAATCTGACGCCAGAGGAGGTTTTCAATAAATTCTCAACTTCTGTTATTAATGGGCTTTCAGACGAAGAAGCAAAAGAAAGACTTCAAAAATACGGGCCGAATAAAATCGAAGAAAAAGAAAATTGGAGATGGATCAAGCTGGCTCTTCATCAGTTCAATGACGCGCTGGTTTGGATTTTGCTGGTGGCGGCAGGTTTGGCGCTCATTTTCGGCGAAATGCGCGACGTGACGATAATTTTGATCATTGTTCTTATCAATGCCATAATCGGATTTTTTCAGGAATGGAAAGCCGAAAGAATCCTCGACCGCATCAAAATCTTAACTTCGGACAAAGCGACAATTTTTCGCGGCGGGGAAAAGAAAGAGCTTGACGCCAGCGAAATTGTGCCCGGCGACATAATTTTTGTTTCAGCCGGAGATAAGGTTCCGGCAGACGGATATATCCTGGAAAGCTACAGCCTAAGAACAAATACTTTTATATTTACCGGAGAGTCAAAGCCGGAAAAAAAGGAAGCGAAAGTGATCAAGGAAAATAATCTTTCAATTGCCGATGTTGACAATATGCTTTTTATGGGAGAAACCATTGTCACCGGCGAAGCGACGTTTGCGGCGACGGGGACCGGAATGCAGACAGAGCTTGGGAAGATCGCGAATCTTACTCAAGAGATAAAAGAGGGACTGACGCCTCTTCAGAAAAAAATGAGAACACTGGGTAGGGAAGTGACGGTTCTGGCGCTTCTCATTGCGGCGGTCGTGCTGGTCGCCGGCAGTTTCTATAAACTTTCCTGGTACCAGAATTTTCTTTTTGCTTTGGCGGTAGCGGTAGCGGTCGTTCCGGAAGGCTTGCCGGCGGCGTTTTCAGTGGCGCTTTCTATCGGGATGCGAAAACTGCTCAAAGTCAATGTGTTGGCCAAGAAATTGATCGCGGTCGAAACGCTCGGATCGGTCAATGTGATATGCACGGACAAAACCGGGACAATCACCAAGAACGAGTTAATGGTCACCAGAATCGAGTTGGGAGGGAAGATCATCGAAGTTGACGGGGAAGGATATGCACCGGTCGGCCAATTTTCGCAGGAGGGTAGGCCGGTTGAACCGCGGAAAATCAAGAATCTCGATCTTCTTTTCAAGATCGGCGCGCTTTGCAACGATGCCAGTCTGACTCAGGAAGGAGGAAATTATAAAATTATTGGTGATCCGACGGAAGGCGCTTTGATCGTCGCAGCCAGAAAGTTTAATAATAAAGAAAATTATTTCGGGGCATGGGAGAGAAAAATTGACGAAAATCCTTTTTCTTCCGAGCGAATGCGAATGAGCGTTATTTATCAGGATAATAAGGATGATAAAAATATTTTTTCCTATGTCAAAGGTTCGCCGGATGTTTTGCTTGGCCTCTCTCCTAAAAAATTGACTGAAGAGGGGATAGTCCCTTTTTCCGACTCGGAAAAAAATAAGATCAGAAAAATTTATGACGAAATGTCAGGCGA
>PMJF01000061.1 GCA_003157295.1 Candidatus Moraniibacteriota bacterium | reverse complement strand
AGATCCGGATCATGGGTATGACTATCATAACACCGCGAACTATTATTGGCAGGATATAGGTTATAGCGATACTTGTTGCCCTCCCTGCTCCGATAGTTCCTGGTCACCGGATCCATCGACTGTTTGTTCCGGAGAATCTTTCACGCAGTACAGTAATTGTGGAACCCCGCGAGGAGCAACTGGAACCAAAGACTGCAGAATTGATGGAGCCTGCGGTGGCGCAAGTGGCGGTGACAAGAGTTGTGCTTTAGGCACTCCGTTATGCGCATCGGGGACGGCGGGCGCAGTCAGCGATACAAATCCATGGACTTGGACATGCTATGGTTCGGGGACCGGGCATACGGATTCACCGCTTTGCAGCCATGATAAACAAGTTGAAGACGCTCAATGTGGAGGAGCCAAAGATGGCGAGTATTGCCCTGGCTACGTCATTCCTACTGATGCCTTGTGTGAGCCTCTGGGATTTGTTTCTCCTACACCAGTTTCTTTTTCCGGATCGACCTGGTCGTGGTCATGCAATTCGACCTGCAATGGCTCTTCATTGGCTCCAGGTGCATGCAAAGCGACCATGAAGCTAAAATATAAAGGTGCTTGTGGAAGCTTGAATGGAACTAATATCTGCAATAGCACTGGTCCTACGGATTCAACGGGATGCGATAAGGGATCAGTGATTAATTTGCATAAGCCAACTGGTCCGTATGATAACTGGACATGGAATTGTTCGGGTTCATGTGATGTTGATTCTCCTCCGTGTAGCGCCAAAGGAAAGGGCTCCTGCGGCTGGATCGAAACAAACCCCTGACAACTGTGGATAACTTAAAATTTTGGCTTAAGAAAAACCCCTTGACGGGGTTTTTCCAATTGTGGTAAAATACCTCTTGCGACCACAAGATATAGTGTAATACTGAAAATTGATCGATAATTGAAAACTAATTTATGCTTTGTCCTTTTTGTTCCCACAAAGAAACCAAGGTGATCGATTCGCGCGAATCCGGAGACGGAAAGGTCATTCGAAGGCGCAGAGAATGTTTGCAGTGCCAAAAAAGATTCAGCACCTATGAGCAACTGGAACTTTTGAATTTCACGGTCATCAAGAAAAACGGAAACAAGGAAGAGTATAAGCGGGAAAAATTGGAAAGCGGGATCAGGAAAGCGCTTGAGAAGAGGCCGATCGAAGATAAAAAAATAGAAGAATCAGTCGATGAAATAGAATATAATTTACATCTCAAGGGAAATTGTGAAATTTTGAGCAAAGATATTGGGAAACTGGTTCTGGACAAGCTGAGAGAGCTCGACGACGTGGCGTATCTCAGGTTCGCATCGGTGTACAAAGGCTTCGGCAGCGCGGACAGTTTCAAAAAAGAAGCAGAGAAACTAATGACAACATAAATAATTAATAAATTTCGGGGGCGAAAACAAAATGATTGCCGTAAAAAAAGGCCAAAAAATGGTCAGTAAAAAAGAAAGATCCGCCTCGGGCGAAAAGAATAGCGTTGATCGCGTCGTGAAACGCGATGGACGGGTCGTCAAATTCGAGCAGGAGAAGATCACCAAAGCGGTGATGAAATCTTTTGCGGAAACAGGGGAGGGCAAAGAAGCGGAAGCGAAGAAAGTTTCTTCGAAGGTCGTTCAGCTGCTGAACAAAAATTACCAAAAGGGCAACGTTCCCGAGATCGAGGAAATTCAGGATCTCGTGGAGCGGGTCCTCATGATCTTGGATTTTGAAGAGACGGCCAAGGCTTATATTCTCTATCGCGAACAGCACAGAAAGATACGTGAATCAGAAGAGGCTCTCAAGGAAGCGGTGGACCTCGTCGACAAATACATCCAGGAAATTGACTGGCAGGTGAAAGAAAACGCCAATATGGCCTATTCCCTCCAAGGGCTCAATAATTATATTTCTTCGATCGTCAGCTCGAAATATTGGCTGAACCGCGTTTATTCCAAAGCCATTCGCGACGCGCATGACGAGGGCGATTTTCATATCCATGATCTCGATAAGATCGCCGTTTATTGCTGCGGCTGGGACCTTCAGGACCTTCTCCGGCGCGGGTTCACGGGAGTTCCCGGCAAGATCGCTTGCAAGCCCCCGAAACACCTGCGAACGGCCCTTGGTCAGATGGTCAACTTTTTCTATACCCTGCAGGGGGAGGTAGCGGGCGCGGAAGCTTTTTCCAACTTCGATACGCTTTTGGCTCCCTTTGTCAGGTATGACGGCCTAACACTCAAAGAGGTCAAGCAGTGCATGCAGGAATTTGTCTTCAATGTCAATGTTCCTACCCGAGTCGGATTTCAAACGCCTTTTACGAACATCACTCTCGACATCGTTCCTCCGAAAAATATGGCGGAGGAGTCAGTGATCATTGGCGGAGAGCCGCAAAAAGAAAAATACGGCGAATATCAAGAGGAGATGAATATGATCAACCGGGCTTTCGCCGAAGTGATGGCCGAAGGGGACGCCACTGGACGGGTTTTCACTTTTCCCATCCCGACCTATAATATTACCAAAAATTTTGACTGGAACGACGAAAATCTGAAACCGGTCTGGGAAATGACAGCGAAATACGGCATTCCTTATTTTGCCAACTTCATAAACTCGGATATGGATCCCGATGACGCGCGTTCGATGTGCTGCCGGCTGCGGATCGACAATCGCGAACTGCATAAGCGCGGCGGAGGGCTTTTTGGAGCCAATCCGCTCACCGGTTCGATCGGTGTTGTGACGATCAATCTGGCCCGAATCGGGTATCTCTCCAAAAACAAAAAAGATTTCTTTGCGCGCCTCGATAAAATAATGGATCTGGCCAAAGAGAGCCTCGAGACAAAAAGGAAGATCATTGACAGTTTCATGAAAAAAGGGCTCTACCCCTATGCGAGATTTTATCTCGATGCTATCTATAAGCGCCGGGGAAATTATTGGTCGAATCATTTCTCGACTATCGGCGTCATAGGAATGAACGAAGCGCTTAAGAATTTTATGGACGAAACGACGGCGACGGCAAAAGGAGTGAAATTTGCCGAAGAGGTTCTGGTCCATATGCGCAATAGGATGATAAAATATCAAGAAGAAACCGAAAATCTCTACAACCTTGAGGCGACTCCGGGAGAAGGAACTTCCTATAGATTAGCCTTAAAGGATCGCAAAAAATATCCCGATATGATATTCGCGAACGGGAAAGTCGATGAAAAGAAATCCATAGAGCCTTATTACACGAATTCCACCCAGCTTCCCGTGGGCCACACCCAAGATTTCTTTGAAGCGCTGGATCTTCAGGAACCGCTCCAGACAAAGTATACCGGTGGGACGGTTCTTCACGGATTTATGGGCGAACGGATCCAGGACATCGAAACGACCAAAAAGCTGGTGAAGACCATTTCTGAAAAATACTCTCTTCCTTACTTTACTTTATCTCCGACTTTCAGCATTTGTCCCTCGCACGGGTATCTGATCGGAGAACACGAGCTTTGCCCCAAATGCGTGGTGGAGCAAAAATGCGAGGTCTATTCCCGCATCGTTGGCTATATCCGTCCCGTCGAACAATGGAACAAAGGAAAAGCGACGGAATACGGGGACCGGAAGGAATTTGTTGTCGGATAGCCATATTACACAAAACATGTAACATGAAACACAAGGTTTTTTATAAATCCAGTGTTACATGTTGCGTGTTACATGCTTCGTGATTATTGGTGGTTTGCAAAAACTGACACTTCTTGATTACCCTGGCCACATTGCGGCCACGGTTTTCACCGTGGGTTGTAATTTTCGCTGTCCGTTTTGCCATAATCCTGAGTTGGTATCAGGTAGCCGGTATCTGGTATCTGACAAACTGGAAAGAGATTTTTTCGAATTACTTGAAAATCGCCACGGCAAGCTCGAGGGAGTTTGCATTACGGGAGGCGAGCCGACGATCCAGCCGGACTTGATCGATTTTATCCGAAAAATAAAGGAACTGGGATATAAAGTAAAATTGGACACAAATGGCGCGCGGCCGGATGTTCTGCGCAAGCTGTATGGCGAAAAATTATTGGACTTTGTGGCCATGGACATAAAAAACAGCCCGCAAAGTTATAATTCCACGACGAATAGCAAAGTGGATATCGAGCGTATTAGGTTAAGCGTGGATTTGATCCGAAATTCAGGCGTTGATCACGAGTTTCGAACAACCGCCGTTCCGGGGATTCATACGGAAAAGGACTTCATTGAAATTGGGAAATGGCTCGAGAAAGCCAAAAAGTATGTTTTGCAAGCTTTCGAAGATAAAGGGAAGATACTTGATCCGCGCCTCTTGAAAAAGACAAAAGGCAAAAGGCTGGATTTGGAAAAAATAGCGGGTAAGATCAAGAAACATTTCGGAAAAGTGGAGATCAGATAATTTTGTAGGGCAATGTTAAAAAAAATATTTTTATTCATAATAATTATCGCAAGCCTGGCTATCCTCCTCGCCTGGCTAGGCGGTATTTTTTCCATAACTTTTTCTCCGTTTTCTCTAACTATTCGGAAACCAGAGAAAGATTTTATGAAAAGAGCCGTAAGAAAAATTGAAGGATTCGTCTATCACGAAGCGACCATTCACAATCCGCCGGGCGATATGTTACCCGACCAAATCGATGACAATGTAAAAGGCGAGATCAAGAAAATAGTGAAATAATCAAAATCTATGTTGGAAAGAATAAAGAAGCACAACGTAAAAATTTTGGTTTTTGCCCTAAATCTCTTGCTAATGGCAGTGGCCCTTTTGGTGATAAAAGAAAAAGATCAAACAAGGCTCTCCGAAAAAAAACAAAACGATCTTCTGAATGATAATTCCTCTCTTTCTGACGAAAACTCCGCCTTAAAAAACGAACTTCAAAGCCTCAGGGGGGTTGTTGAAGAGATCAAGTCCATTACCACGGGTGAAGAACAAAAGGTGGAAGCGCCAAAAGTTGAAGCTCAAGCGCCGGGCATTCCGGCATCAACGACCGCGCCTTCCCCAGTTAGCAACAATAACACGACTTCGGCAACCAAGCCGGCAACTAGAAATTCAAGTCCTGCCAGCGCAAGCAGCAATAGCACTCCTCCAGCCAAATCAACTCCTGCTCAAGCCTCAGCTCCAGCTCCTACGCCTGCTCCAGCAGCAACTACTCCCTCGTCCAACAGCAAGACCAAAACTTCCTAACTTATTGAATGAACATCCTATGTCGCATCCGATACTGCACTCTAAATTCAAGGCCTTGGGGACGGATATTGAAATTCAAATCGTTTTTAGCGGAAACGAAGAGAAAGAACGCGCCGAGAGTGTTGTTGAAAAAGTGAAAGAACTTTATCATGCCAAGCAAAAAATATTTTGCCGTTTTAGCGCTGAAAGTGAACTCAGCCGGCTGAACCAAAGCTTGGGCGTCTTTCAAAAAGCGTCTCCGGCTATTTTATATCTGGCCGGGCGCGCGCTTCACTATAACAAGATCAGTGGAGGACTCTACGATCCCAGAATCATAGGAGTGCTGGAAAAGATCGGATATGGCAAGGATTTCAAGAAAACTGATTTCGCCGCAGCGGCTCTTCCTGGTAACTTTCCAAAAATTGAGGGTGATCTGTCCCGAGACTTGGAAGTGAGAGAGAATATGATATTATTCAGAAGGAGAATGGATTTTTCCGGCATCGCCAAGGGTTATATCACCGACTGCGCGGCTGAATATTTGAAAAAACAAGGCTGGAAAAATTTCTTGGTTGATTCCGGCGGGGATATGCACATCGCGGGAAAGAATCAGGAAGAAAAAAATTGGCTGATCGAGATCGAAGGCATTTCGGAGAAAAAAATTATGCTGGAATTGTCAGAAGCGGGAATTGCCACTTCCGGGATCAGCCGCAAAAAGTGGGAAATTCAGGGAAAAAAATTCCATCATCTTGTAAACCCGAAAGATCCGAACCATTTTTCCTATGAGCTACGAACGGTTTCTGTGATCGCTGAAAACACAGAAAATGCCGACGGGCGGGCGAAAACGCTGGTACTAATGGGAAAAGAAAAAGGGCTGGAATTTTCGGAAGAAAACAAAATCGCCGCCATATTTTTGGACTATAAAGGCAATATTTTCATTTCTCAAGGAGCGAAAAAATATATTCATTAATAAAAAAAGCTGATGAACAATGAAATTCCCTGGGATTGGTACATCGTTCGGGCGAGCGCCCTTATCGGTTTTTTGCTTCTCTATATCTCCGTTTTTGCCGGAACAGTTTCGTGTCTTCCCGGTCTTCGCCGAATTTTTTTGCGCCTGCGGAGCCTCAATTTCCACTGCTGGATCTCTTTCCAGGCGCTGGTTTTCGCGGTCATCCACGGGGTGAGCCTTCTTTTCCATAAGTTCATTCCTTTTAATTTGGCGGATATTTTCATCCCCTTTCATTCAAGATACGAAACATTGCTCGTCGCGCTGGGGACAATCAGTCTTTATATAATGATCATTCTCGTCGCCACTTCTTACGCCCGAAAATATATTTCCCAAAAACTCTGGCGGACGATTCATTTTTTGAACATTGCTCTTTATATTTTCTCGATCATTCATGCATATTATCTCGGGACGGATCTCAAAAGCGGTCTTCTCCGCGAGATCTTCATTTGGGCGAACGGAGTTTTGATCTTTCTTTTGGCATATAATATGTTTTATCGCCTCTGGTCGAAAATAAAAAAGCGGGAAGTCGTCTGCGAAATTCCCGCAGTCAATTCTTATGAGAATATACGTCAAAGTGACCCCGCGCGCGGGGAAAAACGAAGTGACGAAAATTTCCGAAGGCGAATATAAGGTGAAGGTGACAGCCGTGCCGGAAAAGGGGAAAGCTAATGTTGCCGTGATCAAAATACTGGCGGATCATTTTGGCACGCCGAAAAGCTCCATAAACATCATTGGCGGAAAATCCACCCGAGTGAAACTTATCGAAATCAGTTAATTATTCCTCAAGCTAAGCTTTAGGAGTTCGAGAAAAAAGCGGGTTTAGACTCGCTTTTTTTGCTATAATTAAGCCGTGACCAAATCAAAAATATTCTTCATTTCGTCTCTTTGCTTTCTGGCCGGTATTTTTTTGGCGTCGTTTTTTCGAATTGAAATCTATTTTATCCTGATCTTGCTGGCGGCGAGCATTACTATTTTTTTATTAAATTNNGGGCGAACCGGTTTGTCCATTGACGGCGCGAAAAACAATTTGGCCGGCAGCCAACTCGGTTCGGCGGAGTTCATGGCCACAGTCATAAAAGAACCGGAAACAGACGAAAAATACCAAAAAGTCATCGTTCAGGATAATGAGAAAAATAAGATACTCATAAACACAGAAATATACCCTGCCTATAATTACGGTGATGAGCTGAAAGTAAAATGTGTTCTGGAGGAACCTAAAAATTTTGAAGACTCGACCTTCGATTATCAAATGTATCTCG
>PMJF01000021.1 GCA_003157295.1 Candidatus Moraniibacteriota bacterium | reverse complement strand
ATCGGCCCATCGATTTCCTCGGAACTGAAAAGCAAGGCTTTGTGGGCGCTCCTCATCGCGGGCATCGGAATAGCGCTTTATGTCGCTTATGCCTTCCGGCAGGTCTCCCGCCCAGTCGAATCCTGGAAATATGGAGTAGGGGCGGTGGTCGCTCTGGTTCACGATGTCCTTATAACGGTTGGAATATTCTCCGTTCTTGGTCATTTTTTGAAGATAGAAATCGATACGTCTTTCATCGCGGCTCTCCTTACAATTTTGGGTTTTTCGGTTCATGACACGATAGTTGTTTATGACCGGACCCGTGAAAATTTGATGCGATCCAGCAGCAAGGAAGATTTCAGTGAGGTCGTTAATCGAAGTCTGAACGAGACAATGGCTCGCTCGATAAACACTTCGCTCACGGTTATTATCACCTTGCTTGCCATCTTTATCTTTGGCGGAGAATCGATAAAAACCTTCACCCTGGCGCTTCTCATCGGAATTGTTTTCGGAACATATTCCTCGATCTTTGTCGCTTCGGCGCTGATGGTGGATTGGTGGAAAATGGAGAATAAAAGGTAGGAATTATTGCTCATTAAAATACTGTATACAAGGCATATTTCGGCGATTGGCAACGTAGTGGCTATTTGCGGTCTATTGCTTGCAAAGACTTTTTATTCTATAAGAAAGAGCAGAAAGGGTTGACAAACGAAACGATTATATGTTATGGTTGAACTTCTAAATAATAAATCGGCCAATTCTGTTTTAACTCAGCTTAAAATCGAATTTGGTGTTTTCAGGTAAGATGGAAGAGCAATCCGTTAAAATAAGCCTAAATATGCCCGCTTCTCAAAAGATACCGGTCAAAGAGGTCACGGCCAAATCCCTAATTGAAGATCTGCTTCAGCTTCTTAGCGCGAAACAGAAATTGGTGATCGGCAGCCGCTTTGGTATTTCCGGTGGCGAACCCAAAACGCTAGAAGCGATCGGCAAGAGCCTTAATATCACCCGGGAAAGAGTGAGGCAAATCGAAGCCGATGCTATAAAAGCTTTGAAGAAAGCGCAAAAAAGTGTGGAATTTGAAAAACTCCTAAATGATATAAAAGAGATCATTCATGAGAAAGGCGGAATTTCCGCAAGTGTTGGTCTCACCGCTGACGTTTTTGAAAAGTGTTCCGGTAAAAAGTATTTTTCTCCTGATGAGGCCAGAGGCCTTGAGATCGCCTTTTTTATCGCTGATCTCAAAAGGAATAAGGGAAATAAAGAAATTGCTGATTCCTGGGCCAGTCCTGATTTCGACCGAAAACTGCTTCGTGAGGCGACCTTGGCGCTGGAAAATATTTTTGATAATTCAAAAAAGTTATTCAATCCAGAGGACATACTGCGAAAGCTTGAATATTCCGAATTTAAGAAAAAATATCCCGGCGTCACACCCGAGCAAATCCTCAATTTTTTGAGCGTATCGAAAAAATTCGGAAAAAATGTTTTTGGAGACTGGGGCAAAGCCCGATGGCCGCTTATCCGGCCGCGAGGCGTGAGAGAAAAAGCCACGCTGGTTCTGATGAAAAAGGGAAAACCCCTTCATTTCCGCGAGATCAGCAAGTTGATCGAAGAATACGGCATGAGCCAGAAAAAAGTGCATCCCCAAACGGTTCATAATGAGCTGATCCGCGACCAGAGATTTGTGCTTGTGGGGCGGGGAACCTACGCGCTTCGGGAGTGGGGATTCGAAGAAGGAACAGTGAAAGATGTTATCGTTTCGCTTATCAATTCAGCCGGTGGGTTTTTGAACAGAGAAAATTTGTTCAGCGGAGTTTTGAAGAAAAGAAAAGTGAAAAAAGCCACAATATCAGTCAATCTTTCAGATAAAAAAGTTTTCGAAAAAGTAAAAGACGGTTACAAGTTGAAGGCGTGATGAATCCCTGCCAAAGGCGAGGCTCGCCAGGGGCGGCAAAGTCCGATTATCCGCGAATAGATAAAATAAAAAACCAAGACAATTTTATATGGACTTTTTCACATTACTAAAACAAGAGGTTGAAACAACCAGACAAGCAATTTCCGCCACGTGGTGGTTTATCTTTCCGGTTGTTTTATTTTATCTTTTTCAGATAATGTGGATAAAGTATGTCTGGGGAGAATACAAAAAAAGCTTGAAATACATGCTGCTTGAGATCAAACCTCCCCGTGACATTGAAAAAAGCCCCAAAACCATGGAGCAGTTTTTCATTTTTCTGCACGGAATCTGGTCAACGCCCAATTATTTCGACTATTATCTCAAAGGTCGCGTCAAACAGTCCCAGTTCGCCCTTGAGATCCAGGGGGTGAATGGCGAGATGCATTTTTATATCCGGACGGAGGAAAGATATCGAAATTTGGTGGAATCAGCGCTTTATGCCCAATATCCGGATGCGGAAATGCAGGAAGTGGAAGATTATACCCGGTCTGTTCCGAAAAATATTCCCAATCCGGACTGGAACATGTGGGGAACGGACTATAAGTTTTCCAAAGCCGACGCTTATCCAATCCGTACTTATCATAAGTTTCAGGAGGAAGTGACCAAAGGGATGATCGAGCCTTTGGCATCGCTGGCGGATATCATTTCCACTCTGCCGCCGGGCCACCAACTTTGGATACAAATTCTTATTATTCCGATCAAAGACAAGACCTGGAGACCCGAAGTTCAAAAGATCGTGGCGAAACTGGCCGGTCGGGAAGTGAAAAAAGAAGCCATGGCGATCGCCAGGTTCTTTCTGGAGGCCATTAGCGTTATCGCTTCGGCCTTTAAATATATTTTCAATCCGGTGCCGGAAGAGGAAGAGAAGAAAAAAGATGAACAACCTCTCCAGTTCAGGCTCACTCCGATCGAAAAAGAAATTCTCCAGGCGGTGGAAGAAAGCTTGAACAAAAAAGCTTTCAAGACAAAGATCCGCAATATTTACGTGGCTCCCCGCAAAACTTTCAAAAAGGTCTATTATCAGGGAGTGGATGGGTTTGTTCATCAGTTCAACGACCCGAATCTCAACACGCTCGACAAGGACAATGAGACCAAGACCTATGCCAATTATTTTTTCGTGAAATACAGAATGCTCTGGGCGCAGAGGAAGATCTGGAACCGTTATTTGACGCGCGACGACGATGGTCCGAACATGTATATGAACACCGAAGAACTGGCAACCCTTTTCCACTTGCCGGATATGTCAGCGCTGTCTCCTTCGATCGCCAGGGTAGAAGCGAAAAAGGGCGGAGCCCCGATCAATTTGCCAGTAGAATAATAATTCTAAGGTTGAAACGTATAAAGCATATGGAAAAAATAACCACCTTTGCGATAACTAACTTCCGCGGACAAGACCGGGCTTTTGGCATCAAGCTGGATGACCGCCGACGCCATTTTAATGTTGTCGGAAAAACCGGAACGGGAAAAACGACCATGATCCAGAATATGGCCATTCAGGACATCCAGAACGGCCGCGGAGTGGCGATCGTCGACCCGCACGGAGAATTTGCCGAGACTTTGATCAAGGCCATCCCATCGAGCCGCATCAACGATGTCATCTATTTCAATCCGGCCGACCAGCAATATCCCATTGCCTTCAACGTCATGGAAAAAGTGGATACGGAATACCGGCATCTCATTTCTTCGGGATTGGTCGGAGTTTTCAAAAAAATCTGGGCGGATTCGTGGGGACCACGGCTTGAATATATTTTGCGGAACGCGATTCTCGCCCTTCTGGAATATCCGGGAAGCACGCTCTTGGGCGTCACCCGCATTCTGGTGGACAAAAATTATCGATCTCGCGTGGTCGAAAAAATAACCGACCCGGTCGTCAAGTCTTTCTGGGTGGACGAGTTCACGCAATGGAACGATCGAGTGCTCCAGGAAGTGATCTCCCCGATCCAAAACAAGGTCGGACAGTTTCTTTCCAGCTCTCTCATCCGAAATATCGTCGGTCAGACCAAATCGGCTTTCAATATTCGGGAGCTGATGGATGAAGGAAAAATATTGATCATGAATCTCTCGAAAGGACGGATCGGGGAAGACAACAGCGCCCTTCTCGGAGCGATGATGATCACCAAAATACAATTGGCGGCGATGGGCCGGGTGGATATTCCCGAAGACCAGAGAAGAGATTTCTATCTCTATGTCGATGAGTTTCAGAACTTTGCCACGGATTCTTTTGCCAATATTCTTTCCGAAGCCAGAAAATATCATCTCAATCTGATAATTGCCCATCAATATATCGGCCAGCTGGTGACGGACACATCGACGAGAGTCCGGGACGCCGTTTTTGGAAACGTCGGAACACTCTGCGTGTTCCGGGTCGGAGCAGAAGATGCTGAATTTCTGGAAAAAGAATTCGAGCCGGTCTTTGTCATCCAGGATCTGGTGAATCTTCCGAATCGCAACATATATATCAAGCTGATGATCGACGGACTCACCGGAAGCGCTTTTTCCGCAGCCACTCTGCCGCCGATCGATCTTGCTCCAACCGAGCAGAACGAAGAAAAGGTGATTCGAATCACCCGGGAGCGCTACGGCACTCAGCGGGAGTTGGTGGAAGAAAAAATTGCCCGTTGGAG
>PMJF01000077.1 GCA_003157295.1 Candidatus Moraniibacteriota bacterium | reverse complement strand
GCGGCTTTTTATTCCTCAATGAGTATACTATACCATCAAAAAGATGGCAATGCGACATAAATAAAAACGGCACCCCTAGGGATGCCGTGTTCAAAGAGCGGTTAAAGATTGATTTTTGCCAGGATTGGCAAAACCATTAGGTCTGCGAAAACGCCGGCGGTATATTTTTCGTGCAGGCCGACGTATTTCAATACTGTTGCCAAGCTCCTTTCCTGGACTCCCAAGAAGTAGAGGATATCCATCTCCTTGGAATTTAAGTTGGCAATAGCGTTGGCAAGCGTGCCGTTAATTCCGGCTTTTTTAATTCCACCCCCAACAAATTCGATCATTACCAGGCGATATTGTTCCTCAGTTAAGGTCAGCTTATTTCCTTTAAAACAAGCTTGATCCATAACTGGCTTTTCTCGAGAAACTGACTCGATGCATAGCGTGCCAATATCGGACAGTAACATTATTGAGTATCGTGGAGGACTACCAAGCACTATCCTTCGTTCCCCGTCATTACGCACAAAAGTCGTTCGGTAAGGCGGGGTGCGCGGAATGACTTTGATATCCGGCCGTTTGGCAAGTTTTGTGCCGGGATGAATTGAGCACAGTTTTTTGGGTTGGGAAGAAGCAGGATCCGAAGACGGAACGCGCTGTTTCGTTTCGGCATTTTTTTTGCGGCCGAAATTTTTCCCGACGATTGGCTGGAAAATTTCCGTCTCACAGATCGTTGTTTCTTGTCCCGACACAAGTGCGTGTTTGCGGCGCCTGACAAAATAAACCAGGCGTTTCATATTTTCATCCAGGATTTCCGAATCTGCGGGCAGAGAATGTCCAACAAAGGTCGCCAAAGTGATTAGGGCCTGGTTTTTCATCTGGGTCACTCTGGTATGCGACATGGGAAAGCCGAGATTAGCTTTCACTATGGATTCCAGTCGACCAATATCCTCAGAAAATTCAATTTTTCCGTCCAGTCCGAAGTTCCGCCGCACGATTTCCCACTGAACCCCAGAGAGAACGATTTCGAATATTCGCCCGAGATTTTTCGAAGGGAAGATCCTCGGATGGATCCTCGACCCTGTCGTTGTGACGGGAGTATTAATGTAGGTATTTCTTCCAACCACTTTGACGGGTGGATGATTACTGACCTTCCTTTTTGGCAAGTAATTGGGATCGTAGTGACCCCTGATCCGGCTAGAACGGGACGGATGACGAAGTTTTTTCAGAACCTTGGCTTCGATTTGCCGGATACGTTCACGTGTTACTTCAAACGCCTGACCCACTTCATCCAGAGTGTGGTCGGTTTCATATCCAATGCCGAAACGCATCCTCATAATTTTTTCTTCCCGAGGAGTCAACATCATAAGGACTCCGTGCACATCTTCCTGGAGTTTATTTTGTTCCACAACTTCAGGCGGAGGTAGAACACATTTATCCTCGATGAAATCGCCTAAGTGACTATCCTCTTCATCTCCAATAGGGGTTTCGAGAGATAGAGGTTCTTTGGCAATTTTAAAGGTCTTAAGAACCTTTTCTAAGGGAAATTCCATTTTTTCGGCAATTTCCTCGGTAGTTGGCTCCCGTCCGATTTCTTGGACCAAGTAGCGGGAGGTGCGAATGAGTTTGTTGATGGTTTCGATCATGTGGACCGGTATGCGAATGGTGCGGGCCTGGTCGGCGATGGCNNCCTTCCTGGATCAAATCCAGGAACTGTAGCCCCCGATTGGTGTATTTTTTGGCGATACTCACCACCAGCCGCAGATTGGCTTCCACCATTTCCCGCTTGGCTTCCTTAGCGGCATATTCACCTTTTTCCAGCTTTTCCATGACAACCAGGAAACGGCGATTACTTAAGCCTGTAAATTGCTCATATTTCCGCAATTCGCTTCTGGTGTGTTTCCGTTGAATATTCAACTCCTCTAACTGTTCGGGCGTCAATCCTTCCGGAAAAGACACATCCGCTACCCTTTTAAGTCCCTGAAGGATTGCCCTGAGCTTAGTAGCGGAGATGCTGGATGCAGCCAGCGCTTTATCCATATTCTGGTTGCATTGGCGTACCGCCGAAGCAATGATATGCAATTTATCCAGAATATTTTGCAAATGGAGACGTTCTAGACGCAGACCCTCGAGACAATCAGTCATGCGATGCCGGGCGACAACGATCCATTGTTCTATTTGTCCGTGCATGTTGCTCGCGGACAAACTTTTTTCCAATCGACGGATAATACCTTCTTTACTGCGAAACTCGCGAACAAGACGAAGAATCCGTGATTTGCGGGTGGATTGATCAGGTGGAAATTCTTCTTCACCATAATAATCCACTTTATCTTCCTGGCTTGGCTCCGGTTTATCCCGCTCCAATCCGTCAATGAGAGCCATAATTTCTTTCAGGCTCCATGGTATTTCGAGGAGGCAATAAAGCACCTCTTTTTCTCCGGCTTCGATCTGCGTAGCGATTTCAACTTCTTCTTCGCGGCTGAGAAGTGGTACTGTACCCATTTCCTTGAGATATGCACGGACTGGATCATCATGCCTTTCATATTGGGTAGTGGGCTCAGCGTCCGATACGAGCTCGTTAGCCAAAGGTCCATAATTGCGTCTGTATCCGGCCGTTTTCATATAAGCCGTGAGCGGATTGATCGGTTGATCACCTTCATCTTCGGGGATCCCGAAGTCGGCTGAAGAACCTTCTTCAGGCTCTTCAGTTATCAATTCAAATGCATCGTAATGCTGTTTATCATCAGAAACCATCCGGGATCACCCCCTTTCCATATTTGGTTTTTAAAGGGCAGATGTCTGTTTAAAAAACAGAGCAACCTCCTGCTCCTTTTCGTTATATATAAACTAAGATATTATGATGATTTTGGCAAATTTTAGGCTAAAGATTTGTATATCTCAAGCGTTTTTTCGGCGGTTTTTTGCCAGGTGAATTTTTGGGAGATGCCTTTGCCTTTTTCAGTCAAATCACGCCGCAAATTTTCATCATTCATTATTTTTAAAATATTTTCCGCGAACTGCTGGCTGTTTTTTGGATCGCAAAAAAGCGCCGCGTCATCGCCTATTTCACGCAGGACGGGGATGTCGGAACAGACAATCGGTGTGCCGGCGGCCATCGCTTCGATGACCGGAATGCCGAATCCTTCGTAAAGCGATGGAAACACAAAACAATCGGCCATTTGCAGTAATGCAGGTTTATCCTCTTCGTCGATCCAACCGGGGAAAATAATTTTATCTTGCAAACCATTTTTTTCGATGGCCTCATTAATTTTTTGATCAAAATTATGCGCATCTCGTTTTCCGGCAATAACAAATTTAATATCCAAAGATTCCATTGACCGGATAACGATCAGAATATTTTTTCTGGGTTGAAGCGTGCCGATGTAGAGTAAGAACTTTTCTGGTAAACTATATTTTTTGCGAACATTTTCTTTTTCTTCAGCTGAATACTCGTGGCTAAATCGCGCAAAATCAACCCCGTTGTATGTAAAATCCACTTTTTCTGGCGCGATCTTATAGAAATCAACAATTTTCTTCTGTTCGTTTGCGGAAACGGTGATTATTTTATCTGCTCGTCGAAGGCTTCGCGGAATAAGAGTTTTCAGAAATAATAAATCGGTTTTTTTGATATATTCGGGAAAAAAATTGAAAGAAATATCATGGATCGTCAAAACTAGTTTTATATTTTTCGGCATCCAAAAGGGCGCGATATATTGGGTATGGAAAAGATCCAACGGATTTTTTTTGAGATAATTCGGCAGCGCCCAAAGATTCCACCAGAAGCGATTTAGTGAATTCAAGAAAATAATTTTGAAATTAGATCCAAGCTCCAGTTTTTTTATTTCCCGTCTTAGATCAGGATCTTTTTCCGGATCGCGGTCAGCGAATAAAAAATATTCATTTTCTCTGTCGGCTACCGCAAGGTTTTTCACCAGATTGAAAAAATAGACCTCATCTCCGGTACGGTTTTTGCCAATGACTCGAATGTCGATGCCGATTTTCATTACTTGATATCTTTAACGCTTACAAAAATTGCCAGTCCCAGCCAAAAAAGTCCCATCAGTAGTCCGGCGTTGAACAAATTCGGTATCGCTAGTGAAATAACGGCTAAAATAAGGAAAATATTGAGTATTTTTTCAAGATCATCCCTAACCACCGGACAGCCAATAATTTTATTCAAGGGGCAAATCGGTGAAACCCGTCGAAATGCATAAATAAATAAATGTCCAATAACAGCAAGGAACGCTATTAGTCCCAAAATTCCGCATCCTGCCCAAACTTGAAGGAAAATATTGCTTTCATTGAGCCCCGCTCCCCGTTCGTCGGCTCCCAAACTTTGCGTAATCGTTCCAAAGCCGACGCCCAAAATGGGATGCTCGCGGATAATCTCCCAGCTTTTTCGATAAATTGCGCTTCTGGTCATCACATTCGGGTCCTTTCTATATGTTTCGGTCACAATATCTCCTTGGTTTTTATAAGATTCTATCTCCTCAAGATTGATGAACCGACAGCCGAATTTCGCGAGTTCATCGGTACTGGCGATAGTTATGGGAAGATCGATATCTTTTTCGCAGGCGATGGTGATTTTTTGCTCGCTTGTGGCGGCTGATCGGGCCCGATCAAAAATATCGAACCTTGAAAGCTTAAGAAAATATACAGAAAAAATAGAAAGAAAAATCATGAAGACAATGATCGCGGTATTTTCAAAAAATTTTCGAAGGCGTAATTTTGCCGTATCTTTTTCTTTTTTGAATAAATTTAGCAGTAAAAAAGCAATTATAATCGCGGCCGCGCCAATCCAGGCGGAACGGGAAAGAGTGAGGATCAGCAAGGTAAGATCAAGAAAAAGAAAAATGTAAACCAGCCATTTCAAGTAATTACTTTTTTTGAGAATTAAGATTACTGATAGGAAAACAGCCAACGCAAAGCATAAGAATATTCCCAGCCAGTCCGATTCGGAGAAAGTTGAATTAGGCCGGCCAAACATTATTTCAAATGAACCTTGCCCGATCTTATCGGAAAAAATCTGATAGAAACCGTAGATCACGACAACCAACCAAGATTCGGCAAAGAAAAAGGCGGCTTTCAGCAGATCTTTTTTGTTCCGGACAAAATTTCGCGTGAGATAATAAAGAATGATAAATGAAAAAAGAACCAGAATAAGTTTCAGCGAAACGCTTTTGCTCGAAGCATTGAGAAGCGCCAGAAAGCCGAGTGGCGCGAGCGAAAAAACAAGCCAGTCGATCCAATTCGGTCGCAAAAATTTGAATTTTAATTTCTTGAAGATCCAAAGGATGGTGACAGCGGCAGCCAGGATCGCTCCGACAAATTGGTACGGCCGCAGTTGAAGCGGAATGAAACCGGCCGCCAGGATTATATTTTCGAGAGGCACGAGGCTCACAAAAACAAAAAACACCCAGCGTGGCCTATAAAGGGCGACCAGAAAAGTGAGGATCATTAAAAAAACAAAATCCCCCTCCCTAATAGGCAATTTACCTTTATTTTCGAGGACAATGAGAGCCAAACCCAAAAAAACGCTGAATATCCAGAAGATAACAAGCTCTCGCTTAAATATGCTCTTAATATTTTTGATTAAATTTTCGAAACTAACCATCATTTTTTGAAATTCTTATTTCTAATTCGCGCATCGTCTCAAGAAATGATCTCTCGAGATCGACGCCGAAATTATTGGCCAGAACAAAAACACTATAAAGACAATCTGCCAATTCATGCGCCAACTTATCATCAACATTGTCAACTTCTCTGATTCCCTCTTTTGCCATCACCAGTTTCATTAGATCGCCAATGTCTCCGATAAGTCCCTGGGCGACCTGGCCATTGGTCCGTACCTTGCCGTATTTCTTTATTTCGAGTTTCTTATATTTTTCTCTGATTTCAACCGCTCTTTTAATCAATATATTAATTTCCATATATTTAAAAGAATGCGTTTACAAATTTATCCCATCCGAATTTCTTCGCTCTTTCTTTTCCTTTTTCTGACAATCTTTTTTTTAGTTTGTCATTCCGAAGAACTTTGTTCATCACTCGGGCCATTTCTTCCGCGTCGTAGGGATTGAAATACAGAGCTGCATCGCCACCCACTTCCGGAAGAGAGGAGGATTTTGAAATTACTACCGGAGTTCCGCCTGCCATTGCTTCGAGAACCATCAGCCCGAATCCTTCATAGAGCGAAGGGTAAACGAGCGCAAAAGCATGCTGGTAAAGAAATATCAGTTCGGTTCGTGTAGCTTGTTCAAAGACAAATNNAAGTTCCGCGTGGCGATAAATGGCCGGAAGGTCTTTCTGGTCGATAAATCCCGTTATCTTCACTCTATTTTCCAGTTCTAGCTCTTTGATCTCTCTTTTTATATCCGTAAACAGAGGGCTATATTTGGATTTATCTTCTCCTCCCAGGATCAAATTGATGTCTTCAACGTTTTCCTTGAGAAGCAGCAACTTGTAAGCCATGAGCAGTCCGGAAATGTTTTTTCGAAAATCAAATCCTCCGAGATAAAAGATATAGCGCCCGAAGATATCGTATTTTTCAAGCGCTTGATTATCTTTCCCCCAGTCGATCTCTCCAAAGAATTCCTGGTTGGCGCCGGGATAAGCAACTTCGATCCTATCAGCCGGAACCTTGAGATACTTATGAATATCTCTTTTTGACCACTCGGAAACGGTGACAATTTTATTCGCCTGTTTTATCGCCTGGCAGGAAAGGTAATAATATATTTTTTTGCGCCAATTGTCGAGGTACTCCGGAAAAATTTTCGGAACCATATCGTGGACAAGCATCGTATGTTTTGTGCCTTTGAGAAATGTCGGCGATTGGTAAAGAGAAATAAAAAGATCACATTTATCCTTGCTTATTTTTCCGGGAAGCAGAAATTTTTCCCACCAAATTTTCCGGATCAAATCGTCGCGCCGCCATAATCTGGAAAGAAAAACACGTTTCTTGAAATTTTTGGGCAGCTCCAGATCGGTATCTTTTTCCAGATATAAAAAATACTCATGCCGGTGAGATCCAAGTTTCGCCAATTCATTCACAAATCCGCGCGTAACTTGCCCGATTCCCGTATCGGGCTTCCTTAGGAAAGACGCATTTATGCCGATTTTCATCCTGTTGGAAATATTATGTCAATAATACCCTAATTACTCTACCCGCAGAGTTATCAATAAAGCTGATATTTCTAACGGGATTCATATTATGATTCTACAATAAATAGTTGATAAAAACAAATGTTTTTGCTATAGTTAGACCAGAGTTTAATTTGTTTATTTTAGCCCTATTTTATGCGATTAATTGTCAATATTCCCGCCTATAACGAAGAGGACAAAATTTGCGAAACGATCACGAATGTCCGCGAAAGCTTTGTTTCTGAATTTTATATCAGCGGCAAAGGTAAAATTATAACGGAAAAACTAATCCAAGTGATTGACGACGGTTCAACGGATAAAACCTGCGAAAAGGCCTGTTCTTCCCAGGCAGATATCATCGTTTCATATAAACCTAACCGGAAGCTGGCTTATTCTTTCAAGAGAGCGGTAGAAAGCGCTCTGGAAAATGGAGCTGATCTTATGGTCAATATTGACGCCGATGGCCAATTCGATCCCCGTGACATTCCAAAGCTGCTCCTTCCCATACTCGATGGAAAGAGCGATATGGTGATTGCCAATAGGTTCGGAAAACATAAAGCCAAGGATATGCCTCTGCTCAGGAATTATCTAAATCGTTTTGCCGCTAAGATGGTGGGCTTTTTTCTCAATTACAAAACAGAAGATCTGACCTGCGGATTCCGCGCGCACAGCCGCGAAACACTTCTTCGACTGAACCTCACGAATCTTGACTTCACTTACACGCAGGAAACCATCATCGATGCCATCGGAAAAAATCTCAAATTGACCTGGGTGCCTGTGACGGTGACCTATTTTTCGGATCGAGAGCCGAAAATAACAAAATCGATCTGGAAATTCGTAAATAACGGCTTTAAGATAATACTGAAAGCCGTACGAGACGTGCGCCCTCTAAAGTTTTTTGGCAGTCCGGGATTTATCTTAATAACTGTTTCCTTGGTTGTGTTTTTGTTCTTTCTTTATCATTATTTCCTGACTTTTCAGATCACGGCTTATCGAAATTATATCCTTCTTTCTTTTTTCCTCTTTGTTATCGGCTTTCAATTTCTGGTTTTCGCACTTATCGCGGACATGATCAAGACCAATCGTAAGCTGACCGAAGAGCAGATGTATTTTCTAAAAAAAGAAAAATACAAGAAATGAAAATACTTTTCATCTCCCGCGCGTATCCACCGATAGTCGGCGGTATTGAAAACCAGAATTACGGAATTGGCCGCTCTCTTTCAAAAATTATTTCTACGAGAGTTATGGCCAATAGATCGGGTAAAAAGAATTTGCCCCTATTCCTGCCATGGATTTCCGTAAAAGCTCTTTTTATTTTGCCGAAATACGACGTTGTTCTTTTGGGAGACGGCGTTCTCTCCCCTATCGGCTTTTTTTTAAGGTTTTTTTATCCGAAAAAAAAATACATATCTATTGTCCACGGTCTTGATATCACTTTTGCCCATAAAAAATCCTGCCTCGGAAAAATATATCGCTCCGTGAATATTCCGGCGCTAAAAAAACTCGACCAACTAATCATGGTGGGCCAAGAAACAATTGCCGAGGCGATAAAAATTGGCATTCCGGCAGAAAAATGCGTTTTTATTCCGAACGGTATAGATTCAAAAGAGATATGTAGAGATTGTCAGCGTGAAGATTTGGAAAAATTATTGAGTATATCCTTGAAAGATAAGAAGGTAATTTTTCGAGGAGGAAGGTTCACGAAGCACAAGGGCGTGGAGTGGTTTATCCGAAACGTAATGCCGAATTTGCCGGAAGATTATATTTTCGTGGCGGCGGGCGGCGGTATCGCAGGAAAAACAGCCGGTGATGAGAGTTATTTTCCCAAATGCGAAAAAGCGGTTGCAGATCTACATCTGGAAAATAGGGTGAAACTAATGCTTAATGTGCCAAGGCCTGATATAAAAATTATTTTTAACGCCTGCGACCTCTATATTTCTCCCAATATAAAAACTCCGGGATCAATGGAAGGTTTCGGCATAACTGCCATTGAAGCTGCCGCTTGCGGCAGGGTGGTATTGGCCTCCAATCTAGAAGGTCTGAAAGACGCCATCAGCGACGGGGAAAACGGATTTCTACTCGAACCGGAAAATGCTGAAGTTTGGACGAAAAAGATCAAGGAGCTATTATTAGAGGATAGTTTTAGAAAAGACTTCGGTGAAAAAGCGAGGAGATATACCATCGAGCATTATAGTTGGGACAAAATTGCCAAAAGATATTTGGAAGTAATGGAAAATGTAAATAAATCATGATCTTAGACCTGATAAAATTTATCCTCACCATTCCCTTTGTTCTCATTTTGCCTGGATATTTTTTTTCGTTGGCTGTTTTTGGGCGATCCAATGAAAAAATATCTTTTTTTGAAAGATCGGTGCTGGTTGTTCCTTTCAGCCTGATCCTTGTCGACTTGGCCGTTCTGACCCTGAATAGGCTGCATGTTCCAATAAGAGGGATGGTTTTGGTCGGCACGATCCTTATCATCAGCTTGGTGGGGTTCATCGTCTATCAATATCGTTTCAAAAAAGGTCTGAAAGGCGTCGAAAAGAGCGAAAAGATTTCCGTTTCGGAGGAACTTTTCAATTTTTCTTTTTGGCAGGTGATCTTTATTCTGATTTCATTGGTTTTGGCCGTATTTATCCGCGTTGCCTATCTTTCCGACACGATCATCCCCTCTTCCACTGATCTCGGCCATCATATGTATTGGGTTCAGAACATTGTCAACAACGGAAGTCTTCCGACTTACGGCATACCCGATTTCATAATTGGGGAGCATATAATTTTTGCCGTTTTCAATCTAATCAGCGGTGTCGAGGTCATGACGGCTTTTCCCGCGCTAATTTTGCTTTTTATAAACATACTGGGAATTTTTACTTTGACCATCCTAGTCGCCAGGCTTTTTAAGAAAAAAAACGCCACTACCCTGTCTTTTTTCGTTGCAGGCGTCCTTTATGCCGTTTCGGCGCCACAGGGCAAATATATAAGCGGAGGAGTGGTGGGAAATATTATCGGCGATATGCTGATACCCGTAGTTTTATATTTTCTATATCGGGCGCTTAAGGAGAGAGATCAAATTTTCGCAGGACTTTTTGTTTTTTCGTTTCTTGGCCTTCTTTACACGCATCATCTCAGCGCTTTCGTCCTGATATTTTCAGTTGTCGCGGTCCTGTTTATTTATCTGGTGTTGAATATCAAACGCGCTTTCGGAATAATCAGCGACTGGTTGAAAATATTCCTTAAACCCGTTCCGATCATATTTCTTCTGTTGGCTGCTTTTTATTTTCTGTTTATTTATACTCCTTCCTACTTCGATAAGTCAGCTGTGAGCCAAGCGACCGGTGAGCCGTCAAAAATAACCCGCACTGGACTGAGTCTTGCCCAGATCGAACTGAATGTCGGAAGCGCTCGCTTGCTGCTCGGCGCGCTCGGCATTGTTCTGCTGATCTTAAGTTTCAAGCCGAAAAAATACCGCTACAGCTTCGTGCTCGGCTGGACACTGGTGCTTTTCGTCATGGCCTACAAACCCGGATGGATGTATGTGAACATTCCCAGCGACCGAATTGGAAATTATCTTTTTCTTCCGCTCACAGTGCTTTCCGCATATGCATTAGCCAAGTACTTTGAGATGCTCAGAAGATCTTCGACTAAATTTTTTGCGGCTGCTTTTCTTTACACCTTGTTATTTTTCGTCATCACGAACGGCTTGGCCGACAGTGCCGACGCTTTCAAGGTAAAGAATCAATTTCAGGAGGCAATGGAGACTTTTCATTCCGCCCAGTATTTGGCCCAGGCAACTGATTCGGGAAAAGACGTGATCTTGAAAGACCACGTCAATATTTACGGCGATTCATGGTACAAGCTTTTTTTCATGAAGGACTACAAATATCCCTTAAGCCGCGGAAATCTTTCCCGCTACGATGATCCAACGAAACCGCGTGAAATGTGCACTCGGGACATGATCTCAAGCCCCCAAAGCGCCGAGGCTTCGAAATGTTATTCCGAAACAGGCGTAAATTATATAGCCGTCAACGCTCAAATTGAGGGAAAAAGCTTTGAAACATATCCTGATTTTTCAAAAGTGTACGGATCCAATTATGTTTCTATTTTCAAGCGAGATTAAGGTTTTTTGTATGTGTCATTCCCGCGAAGGCGAGAATCTAGTCTCTATGCATAAAGTTTAATTTCTGGATCCCCGCTTCCGCGGGGATGACAAGAAAAAATATTATGTCATCTAAAATCATAATCATAACAACTCTCGCGCTTCTCCTCGTTGGATTCTCCGTCCTTTTTATCGTGGAAGCGCGAAACCATAATTTCGATTATAAAAAGGACTGGGTGGCGGTTTATTTTGAAAACCCCCGAGACAATTCGCTTGACTTCACCATTGAAAATCACCAAGGCGGAAAAGCAACGTATGGTTATAAAATTTTTATAGATGAAGCTAAAACCATTGAAAGTGAAATAGAGATCGAAAAAGGGGCGAAGCAAAAAATCTCACCGGCGTTGGATAAAAATAAGCTGAACGGTACAGAAAAAATTACCATTGTTGTCAGCAACAAAGACGCGGAGTATAAGATCTATAAGAATATTCAATGAAAATTTTACTTCTCACGCGTCCTATTTGCCCTCCCTGGGACGAAGCGTCGAAAAATTTTGCCTATAACCTGGCTTGTAATATTAAAGACGCTGAAATACGCTTATTAACTTGCAAAAAGATAGATAATTTACCTGCCAATGTCGTGCAGAACAATATCTATACTTCTTCGAAATGGAATTCGGCTCAGAAGATCAGAGCCTATCTTTTTCTTATAAAAGAATTGCTGTTCAGAGGGGGTCGAAACATAAATATCCTGCATTCTTTTTTCACTCCGACGAAGCTAAATGTTTTTGCTCTCAAGCTCCTCATCGGCCGAAAGAAGATAAAAACGATCCAGACCCTTGCAACCTTAAGGGACGATCTTTATAGCGACGAACACATAAAGAAAATTATTCATGCCGATCTCATAATCACTTATTCCGACTACGCCAAAGAAAAACTGGAGAAAATGGGATTCAAGAACGTGAAGCGGATCTATCCGGGAATAGATCTTTCCAAATATTCTCCCTGTGAAAAAGATCAGGAGCTGATGAAAAGATATAATATCAGCCAGGATGATTTCGTCATAAATTTCACCGGAGAATATGCGCGGATGGGCGCGATCGATGATGTAATAGAAAGCTTTATTGATCTGGCTAAGCAGCACAATGATCTTCATCTGCAACTGGCTCTCCGAATAAAAGGCCAAAAAGACGCGCAGATAAAGCAAAAAGTTATTATGAGGTTCAAAGAGGCCGGATGTCTCGAAAAAATTTCTTTTTTGGACGATGGGGAATATAAAATGCCCGATGTTTATAATCTTTGCGACGTTTCAATTTTCCCCGTCCGCGATATGAAAGGAAAATTTGATATTCCTCTTGCAGTGATCGAAGCGATGGCTTGCGGAAAACCGGTGATCGCGAGTAATATTGAAAGACTGAAGTATTTTTTGAATGATTCAAACAGCGTTTTGATCGATCCCGGAAACCGCGAAGGGCTCAAAGAAAAAATTCTTGAGCTATATAATGATCCCGAGTGGCGCGCGGAGCTGGGAAACGCGGGAAAGGAGTACGTGATCCAAAATTTTGATATAATAAAAGTCGTAAAAGAATATCAGGAAACATATAAAAACCTATGAACATCAAATCCTTGACAGAACACAAAAAAATAATCGAGGCCGCGGGAGGCATGAAAGTCCCCGTGGTTCTTCATGTGTCCGACGATCTGATGCCAGGTGAAGAGACCATTCAGGAGTTGGTTGATATTGCGAGCGACGAGCATGCCTTTCATCATATCGCGGCGCTTTCAGACGTCCATTCCAAGAAAGGGCGCAAAAACCCGACCGGAACGGCCGTGGCGACCAGGAGATTTATTCTTCCCCAGACGATGGACACGGCTCCCAACTGCGGGATGCGCCTCATCAAAACTCCGTTTGGAGACGACGATCTCG
>PMJF01000037.1 GCA_003157295.1 Candidatus Moraniibacteriota bacterium | reverse complement strand
GAGCCGACATCCATCCCGCGGAAAATCTGTCGGCTGTCAGCGGAAATAATTTCACCATCAAAATTTTTCGCCATTTTAAAAGCAATATCGGACTTTCCTGACGAAGTTGGGCCGAGGATAACGAGGATTTTGTTTATATAAATGTTTGACATAAGTTTTGAAATTATGGTACATAATAGATATCTAAAGCAGATCGATTATAAGGAGGGACGCAATGACTGCAGTAAAACTGTACTGTATTGGTTCCATAGCGCATGCCTGGCTGGAAGAATGCTTCTCCCGATTCATTCATATCTTGTCCACAGGGCAAAATGGGATTCAGAGAGCTAAGGAATTTCCTGGCCAGGGAAAATTCTGTCTCCCGGAAAATTTAGTGGATAGATATGCCAAGATGTCTGTTGGCCAAATACCTGACATGCGGCATCTCCAAGGAGCCTGCAGTTGCATAGCCAGGAAGCATGGCTTTGCCAGTGCTCAGCTCCAGTTTGATGACCATAAGGAGTATATCGACCTTATAGTCCAGGCATAAAAAGAGAAGTTATAGATTTCCACGAGCCGATCATTGGATCGGCTCAATTTATTTTTCCCACTAATCCAAACGCTTTGGCTTTTGTGATTTTAATCTTTTGAAAACTCCCGATAGGGATTTTTTTGTTTGAGAAAAAAATTACTTTCTTTTGGGTGCGGGTGTGGGCGAGATATTCGTGCGGCTCCAAAGCTAAGCTTTCCCCTTGCTTGCTATTCGCTCGCAATTCCCCAAAGCTTAGCTTTGAGCCGAGTTTTTTATCAACTAAAACCTCGATCACATTTCCGACATATTTATTGTTATTCTCGAGCGCGGTTTTCTTTAGGATTTCTGTCAATAATTTATCACGTCTCACTTTTTCCTTTTTTGAAACATTGTCCTTCAGTTTCCAAGCAGCCGTTTCGGGGCGGGGGGAGTATTGGTTGATATAGGCCATATCGAATTTTATCTCTCGCATCAGCTTGGCGGTGTTTTCAAATTGTTTTTTGGTTTCTCCGGGAAAACCGACGATAATGTCAGTGGAAATGGCGGGCGGCAACTTATCCAAAGCTAATCTTTTCCCTTGGTCGCTATTCGCTCGCAATTCCTCAAAGCTTAGCTTTATTTTTTTGATGAGTTTTCTGTAATGGGCAATTGTATAGTGCCGGTTCATTTTCCGCAAAATTTCGTTATCTCCCGATTGCGCGGGTAATGAAACATACTCACAAATTTTTTTGCTTTGGGCGATGGCTTCGATGAGTTCGTCGGACATGTCTTTGGGGTGAGAGGTGAGGAAGACGAGCCAAAAATTTCCGAGTATTTTCTCGATTTTATGCAATAATTTTGGAAAATTAATTTTGACAGATCTATATGAATTGACATTTTGTCCCAAGAGGAAAATTTCTTTATATCTTTTTTTCACCAAGCTTTTTATTTCTCTCAGAATGTCTTCTGCGGGCCTTGAGTACTCGCGGCCGCGAGCATAGGGCACAACACAATACGAACAAAAATTATTGCATCCGGTCATTATTGGGATGTGCGCTGTATAGGGGTTGGAATTTTTTGGCGTAATTTGAAGATAATCTTTACAAAGTTTGTCTTTTGTATTTAGTATCTGGTATTTAGTATTTAGTATTTTTTTTATTTCTTTCGGAAAGTTTTTTATTTCACAAAACAATTCTACTTTTCCCTTGAGTCTTCGCTGGACATCTTTTCGATGGGCGAGGCAACCGGTGAGAATAATTTTCTTTTTCGGATAATGCTTGCTTATATTATTGATCTGCCCGTATACCCGATCCTCGGCAGATTGGCGCACGCCGCAAGTGACGAATATAACAAGATCCGCCTCATCGACTGAAGCGGCTTGTTTGATCTTATATTCATCGAGAAAAGCAGAAATTCTTTCGGCGTCGGAATAATTCATCTGGCAGCCGAATATCTTCAGATAATATCGCATACTATTATTTTCCTCTGATTTCCTTACTAATTTTCTCCAAAAAATTTTCGATCTTCATTGCGCCTAGGTCGCCTTTTCCTCTGTCGCGGGCGGCAACGGTTTTGGATTTCATTTCTTTTTCGCCGACGATGAGCATATAATTGATTTTCTGATTTTGGGCGGTGCGGATGCGTTTTCCAAGTGATTCGTCGGCTTCGTTCATAGCAACGCGAATATTGTTTTCCCTTAATTTATTGAAAATTTCTTTGGCGTATTTTCCAAACTTTTCCGAAACAGGAATAACTTCGACCTGGATAGGAGAAAGCCAAAGCGGAAAAGCTCCGGCATAGTGTTCCGTTAGAATACCGATAAATCGCTCAAATGAGCCAAAAACAGCGGCATGGATCATGACAGGCGCCTGCTTTTTCCCAGTATCTGCGGTGTATTCGAGCGAGAATCTTTGTGGCATTTGAAAATCAAGCTGAATGGTGGCGAGTTGCCATTTTCTTCCCAGGGCGTCATTGATATCAATATCAATTTTCGGTCCGTAGAAAGCGCCGTCTTTTTCTTTTATGGCGTATTTTATCTTTTCCAGTTTCAGCGCGCTGACGAGATTTTTTTCCGCCAAATCCCATTCGGATTCTTTGCCCATAAAATCTTCCGGCCGGGTCGATAAATAATATTTTGGTTCAAGGCCGAAAGCCGGATAATATTCCTTTACCATCTTAAGAAGATTCGCAATTTCTTTTTCGACTTGCGAAGGCAAGCAAAAAATATGGGAGTCGTCCTGGGTAAGATAGCGTACGCGAAACAAGCCGTTGAGCTCTCCCGATTTTTCATTTCGCATGATGCGGCCGATCTCCGTGAAACGCACGGGTAGGTCACGGTAGGATTTTGTTTTTTCCTTATAGATCAAAATATTGAAAGGACAGTCCATTGGTTTCAGGCAGTAGGTTTCATTTTCCGTTTTGATCGAGAACATACTGTCCTTATAGTGGTCCCAATGTCCCGAAATTTTCCAAAGGGAATCTTTAGCGATTATCGGTGTTTGAATTTCCAAAAATCCGTATTTCTTTCGCAAGCCTTTCCCGAAGTTCTCAAGTTCGTTCCAAACAGCCATTCCCTTGGGATGCCAGAAAGCCGAACCCTGGGACTCTTCATGAAAAGAAAAAAGGTCAAATTCGCGTCCTAGCTTTTTGTGATCCCTTTTTTCCGCTTCTTGTATCATGGCCAGATATTGCCGGAGCTCTTTTGGATTTTCGAAGGCCACGCCGTATATCCGCTGGAGCATTTTGTTCTTTTCGTCGCCTTTCCAATAGGCGCCGGAAATCTTTGTGAGTTTGAAAGCCTTCAGGCTTATTTCTCCGGTCGAATCGATGTGCGGCCCGCTGCAGAGATCGACAAATTTTCCGGTGCGAAAGATGGAAACTTTTTTTATATTTTTATCGTTCTTCGCAATATCTTTTATCAATTCAATCTTCAGCAACTGTTTGGCTTTTTTGAAGTCTTTCAACGCTTCGGCAATCGACAGACTGGCTTTTTCAAATTTGAAATTGGCCTTGATGATGGCCTGCATTTTTTCCTCCAGAATCTCAAGATCTTCTGGAATGAGCGTACGCGGGAGGTCAAAGTCATAATAAAATCCGTTTTCGATGGCCGGTCCGATACCAAAGCGGGCGTCGGGGAACATCTCAAAGACTGCTGCGGCCAGGACATGGGAGAGGGAATGGCGGAGAATTTCAATTTTTGGTTGCTTCTGCATAAAAATTTATTATTTTTTACTTATTTTTTACTCTTGAATAGTACAATTAAACCGCCTAAAAATCAAATCATGAGAGATGACAAAGTAAAAAAAATGATATAGTATAAGGGCATAAATATTATTTGCAAAATATGACGCCTTCAAGCCGTACTATAAAGCGATTGACCATTGTTGTAGCGTACATTGTGATTTTTGGCTTGGTTGGAACGGGATTATATTTTCTTTTCCGGACGAAGCCGACCTGCACGGACAAAATTCAAAACCAAGGAGAAACGGGGGTGGATTGTGGCGGACCTTGCGCGGCCTGCGCGGAAATGCCAAAAGCGGAAAGCCTCAAAGTTGTCGAGAAAGCGATCGTTCCCGGAGAAACGGGCAAATATGACGCGCTGGTGAAGATCGTGAATCCGAACTCGCTTTTCGGATCGGCCAAGTTTGATTATTCCTTCAATCTTCTTGATGGAGCGGGAAAAATAATCGCCAAAAGTGCCGGGTCTAATTTTGTTTTGCCGGGGCAGACGAAATATATCCTTGCCTTCAATATACCCTCTGATGTGAAGCCGGAAAGTTTGGATTTTGAAATAAGTTCGTTTGAATGGAGCAAGTTTTCCCAATTTGAAGAACCGGATATTACGGTCTATGCCAAGGAGTTCAGCTTGGCTAGCGGAGGAGAATCCGGATTTGCGCGTCTCACGGCAAAAATGAAAAATCAAAGCGGTTTTGATTTCCATGAAATTTCCGCAGCGGTTGTGATCAGAGGAGGGGATGGATCTCCGATCGCCATCAACCAAACCAATTTCAATGATGTTCGTGCGGGCGAGGAAAGAGAAATCAATGTCAGCTGGAACAGCTCGTTTGCGATTGATCCGGTGACGGCAAAAATAGAGATTGTTCCGGAAGTGAATGTTTTTGAAAGCGACAACTTTATGAAGCAGCACGGAGTTCCGGGGCAGTATGGAACCTATAATGTCAGCGGCGGGCAACAATAAGCGCTGATGAGACGCAATTATAAGAAAGATGGTAAAAAATATTTTGAAGATGGATTGGATTTTGCTTGCGGCCGCTCTCTTGCTTTTGGGATTGAGCTTGGCTGTTCTTTATCCCATCAGCCATTCTGGAAACAATTTTGTCGGAAATGACACCAGCCACTTTTTTCGCCAGGCGATCTTCGCTGTCATCGGCATTTTTTTGTTTCTTGCTTTTTCGTTTACCGACTATCGTATTTTCCGATCGGTGTCGTCAGCTCTTTTTCTCGTCGGCATCTTTCTGTTGTTTGCGGTTTTGGTTTTCGGAAAAATTGTCAACGGGACTTCCGGATGGATCAGCTTCGGTGTCGTCAATTTTCAGCCGGTGGAAATTTTCAAATTGATCATTGCCGTTGTTCTTGCTAAATATTTTTCCCTCAATGTGAAAACAATCCGAGAACCGAGGCATATTTTCATCTCGCTTGTTCCAGTTGCTCTTTCGGTTGCATTAATCATGCTTCAGCCCGATTTGGGATCTGCTTTGGTCATTGTCGGAACATGGGCCGGAGTCTTGCTTCTTTCCGGAGTGAAAAAAAGATACTTGATCGCTCTGGTGATTGCCGGATTGCTTTTGGGTATTTTCAGCTGGCACTTCGTTTTGAAAGATTATCAAAAACAAAGAATTATGGTGCTTGTGAGTCCGACGAGTGATCCTCACGGTGCGGGATACAATGTTCTCCAATCGACTGTGGCGGTTGGTTCGGGTGGTGTGTGGGGGAAAGGGCTGGGACATGGATCGCAAAGCCAGCTCAATTTTCTTCCGGAAAAGCATACTGACTTTATTTTTGCGGTGATTGCGGAAGAACTTGGATTCACGGGAGTCGTGTTTGTTTTGATTTTGCTTTTTGTCATATTGATGCGGCTTTTTTCCATCGCCCGTGAAAGCCGGGATAATTTCGGAAAACTGCTGGTCGGCGCTGTGGCAATAGTGTTTTTCATCCAAATTATCGTAAATATCGGGATGAATATCGGCATAGCGCCGGTGGCGGGAATTCCACTCCCTCTTTTGAGCTATGGTGGAAGCTCGCTTGTGGCGACATGCGCGATGCTTGGAATTGCCGAAAGCGTGTACAGAGGCAGCCGACAAAGATACGGCTAGC
>PMJF01000080.1 GCA_003157295.1 Candidatus Moraniibacteriota bacterium | reverse complement strand
CATACAGAAAATTGTAGAGCGCTGTTCTGAGGCTCCCGATATGCAAATATCCCGTAGGGCTCGGCGCAAAGCGCACCCTCACTTTTTTGTTCATTTTTTTCATAGGAGGTAAATTTTTATCTGTATAAGGGCAAAGATCACCAACGCCGGAACGAAAAGGCTCCTTGAAACAAAGAAGGCGGTGGGATTATTGAAAATTCTCCAGCGGGAAAGAAAACCGAAACGAGCCATGCTATTCAAAGTCAAAAAGGCGGTCCCGAATAAAAAGAAGAAAAAGATAAAGAGCAGGAGCGCCAGTAAATCCGCCAGAAAAAATGCAGAGGTTATTAGTTGGCCAAAAATAAATTCCCTAATCGGCAGATAAAGCAGGCCGATAAAAAATAGGTACGAAAGGAGGAAAGCACCCGATGTCCTTTCAATCTTGGACATGACATCCTCTTCAAACTGCTGATTGGAAATAAGGAGGACAAAAAATAAAATAAAGAGCGTTAAATAAACCAAAATTTTGAGAATTGGATCCCACTCAATGTTGAAAAGCGCTGCCAAGGTAGCTAGCCCGAACGCGACAGATAATATTGATAAAAAATTACGATTTTTAGGCATTGATTATTTTTTTATAAAAGCTAACACAGGAAAGACTATCACCGCGCGGCATATTCTTCTGATCCTTTTCGGCTCTTGCAGAAGCCGCCACAGCCATTCCAGTCCCGTATCCCGCAATATCCTTGGCGCCCTTTTGAAGCGCCCGGTCAAAAAATCAAAGGCGCCCCCTACTCCGACAAGGATTTTGGCCTTTGGAAATTTAGCCCGATTTTCCAATATGAATTTTTCCTGTTTTGGTACGCCGAAATTAACGAAAACGATTTCGGCTTCCCTTATTATAGCATTTTCGAAGAAGTCTTGGCTACCCTCAAAATACTTGGATTTTACTGATAAATTAGGATATTTATCAGTTATAGCCCGCTCAATTTCCTCGGGCGTGCTCAGGCTGTCTTTAGCTGCAATAACCAATATCTTCAATCTTCTTTGACCGGCCGTCTCCAATAAAAAATCAGCCAGGTCGGCGCCCGCGAATCTGGCTTTTATGGGTTTGTTTTTCAGCATACTTATAAGTTTCAACCCAAATCCGTCGCAAATATTCAAGTCCGCGCAGTTGAGAACATCTCGATAATTCTTGTCCCGATGCGCCTTGAGAATAATTTCGGGATTGAGGGTCGTGACGCACTTTTGCCGAGGGCTATTGTCAAGAATATGAAATATTTCATTTTTTATTTCCTCGACAGAAAAATTATCGATTCTCACGCCAAGAATTTTACTGCCGTTGTTCATTCCCATTCATTTGTAATTTGAGCTTATCTTTCGGAGTTCTATTCCACTCCTACCTGATATATCGCCACCGTGTCAATTTTTTTGTCGGAATGGATTTCGGCATTGTCAGCCCCGTATACCCCGAAAGTAATATCATTCTCACCTGGTTTGATATTCGGAAGATCGACGCTGATGCTCTGCTTTTGACCGATCGCCGTAATGTATTTATTGAAAACTTCCTGACCATTGAGAAAAACCTTGATCATCAATGGCTTTGCGATTTTTAAATTGAAATTCAGGCGGTTTTTTTGCGTTCCTTGCGACATGTTGACCAACTTTAGTCCAGCGCCATTTTCCGCAAAGCGTTGAAGCCCATTCTTTGCCTCGCTTTTTCCGATCCAATGAATGTTAGAAATATCCATCGTTAGAAACATATGGTTAGGCACGACAGATTGATCTATCTTGCAGGCATAGAGAAACTGATCCTCATATTCGTCAGCGCACTTTATCACACTCGCTATATAAGCCTTGACTGGATAAAACATATTTGGATCACTCTTTTCCGGGCTCCCCTTAAGGCTTGCTTTGTCTAGAATTATCCATCGAATATTGTAATAGTCAAGTATTTCACTCGAGATATCATAATAGGAATTCTTCATAATATCAGTACCGCTGCCGCTTGATCCCCCGGGAATATCGTAGAGCAAAGTGCTGATTATCGGCGTGCTGGTTTGGAATTGATAACCAGCCTTATTAACTCTGGCAAAATCATATCCGTTGATCGTATTTTTGCGATGGATGCTCTTCCAGACCAAATCGCGCGAGGCAAAATCATAGTCCGTGCTGCCAGGAATCTCGAGTACGCTATAATTTGCCTTATCCTGGCCTAATTTTTCATAGAAAGAAGAGTGCAAAAGAGAGTTTGTCTTTAGCGGCACAGCCAGAAATTCAAGAATAACAATCAACCCCGCAATTATATAAAGTATTTTTGATCTTGTATTCAAATTCCATCCAACGCTTTCTCCTTCTCTTGATTTTATATTCTCTTCAATTTTTTTATTTTTTTGAAAATTGTCACCCTGCGGGTGATCCCCCGTATGGGAAAAAATTGCCGCCTTTGACGAGCCTTGTTTTCGGCGATAAAATTGAAAATTTATAAAAGATATTCCCCACGCTGCCAAAAGAGAAAATCCCAACATTGAGTAAACGAAAAGTCTCCCAACGGTGCGGATATTCTTATAAAATGGAAGATACTGATAAATGAGATAATAAGGCATCTTGACCGGCGGATCCAAAAGGCCTTTGTAATGAAGATAAGGTCCAAAGGATAAGACGTAAAATCCAATAGCGACCGCCAGCCAGAAAAATATTCCTTTTGTCGCCAGCTTTCTTTTTTTTGCCCATTTTGAAAAAGCAATCCCGAAAAGAGAAAGAAGAAGCACTGTATATCCTGCAAAGACCGAGAAATTACTGGAAGACTTCCTTTCAAATTGCACTCTCAAGCCCTGAAAGGCTTTCGGCCAGAAGGAGTGGAAAGGCGGTGTGACGAAAATGCTCAAAGAGTCATTTGAATACTTTACCGCTGATTTGAGTCCGGCATCCAGATAATTGTGGCTTGAACCGGCAATTGAAAAAAGTGACCGGAACATAAAAAAGAACAACACCGACAAGACCAAAACGCTCGCTCCGACATAAAGCCAAAGTTTCAGACGAAGATATATTTGGGGCTGGGAAATTACTTTGTATAAAAGAAAAAATAAAATAAAAATTGCTGTGAAAGCGAGCAGCTGATGCTCCGTAAAGGCGATCATTAGCAGAAAAAGGCCGGCCGCGGAGAAATCTTTTAAGCGCAAATCTTCGAAAAACTTGAAAAGATACAGAGCGAAAAACGGAAGCCATTCCTGATGCATCGTTCCTACATTTGTGCTGAGAGAGTTGTGAATATGGAAAGGTGAAAAGGCGAAAATAATTCCGGCGATAAGCGAAGCCGGCTTATTTTTAGTAAAATAAAAAGCAAGAAGATATGCGCCAAATCCGGAAAGGATGAAGGACACAAAAAACAAGAGATTATAACCGGCCACTCGGCCAAAAATAAGCTGAAAAATAGCATAAACAGCTGTAATATTGAATTCCGACTTTTTTATAAGTTCAGTAGTTCCGGCGAAAATTCCCTTGTCGGAAAGCAAATTCGCCTTGTCCCCTGCAACTCCGATGACTTGCATCGTGTCTGATCCAGAACTCGGTACTGACGAAAAAAAATGCCATGCCGTCGGCCAGGTGAGAAGAATGGATAAAATAGCAAAAAAAATGATTACCTTGAATTTTTCGTTTTTCAGAAAAAAATCTTTCATCGAGACTTATTTATCTTTATTATGGCGAGGAATGTTATAAATTTTTCTCGTAGCGTTCCATCGAATTTTCAAAAGATCCAGAGTCATATTTATCGGATCGGGAAATAGACGCACGTGGCTGTTGGGTGGATTTTGAAGCGATATCGGCAATTCCTTGATCTTATAGTGAAATTTTTTCGCAATGTAAACAACCTCCGCGTCAAACGCAAAGCGTTTGACCGTCATCCGCGAAAAAATATTGATCGCAGCCTCCCTCTTAAAAACCTTGAAGCCGCATTGCGTATCTTTCACCGTCCATTGGTTGATGATCACCATACGCATGATGCGAAAAACTCTTTCCATGATCTTCCGATACCATAAAACCGGCCTTTTTATTTTGAGCCCCGGAACAAAGCGCGAGGCGATGGCAATATCATATCCATTTTTTATTTCTGCGACAAATTTTTCCAGCTCTTCGATCGGAATTCCAAGGTCCGCGTCCAGAAACATCACCACATCGTATTGGCTGGCCAGAATGCCGTCCCTGACCACTCCCCCTTTGCCTTGATTTTTTGGGTTATTTATGACCTTGATAGGCAACTTGGCTGGCATTTTATTGAGCTCGCGTATGGTGTTATCGACACTCCCGTCGTTTACGGCAATTATCTCAAAATTGGCAAACCTTCGAGACAGATAGGCTGCTATTCTTCTTATGTTTTGATGGATGGTTTTTTCCTCGTTATAACAAGGTAAAACAACCGATATGCTGGTCTCCCTCATTGTTTTTGTTCAACCATTAACTGCTTTGACATTCTAAATTATTTTTGAAAATATTCCAAGTCTTTTCGCCAAAATCCAATCAATGCTTCTTAGAGGCCTTGAAGATGTCTTTCCAATAAACACGATCGGAATTTTGCAGATCATCAGCGCTTTTGTGAAAAGTAGGCAGCGCTTGACCGACAAAATTATCGTTTAGTTTCAGGACCTGAATTGTGAAAGCGCCGAATTTTTTTTCACCAGCCACTGAAAATTCGGAGCTAATGGCATCATTGAGACCGCTGCCCTTCGCCCTAGTCCTCTTCGATCCAAAATAGCAAGCAGTTGGATCACCTGTCTTCGCGCTAAGGAGCGACAATTCGTTTTTGCTCTTAAGCCCCAGCAAATATTTTATCGGCCGGCTATATTCGGATGAAGTTTTTACATAGACCGTATTTTGTGGGCAATTAGCCGCAATATAATTTGCCGCGCTTTCGAGATGCCAGAGCGTGATCCCATCTTTCGCTTTAAGAATAATTGTCCGCTTGGGATATACTCCTTTTTTCTGAGCATCTTTCATTTCTTTGAACCAGGCCAACGTTCCGTAAACATTGCCGGCCAAAACAACTGCGACCAATAAAAATGGAAGATATTTAAGCCAAATTTGTTTTTTTGAAATAAGGTAAGTAGACACGTACCCCAAAAAAATGAACGGCAAGGGCAACATCGGTAAAAAAAAGCGGGGTCTGATTTGGAAAGCGATCGGGATATATCCAAGAAAATATATCGGAAGCCATATCAATGTAACCAACAAGAATTTTTTTCGCGTGGGATCTTTTTCCGCTCTCCAAAATTTCCAATTAAGAAAAATTGCCGGCAAAATAAATAAGATCCATATCGCATTTGCCGGGAGACTTTTTTTACCGGATAATATTGTGCCAGTCAATATCGTGATCCAATTGTTTCCAAAATATAAAATATCCTTCGCTATATTTTTGAAAAGACCGTGATTGGCAGGTTTCGAGCGCAGCGCGTCAAGAAATGCTTTTGAATCATGAAATTTCGTATGGAGTTCATTTGCGATGACAGGAACATAGAGCAAAAAGATTATGCCGACAAATATCAGAATTTTTTTCCAGTTGAGGGCGCCTTTCAGCTCTTTGCGGTTTATGATCAAAAATATAAGCGTCAGCAGTGGCAAGGTGAAAAAAGAAAGAAAGTGAAGTTGGGTCGAGACGGCAAACGCCAGACCCGCAAGAGCATACCAGCGAAGCTTATATTTGTAGCGAGGATCAAAAATATTCAGCAGCGAAAAGAAGAACAGTAAATTGAAAAAAGGCAAAGAATTCGGGTTCCAGGCGAAGCGCGAATACTCGATCCCGAGAAACCCCAGTGCGTAAAGGCTCGTGAGGATCAAAGACCAGTTACGGTCAAAATATTTCTTAAGAAAAAGGTAAAGCAGCGGAATCGTAAGGATCGAAAAAAATAGATCCGGATAAGCCATGACAGGCGGTGCAACGCTATGGAGGATGACGGTCGCCAGATATTGGAAATAATAAAAGAAAGGGCCTAGATTGACATGCGTGCCCCCCGCTTTTGGTCCCAGCACCGGCAAATATCCAATTCCGAGATTATAAGCATTTTGCGCCGTAAAAGCGTCCCGCGCCTGGTCCATTTTGAAAAAAAGCCAGTCGTGGAAATGATAGACACGAAAAAAAATCGCGAGCGCCACAACAGCCGCAAAAACAATTATTTTCCAATTTTTTTTCAAAAAATCCATCATGGATTGAAATTCAAATTGTTAAACATTTTTTCATCACCATTGGCGGAAAAGACTTCTTTAAATACTGTTTTTCTACAGATCAAGGTTGGTATAATTACATACCTTGTCTTGAGTTAACGCTTTTTGAGTTATGAAGCTTATGCCGTTTATTTCCGATGTTTGGTTAAAATGCCAATGTCCAGTGAAAACATATTTAACGTTCGGCGTGAGTGCTTTGAAAAAATCATCATATAGCGGAATTTCATCAGTTGTGTAGATGTTTTTTCTGGAATTATAGAAGAACGGCGGGTGATGCATCGCAATCGCAACATTTTTATCCGTTTTAAGCCACTCACTCAGAAGAGAAATTTGAGAGTTTTCCAGGAAGCCGGTCGAAGAGCCGAACTTATCACTCGAATCCAGGATAATAAAGCGCCAGTTCTCAAAATCTGTAAAATAGTTATCTAGAGCAAGATATCTGAAATTTTTGCTGTCGTGATTTCCTTTTACCCANNATTTTTTTTGTCCCCGATTAACGAGATCTCCGGCAAAAAGAACCAGATCCGGGTTCGTTTTTTTTATTTCATCCAGACAAAGCTTATAATTTCTCGGATAAATTATCCTATTTTTGTCACTATCGATTATCCTGTGACTGTCGGCATGGATGTCCGTAGCAATCACGACACTAAAGGCGTTTGTGGCGAGAGGAAAAATAAAGATCTGGATCAAAATTGTTGCAAGAAATATTTCTTTTTTCCACCTGCCCGAAATGCTTTGATTGATCTTTTTTTTGCGCATTTTTTTATATAATTTGATTCTTTTATTTTAGATATTCGCTCGCATTTCAAAGCAGGCGGGCATAATATTTATATTTCAAATTCAGAAAGTGTCAAAAAAATTCACTTTATAGTCCCGGAGCCAGCGCCGTACCTCGCCGCGGCTGACTTTTTTATTTTTCTGGATTATACGCCTCTTTCCGATGAAACTTGGAATGTTTGCGATGACACTCCCCCAGGCCTGAAGTATTGCAACAGCCACTTTCCCCTTTCCGCAGGTCTTCACGAATTCGGTTTTTCTTTTTTCTTTTTTGAAAACAGGAAAAACAAGCTGGACATAGCTCAAAAATCTCCAGCCGAGCGTTTTTATCATTATACCAGCTGGATAGTTTTTGAAAACAGTAAAAAAATAGTTTCTATGGAGATAGTACGCTTTGAAAAGTGATGATTTTCCGGCAGTGGCGCTGTGAACATGCCAGACTCTCGCTTTTGGGCATAAATAAGCCTTAAAACCAGCAAGTCTCATCCGCCAGGCGAGATCAACATCTTCATAATAAACGAAATGATCGCGGTCGAAATAATTGTTGCCGGGCAACTTGGTTTTTTCGAGACTGTCTCTTGTATACAGAACTGCTGTCGCGTTGGCGCCGAATATTTCTTCTTCATTTTCGTACTGCCCATTGTCAATTTCTCCGTATCCGCGGTTGTGCGCTGTCCCGTCACGCGCCAAAACAATTCCGACGCAGTCTATTTTATCCGGCTCAAAAAAATTCAGAACTTTGGATTGGATCGATCCCGCCTCCGGGTGTCTCTGACTGCAATTTATCATGTTTTCGATGAATTTTTCGTGAAGTTTTATGTCATTGTTGAGCACTAAGATATAGGATACGGCCTTGTCTTCAAGCGCTTTTTTGATTCCTGCGTTATATCCGAAACAAAAACCGGTATTTTTTTCGAACCGGATAATTTCCGTTTCGGGATAATTATCCCGCAAAAAATCAGCCGATCCATCTTCCGATCCATTGTCCACCAGAATAATTTTTAAATCTCTATAGCTCTGAGTTCGCAGCGAATCGAAGCAGTCTTTCAGATACTTTTTTCCGTTCCAATTGGCTATAATGACAGCGGTTTCGATCATTAGGCTATGCAATTATATATTAGAAAATTACGGTTGATCATTTTTTTTCTCATTCAAGATATAAATTCCGATTTCTCCAAAATTTCTGTACTGCTGGATCGTAAATCCCTTTGTATTATCCACCAGACCCCTCTCCACTTTTTTTCCGACGAAGAAAAGCGGCTCATCAGACGGAATAGCGTTCAGATCTTTTAATTCCCTCAGAAGGGTGATATTTTTCTCTTGCAGCACATAAAATAACGGTAGGTAATAATTTTGCATGTATTTTCCATCCGCTATCATAAATACTGTTTTTGAAGAATTTGTTTGAGAAATGATGTAATCCCGCATCTGTTCGAGCTCTCCCAAAACCACATACTGCGGCCAACTATGGTTATTTGTTGCATATAATTTCGCTTCAGCATAAATGGTATTAAAATTGAGTCCAATTACCAGCACTCCGACTAAAAATATAGTTGTAAAAAATATCCTTGCGCACTTTCGTCGTATAAATTCCAACATAAAGCCCAGAAACAAATACGGCACGAAGAAAAGTTGAAGATAATACCGAAGAGGAGCGTCGAGTATCACCGGGTAGATAATCACGAAAGACAGTCCGACGTACAGGCAGATCAAGCCTAAAAATTTTTTTCTTTTCTGATCTTTTTCACCGCGATAATAATAAATCAGCGATCCATAGCCAAACAAGGAAAAAAGCAAGCTAATCGCGATCTCGCTAAATTTCTTCATGTCCACGGGAATGCCAAGCGATCTTTGGTTATTCATCGTCGCCGCGATCGTCAAATAATCGCATTCGACCTTATTCCCCAATGAGGAGATCATATGGGCGTTGGCTTGGGTATGGCAAACAGCATCTAGAGCGACATCATACACCTTGCCTGCCTTTCCGGCACTCTCGGAAGAGCCGGCGGACAAATGAAAGAGTCTTATTGTATTTGAAAACCTATGGTGAGTTTCACTAATGATCTGATTCGTGTTAAGGAGCAGGACAATGCCCATAATCAACAGCCAGCGATTCCAAAGGCGCCAATTGCTTTTCATCAAGACGATGAAAGCGACCAGGCTGACCGAGGCCAGGAGAAAGATCAAAATAGTATGGAGTTGGATGCCGACACCCACAGCCACTCCAATTCCCACGATCCATCTCCAGCGCGTTTTCTCTTTTTCTGTCAGGAATTTCCAAAGTGACAGGAGATATAGCAGGACAAAAAAAGGCATCGGGTTCGGATTCCAGGCAAATCGAGAAAATTCAATGGCATAGTAAGAAACGGCATAGAGAGCAGTGAGGGTCAGCGAAATATCGGTCTTGAAATATCTTTTCAAGAAATAATACAGTAGTGGGATCGCCAGAACATTGAAAAACAAATCCGGATAGGCCATTGTGTTGGGCGCGACCCCGAACAATTTTCCACTCGCTATTTGGAAATAATAATACATCGCTCCCAGATCAAAATTCGTGCTGGCCGCCCTGAATCCCATGAGCGGCAAAGGAGCTTTTCCGTTCAAAAAATCCTTAACGACCATCACATCACGCGCCTGGTCCGGATAGAAATACAGCCAGTCATGAAAATGATAGGTGCGGAAATATATTCCGATCAGCATAATCAGCGCGAGAATCCAAATCCGTTTCGGAATCTTACGTACCGAATCTTTTAATTTGTTTATATCCATATCCATATCATTGGGGCAAAACATTGTTTTGAATGAGAAGCATTGAAAAACCGCCGTAATCCTTGTATTGAAGAATGTTTGCGCTTTCACTTGATTGCAACTTCTTCTTTTTTTTCTGGCTCATCACCCGAAAAGATTGCTCGGGCACCAGAGTGCTTTTTTTCACCAAAGACAATTTTATGTTCG
>PMJF01000075.1 GCA_003157295.1 Candidatus Moraniibacteriota bacterium | reverse complement strand
GCCGTTGATTTGGCAACGGAGACCGATAAGTCATCATTGACAATACTAAAAAGAAACTGCCCCTTCGCAACTTTATCTCCAACGGCCACGGCCAAATCAGCCACTGTTCCCGATATCGTCGGATCGATATTGGAGCTTTGATCCACGATCACATTCCCGCTCGCGGAAATTGATGACGTAAGCGTTCCCTTTTCGGCTGTCGCCGTGACGTACCGAACTTGACCGGTTGTTGACTTCGACTTGCTGTACCAATAATAGCTTCCCCCGACTATTAAAAGTGCGATAACTGCCCAAACATACTTCTTCCTTTTGCCCAAGAAAGACTTTATATCGGCCATATTAGTTATTTCCGTTATTGTTATTAGCAAACACACGGATCAGATCGGCATTTATAACCCCGTTGTCGCCCGGACTTCCCATGACGACCACCTGGTCATTTTGCTTCAGATCGCTGATCTTGATGTCATCGCGCTGGCGCTTGATGATGGTTTTATCGGTAACAGTTATGGTATTTTCTTTGCCGTCTTTATCCTTAATGATCAGATTGCTGTCCGTGATAGAAATTATTGTCCCGGCCAATCCATGAGCATTTCTGAAATCCTGTCCCCTGAAGTCCCCCATCATTCCACGCTGGCCCCGTCCCATGATTCCTCCCTGCGATCCTTGAAACGGACCACCGACAAAATTCCGCTCGTAGTTTTCTCCGAACTTAGCGGAAAATCTGGCTTTGTGGAATCCGACTGCCACCCCGCCAGCAAAACTAACAAGGGAGATAAGAACAACTCCAACCGCCAGCACGGCGATCTTGAATTTTTTTGACTTGATCATTTCTAGTGTACACATATGTTTTTAGTATAATTATAATTAGTTTTATTAACAAGCTTGAGATATAAACTGAGAAGCAGCATCACCGCAAAAATAGGGATCAAAATGGCCACCATATCCATAACGGGAAATGTCTCGAGCAGTGAAAGCGCGAAATCTCCCCCGTGGCTGGCGATAACTCCCCCGTCGGAAAAAACCAGTTTTGCCAGATCCATAAACTCCGATCTTAAAAGGGCGTTTCCGGAACTGAACACCGTGTATAAAAAGGCGCCAAAAGACAGTAGGAAACCCGCGTACACAAACGCCAGATTTCTTTTGATTTGCCGGCTCCTTTTCAGCGCGACTCGCTGCAAAATTTTTCCCTCTAATCCTTCGGAAGGTTCGAGTGTTTTTAGGTTTTTGAATAAATTGTGGAGATTTAGGCTCATATTTATTAATACGATTAGCGTATCCTTTTAGACGCACTAAGCGCCAAGTATGGCTTTCTTAAGGGTCATCAATGCTCTCCGGTGCCGGCTTTTGATGGTGTTATACGGTTCACCCAAAATTTCGGCGATTTCGTGGAGGGAAAAATCTTCTTTGTAATACAAAAGCAATATCGCGCCATATTGCGAGGGTATTTTTTGTAAAATTGTGTCCAATTCTTCGGCCATGTCGCTTCGCTCCAAAACTTCATCGGGTAAAATATTTTCATCGGGTATTTCACCAAATGCGCTCTCTCCTTCCTCATCCGCAAAAACGGCAAACGGAATTTCCTTCTTCCTTTTGAAATGATCGAAAGCCGTATTTTTGGCGATCGTAAAAAGCCAGGTTTTGAAATTCCTTTTTTGGTCAAAACGGCGCAGATTCTTCCAAGCTTTGAGAAATGCGTCCTGAGAGATATCTTCCGCTGCTGGCCGATCATTCGTCAGCCGATAGAGGAAATTGTAAATCGGCTTTAGATACTTTTTTACCAATTCTTCAAAAGCGGCATCGTTTCCCTCGAGAAAGTTTTTTACTGATTGATTGTCGTCCATTTCCATAAAATTGCTTATAAGCTGCACCTTATCAGCTTAGGCTAAAACAAAAAACGGAGCAATACACTCCGTTTTTTAATAATCCTCTCACCCTATCAGAAGAGGGTTATTTTCCCAACAAAAAAATTACTTGCCGAGTTTTGCCAGCTCTCCCTTCGCCCAGTCCATTTTTTTATTGAGGTGCTTCAACTTTTCTTCAAGCATTTCTTTTTTTTCGGCATCGCTCATCTTCTCGTATGCTTCTTTCCATTCGGTCATGTCCCATTTTCCATCATCCTTTTTTGAATGACAGCATCCTTTGTGTCCCATCATATATTTCACCGCCTTTCTAATATATTTTAATTGCCTAATAAATATCGATCTAACTTCTAATACGACTTTCAGCCTTAATTTATTTTCATAAAAAAAACAGGGCTTTGGCCCTGTCTTTTTATCTAAAGCAAAATTCATCAATCCCTGTATCCCCCGTCCCCCCTATAATATCTGGGGCCGACATAGGAAAACAGTTGCAAGATCAAATAGCCGATCAAAACGTACACTATAAGCGCGACAAGCGTCGTAAAATCGATCACAAACTGCCCAATATTGAGATTCGGAAGTATTTTTGCAAAGGGACTTACCAAGGGAGCCGTCGTGCTATAGATCCAGGCCACAAAGGGAGTGCTTAGATTAGCAACAAAAAATTTGAAGATGAATCGGAGCAACAGCAAAAATTCGATCACTCCAACGACGAGATTTACCAATGTCCTCACAATTCCGAACATAAATTTATCTTAATTATTTATTTAGTCCTATAATATACTACACTTTTCCGGGTGATTTATTCCATTTTTTAGCTAACAGGCCCGAGAAATTACCGAAATTTCTGGATAGCCGATTCGATCACTGCCATTTCTTTCCGGCTTTGAAGTTCCTGCTCAATTTTCCCGAACGCTTTTAGTATTTTATCCTGTTCCTCCTCGGTAATAAATTTTTTTATCATTGGGAAAAATCCGTTTTCTTCTTTCCTAATATGCTCTTTCAAGAGCTTGGCGTATTCATCGACATGGAAAGGGATAAGCTCATGTTTTTCATTATTGGCTTTGTCCGCGTGATCAATGATCCGCACCGCATTGGCAAAATATTCATACCCAAGATTATGTTCTTCGGTCAAAACATCCAGCAGGTCTTCTTTCGCTATTTCCTCGTGAGGAGTCAGGTATGCGAAAACTTCCATTTCCTTCCGGTGATGCATTTCCATCACGCGGCTAATTGCCTCGATCAATTCTTTCAAATAGAGGAGGGAGACCGATTTCCCCGTTCTCAAGTCTTCCACAATGCGAAAGAGAACCGTCACAATGCTTTTCGCGACGACGTGTTCTTTTTTTAGCGTGCTTAAGACTTTATTTCCCACGTTTATCTTATATAAATATATCCTAAAAATTTACCGCAATCTTTCCGATGAGTGATTTCTTTCACAGTCTCACGATGAAAAGAAGAGCCTAAGTAGTTCCCCTCTGACACAGTAACTATTTTGCCATTATGAGAGATTTCTTCAACAATTGCTACGTGACCGTTCCCTTGATTAAGTGAATTGTTAGCGCCACCCCACACAGCAATTGCTCCTAATGCAGGCTTGGTCTTGCTTCTGTGTAAGGCGGTAAGCGTCCACCAGTCTTTTGCGTTTCCTCCATAATGAGGAATTTGCGTCCCCCTGATCTCCCATGCTCTCCCAAATGCATACCATGTACAGTTTGGCGCTACAAACGTATTTTGTGATGAGTAATAATGAATATCACTAGCAGAAGGTGCATTATACCTCTCCGTAAAAGTTGAAGAGACACCAGGCTGAACTGCTGAATTTTCCACTGTAAAATCCACAATATTGCTATCCGCTCCTCCTCCCGCGGAATTATATGGCTTCATGTTCACGCGATAACTGCCGGCTTTCAACTTTCCAATATTCTTGGAGGTTCCTGTAACGTAATGGTCCCAAATAGGATCGCCACCATAGGGAGCCTGCCAAATGGAAAGACCGTATTTGGTCGCATTGATTGAAGCGGTCCAGTTTATTACAAAATTTTCCCCTGTGCTGAATGTCGATTTAGCGACGCTAACAGTCATTGGACCGGGAAGTGCAGCGGCAAAAACTTGGAATTGTAAACTCAAAACAGAACCTATCAGGATCAAGCCTAAACTTAATACTTTTACTTTTTTGCTAAAATAATTCTTTTTGCGCGTTTGTATTCTCATCTGATTAGGGGAGATTTTAATTATTATCAATATTTATATACTATAATAAATATCCATTAAATGCAAAAAGCAGGGTTTTATCCCCGCTTTTTTAAAAGCATCCTTTCAGACGCTTTTTTTTGAACATATTATTTGCCAACGATTCACACCCCTCCCAACACTATCTTCTCATCCACGGCCTGCATTTTCCCAACGGTGATGTTGGACCGATAGGTGACAGCTCCGTCTCGGGACGCAGCGGAAAGGATGTAGCGGCCCTCTTTCAGAACAATGAGATATCGTCCGTAAAGGTCAGTCAGGGTTCTGGCAAGGACCCTTTCATCGAGCGGATTCAATATCTTCACTTCCGCGAAAGCCACTGGTTTTCCATTTGATCCTTCAACTGATCCCCACCCGGCAGGTTTGAAATATTGGTTTCTCATTATTGCCAAGAGGACATAAGCCGTTGTGATAAGAAGATTGAGAATGCTTGGGAAGAAAAACAGGATCGCCAGATTGAAGAGGAGGCCCCCCCAGAAGATTACCCAGAGGAATATCTGGAGAACTCTTTTGTTGAGGAAGCTGCGCAAGATATTGGCTTTTTGGAAGGTCATGGGGATATCCAGGTTCACAAGATCCGGATCGACAATGTCCAAAGTCCCTCCGCGGTAGTCGTCCTCATAGACGGTTTTCACTTCCGTATCATCTTGAGAGATAAGGGAGCGATATCCGTTTTTTATGGCTTCCAGGGCATACTTTCCGGGCGAGACGAGGAAAAAATAGATCCCCAGATTGTTTGTGATCTTGCTCTCGCGGCGGACTCCATCTTGGTCAAAGATATTGACGGTCGCCAGCGGAATTGGCGCCCCGGTGTTTTTGTCGTAGACTATGCCCCATCCCCTTCTTCTCTTTTTAGAGAAGATGATCCCAAACAGGCGCAGGATCGCTTCCTTGAGAACCAGCCAAAGATCGCCGAGAGAGTTCAGCTGGAAGAGGATCGGGAGGAACGGGAGAGTAAGTCCCGCAGCGACGGCCGAATTCATCTGGAGCGGATGCTGGGAGATATATTCTTTGGCGGAGGATATGAAAGCAAATTGATTTGTTTTGTTTTTGTTTGAAACGGCGCTTGAGCTCACCTTGGAGCCAGAGGCGTCTGTTCTTTTTGTAACCTCTTTTGTGTCCGCCGCAATTGTTCGATCCGGCGTTCCGTCTCCGTTTGAATCAAATTCATAGTTATCGGAACCGACCGGAGCGATGACAGAGATGATATCATGGTACGGATCCCAATAAACATCCGGCTGTCCATCATGATTGGTATCGATGAACTGGTCGACGAGACCATCCCCATTGCCATCGGTGGAAATTACTGCCTCTGAAGATCCGTCTGGATCGGAGAAGGTCTCGTTGCCGTTGCTTGAATTTTGGTCCGTATCAGTTGTTTTCTCCTGATTGCCGTCCTTGTCGACGTCCGACTGGATGTCTCCTGAGAGCGGAATAAGATCTCCGGATTGTCCCGGGGAAGTCGTACTTCCGCTTGGATTGTCATCGCCTGTTGAATTATCATTTGGTTTGCTAGTCTCTGAAGCCGGAGTACTTGGCTGGTCGGTTTGACTGCCTGAGTCCGTTTTTTTGGCTGCTCCCACTATGCTCAGCCAGAAATTGAACTTCGAAAAAGTGACGACATAGGTCACGCTGGTGCTGTTTTCACTATTCTTTTGGCTGTCGAGCACTTCCGAATTGGTTGCGCTGGAAGAAATGAATATCAAAGAATCGATGTTATTGGAAGCAATCCACGATTTTGGAATTCTCATGTATAGCTTGGCCTCGCTGAGATCAGCGTCGGAAAAAGTTTGCTTAATGCGGAAATAGTTGAGAACGATATGCGAGGAATTGGCATAGGCGCTTGGCAGGGATAATTTGGTCGGTTTCGCATTGAGCCGTCTCACGGTGAGCTTCCCTTCAAGAGTCCGTTTTGATTTGGACTTGAGAGAAACTTTTTTGGTCGTGGCGAAATTACTGCTGCTTTTGCTCACGATATCCGAGGAAGCTTTTTCTCCTTCCAGTATACAAGCGTCAAAGACCGTCTTTTTCGTACTGGAGCTTGAAATACTAATTGTACTTTTGCCGTTGCAGATATCATTGCGGACAATTGGCTCATCAGATGGCTGGTCAGGAGGTTGATCAGGAGGAATTTGACTGGGAGTTTGGTCTTGAACCGTTAAATGGTAAGTGCCATCG
>PMJF01000066.1 GCA_003157295.1 Candidatus Moraniibacteriota bacterium | reverse complement strand
GACTGGACGAGTTTGGCTCCGTTTTTGATGAGTTCGTTGGCGCCGGTGGACTGGGGAGAAAAAATATCTCCGGGTACGGCCAGGACTTCGCGGTCGAATTCGAGGGCATATCCGGCAGTGATGAGCGACCCGCTGGAAGCGGCCGCTTCAATGACGAGTGTTCCGAGTGTCAGGCCCGCCATGATCCGGTTGCGAGCCGGAAAATTTTGTTTGAGCGAAGGAGTTTTGGGAGGATATTCGGCTATCAACGCGCCGCCGCTTTCGATGATCTCATGAGCCAGATTGAAATTCTCCCGGGGATAAATGGTCGCGTCATCAATGCCGGTCCCGAGAACGGCAATGGTCTTTCCGCCAGCCTCCAAAGTGGCGCGGTGGGCGATGGCGTCAATGCCGAGCGCCAGGCCGCTGACGATCATGAGACCGGAGCGGACCAGATCGCGGCAAAGGCTTTGCGCCGCCCGCTCACCATAAGTCGTGAATTTTCGCGAACCGACCACGGAAATCGACTTATTGCTCAAAATTTGGAGATCTCCTCTGCCATAGAGAACGGCTGGAGCGGAAGGAATCTCTTTGAGCTGGGGCGGATAAACAGTGCTATGAATTGTGATGATCTCGATCTGTTCTTTCAAAACCTCTTCAAAAAATTTTTGAGGCGTGATTTTTCCTCTGGCGGCCAAAAATATTTCGACTTTTTTCTCGCCGATGCCAGTTCCGATCAATTCAACTCGCCCGGCCTTCCAAGCTGTTTCGAGATCCCCAAAAAAAGCCAGCAGCTTTTTGAAGCTCTGCGGACCGAATCCGCCGATGGCGGCAAAAGCGTTCCAATATATCAGTTCGTTATCTTGCATAATATGTAGAAGGGGATTCACCTCTGTCCCGCTAAAAGGGGATGGGATTGACAAATCTTTATATTCTGCTATAATGTATAATCAGCTTTGAATCGAGCAATATTCGCCGATTATTGAGCGTATTAACAAACAATTGCAAGTCGTGTCTTTTGTCCCGCCTGGAAGTCTGGCGGTGTGACCCCTCCTTAAACATCGTCGATAAGTTTGGATAGCCTGCAAATGTAGGCGATTCCAGCACTTTTAGGTGGGACAGAGGACATAATCAAATTAAAAACGAAAAAGTAAAAGGTAAAAATTCTGGTGTCCGGCTTCGCCGGATTTTTTGCTTTTAGTTTTACGCTGTGGTTTTGCGTTTTTAGTTTTAAGATTTGAGCTTGATAATCAATTCACTTAGGGAACTTTCAATATCTTTTTTGACGGTACCTAATTCTTTCAGTGTGAATTTTCCCAGCACATACTTTTCCGTCGCCATCTTCTTTCCGCCCCGATTATCTACTCCAATCCTGATTCTCGTAAAATCTTTCGTTCCCAGCTGGTCAATAATATTCTGGACGCCCTGATGTCCGGCGGAAGAGGCGCTTTTGGAAACGCGTAATGTCCCGAGAGGAAGATCTATTTCATCATGAACAACGGTCAAGCTTTCCGGCTTTATCTTGAAAAAAGATAAAGCTTTTTTTATGGCTTCTCCCGACAAATTCATAAAAGTTTGCGGTTTCAAGAGAATCATCTTCTTTCCTTCGAATCTGCCGGAACAAATTTGCGCATTCAATTTTTTGTTGAAATCCCACTCGGAAAAATTCGCACCTGTTTCAATTTCGCGAAAATGATCAACAAACATAAACCCGGCGTTGTGGCGGGTATCGGCGTATTCTTTTCCCGGATTGCCGAGTCCTGCGAGGAGGATTGTTTTCATATATTTTAGAAATACAAATTTATTTCACAAACCTCTGGCTGCTGCCTTTTTTCAAGAGATCGATATATGTTTTTTCGTCAGTTGTCTGTTTGTCGTATCCCTGCTCGAGATCCGTTACCGAATTTTCATCATAGTTCAGCTTATCCGTGATATCCGAACCGGCGGCAAGGCAAAGATCCGCGTTTTGGCAGGGAACGGAAAGGGCGGCCGGCAAGTTGGTGGCAATTTTTGCCGGTATTTTTTTGGACAGGTCTTCAAGCGAAAAGGGCTTGAGGCCATTTGTCATATCATAAATAACGGTATCGTTGGCAGCGGAGACATTTTTTTCCGGGTTAACTTTTTGTTGATAGCCGAATTTATCAAGGAGCGTGCCCAGTTTATTTCCAAAACCACTTACCCCGCTTTCATTGACGATCGCGACAGTCGCGTTCTCACTTTCAATGGCTTTTTTCTTACGCTCCAAGAGGTCTAGGTCGAAAATATTTTTCGCGAGGTCCTGGATCTCGTCATAATTTCCGGAGCGGGGAATGAGAATGAACGCCCTCACGTTTCCCAGCATAACATGAGAAACCGCCATGAGGCTATCCGTTTTTCCCGCGTCGATCACCTTGCTGATCGTGTTATGGGTGTCGATCTTTTTCGCGAGGTCCAAAAAGGATTCGAGCTGCGAAAGCGGTATGTCGGTCCGCAGATGATCCCCCAGGATATTGAGAATATTGTTGATCGCCGGAATATTCACCAGTGTCTCGAGAGAAAAGGCTTTCTGGCGGGTGGATTCGAGGATCTGCTGTTGGCGGAAAGACCGGCCGAAGTCGCCGTCTTCGTCATGCCGGGTGCGGGCGAATTTCAAAGCTGTCTCGCCGTCGAGAGTATAAAGCCCTTTTTTGATGTCAAAGGTCTCGTAGCTGAAATTGGGTCCCGGGTAGCGTTCGTCATGCAGATCTTTTTGCACCTGGATCTTGATCCCGCCCAGCTCGCCGATTATTTTTTTGAAACCTTCAAAATCAATGGCGATGTAATAATCGATTGGAAGGCCGGTGATGCCGGTGAGCGCTTTTTTGAGATCCTCAATCCCGGTTTTCCCACTGGCATCCGAATCTTCAGAACGGGCATAGAGCGCGTTGATCTTGGTGTACGAAGCAGTGTCCGGGATTTGGACATAGAGATCGCGAGGGACGGAAAGCAGAGCTGTCCTATAAGTTTTCGGATCGATGCTAGCGATGATGATCGAGTCGGTGAGGTTTGCCCCTGGATAATTTTTTCCCGCGAATCCCAGCAGGAGAATATTTATTCGGCCGTTAGCTTCTCCTCGGAGCGGTTGGCGGTCGCCGGAGGCAATTTGACGCAAACTTTCGGCAAAAGACTGGGAGGGCTGGCTCTCGATCACTTTTTGGCTCGTCGAATAGAATTTGTAGGCCAGCGCGATCGAGGCCAAAAAAACAATGCCCAAGATCAAAAAAGCGATAAAGAGCCAAAAAAAGAAACGGCCCTTTCGCCGGCGGGGAGGGAAATCATTTCTTTCTTGGGGAATGTTATGATAAAAATTATTGTTTTCAACCGGCATAATATCAGTATACACCACACTTGCCCGGTAGTGAAAACTTGACTACGGACATAACCGAAAAAGAATTTAAAAAGGATCGTAAAAAAACACGTGTATAGTTGAAATTTCCGATCGTTTTTAATTAAGTTAAATTTCTACTACCGGGCTTGCTATACTCCTTTTTTTCTGCTATTATGCAAAAGGAATCGCGGGAGATTGCGTATTAAAGGACGTAAGTTTTGTTTTTTGTCCAAAAATATTTTTTATGACGGAAAATCAACACAGTCAGGAAAATCAAGAGGAAACATACGGAGCCGGCGGGATATTCTGGGAAATGATAAAAGTCGTGCTCTGGGTGGTTTTGATCATCGTTCCCTTGCGGGTTTTTTTGGTTCAGCCCTTTTTTGTGCAAGGCGCTTCAATGGAGCCCAATTTTGAGGACAAAGAATATCTTATCGTCAACGAGCTGGGATACAAAACGACCAACGTCGGGTTCAACTACGGCCAGAAAGATATTCATTTTTTTACGGTGAATCCTTTCAAGGAAATGAAAAGGGACGAAGTGGTGGTTTTCCGTTATCCGAAAAATCCTTCGGTTTTTTATATCAAAAGAATAATCGGCCTTCCCGGAGAAAAAATCGAGATATCCAACAATCAGGTGAAGATCTCTAACTGGGAAAATCCAAACGGGTTTGTTTTGAATGAAAGCGCTTATCTTCAGGCCGGCGAAGAAACTATGGGCGAGCAGACGATCAATCTTACCGATCAGGAATATTTCGTGATGGGGGATAATAGAAAGTACAGTTCCGATTCCCGTTCCTGGGGACCGGTTCCTGTAAACGATGTCATCGGAAAAGTGATACTCCGGGCCTGGCCGTTCAACAAAGCTTCGCTTTTTTAAATTTATTTTAATGCCTAACAAAAAAACTTTGAAAAAAACTAAGAAGCCAGTCAGCGTCGAGCCCAAGGAAGAGCTTGTTCTTCAGCCTCCGCGGGGAATGCGCGATATTTTGCCCGGGGACCAGCCCTATTGGCAGCAGGTCCGAAAAATCACCGAGAAAGCGGCGGCTGATTTTGGTTATCGGAGAATTGATATCCCATTGGTCGAATTTACGAACCTGTTCGCGCGCGGCATCGGTACAGGCACGGATATTGTGGAAAAGGAAATGTACTCTTTCAACACCAAGGGCGGGGAAAAAGTGTCATTGCGGCCGGAATTCACCGCCGGCATCGCCCGGGCCTATATCCAGCACGGACTCCACGTGGCTTCGAAACCCGTGAAGCTTTACTATACAGGTCCCTGCTACCGCTACGAACGGCCTCAGGAAGGAAGATATCGGGAGTTGTTTCAATTTGGCTGCGAAGCGCTCGGCGAAAATGACCCGATAATCGACGTTCAGATCATTCAAATGGGCTGGCGGATCATCCATCAACTCGGGATCCGAAATGTTACCGTCAACGTCAACAGTATTGGCTGTCCGGCTTGCCGGAAAAGCTATCGGAATCTTCTTGTTTCCTACTTTGAATCGAAAAAACAAAAGCTTTGCATCGATTGCCGAAGGCGGCTCGAAAAAAATCCGCTTCGCATCCTTGATTGCAAGGAAGATAAATGCGTGCAGGTCAAAATGAACGCTCCCCAGTCTATCGATCATCTTTGCGACGAGTGCAGAGTTCATTTCAAGGAGCTTCTGGAATATCTGGAAGAACTCGAGATTCCTTTTGAACTTGATCCGACTTTGGTGAGGGGTCTTGATTATTATACTCGGACGGTTTTTGAATTTTTCCCGCATGCCGGAGCGGAAGAAAAAAAGAAAAGCGCTTTGGGCGGAGGCGGAAGATACGACGGTCTGGTGAGATCAATGGGAGGAGAAGACACGCCGGCGGTCGGCTTCAGTTTGGGATTGGACCGGCTTGTTCTTGAGATGAAGAAACTGGGAGTGAGAACCTACAAGGAGCAAAAGCCTCGGGTGTTTCTAGCGCAACTTGGAATTTTTGCCAAGAAAAAAAGTTTGCGCATGTTCGAAGCGCTGGAGCGCTCCGGCATAATGGTAGCGGAAAGTTTCGGGCGGGGGAGCCTCAAATCACAGCTCAAGGTGGCTGATCGCCTCAGAGTGGAGCTCACTTTGATCCTGGGCCAAAAGGAAGCGATCGATGGAACAGTGATCATAAAAGATATGGCCAGCGGTAATCAGGAAATTATCAATGGCGATAAACTGATCGACGAAGTGAAAAAGAGGCTCAAAATGGGCGGAATGGTGGTAAGAAATCAATAATCCATTGAGTTATGCCTTGCGTTTTTTGCAAAATTGCCCAAAAGGAAATTCCCGCTGATATAGTATATGAGGACGAAACCGTTATGGCTTTCCGGGATAGGCATCCCATCGCGCCAGTACATGTTTTGGTGATTCCCAAAAAACATATCGGAAGCGTGACAGAAATTGATGGCGGCGATGAGCTGCTGATGGGGAAATTGATCACGACTGCCAAGAAAATAGCTGATGATTTGCGGATTTCCGAAAAAGGATATAAGCTTCTCATTCGGGTCGGCGAGCATGGAGGACAGGAAGTGGGGCATATTCACCTCCATCTCATCGGGGGTGCGCCGCTAAGAGAAGAGATAAGACCGTTATGATCGCAATGTTTTTTAGATTATAATTTTCAATTTTCAAATCTCAATTTTCAATTTTCAATGAATTGGTCATTGAAAATTCATTGTAAATT
>PMJF01000065.1:259-4446 GCA_003157295.1 Candidatus Moraniibacteriota bacterium | reverse complement strand
GACATCGAAAATTATATAACTGGCTTTATTCTATTTTCCATCCATCTTCATCTTTCGTCAATTTTCCCTTTACCTCAAACCCGCTGGATAATCGATGTCCGCCTCCTCGCAATAGCCTCGCAATTTCCGAGACATCGACATTCTTATACTCTTCGCTGCGAAGGCTTCCTTTGACCCGGTCTTCCCCTCTCTCCGATAAAACCAGGGAGAATTTTGTTCCGGAAACGGTATTGAGAATTTCTGCCACTCCGGAGATATCTTCTGCATTGCCATGAAGTTCTTCGAGATCTTGTTTTGTGACATAAGACATAATTGCCCCCGTTTTCGGATTGATCTCGGCTCTTTCCATGGCTCTTCCCCATAATTTCAGGGTCTCAAGTCTTTTGTTTTTGAAAACGAGACGGATAATTCTTGAGATGGAAGCTCCTTTTTTCATTAGCTTTGCCGCTATCTCCATCACTTTGGGGGTGGTATTGGCATGCTGAAAAATTCCCGTGTCCCCCAATATTCCAAGCAAGAGAAATTCAGCCATCTTCCGGTTCAGCTCGATCCGGTGAAAGTCAAAAAAATCATAGAGGATCTCACAAACTGAAGAATACTTTTCGTCGCTTATCGCTATATCCGGCTTGATCTTGTTCATCCGCAAAGTCGTGTGATGGTCAAGAAGAATTATTTTCTGATTTTCAATTTTCGAAGGAACAATTTTTTCAAATCCTCTTTCAACCGCGTCACAGCCGATGATCAGATCAAAGTCGGGAAGATTCACCTTTTTGGGGCTGATCACCTTCCCGCCTTCTAAAAAATCCTCGAGATGCTGGGGAAGAAGGTCGGAGCAAGTTACTTTTGCCTTCTTTCCTAGGGAACCGATTATATATTCCCTAAGAGCAAAAACTGAGCCTATCGTATCTCCATCCGGCGCTGAATGAGCCACAAGCAAAACCCTCTGGCATTTTTCCAGCTCTTTTTTTATTTCGGTAAATTCCTTTGCAAAACGATAATTCATAATTTGATAGAAATTGCCGGTTCATGCAATTTCCTTCAATAATTTCTCGATCTTGTCTGCTTCGGCTTCTGTTTTATCGGGAACAAATTCGATCCTGGGCAGAGGCCTCATGTTGAGTTGCTTATTCAATTTTCCCTGGATAAAATATATTTTCTTACCGAGGATCCGGAGCGTTTCGCCAAATTTTTTTTCCGGAAAAACACTAGCAAACACTCTAGCATAGCGGAGATCCCGCGAAGTGTCAACCTTGGAAATCGTAACAAAAACACCGAGGGGAATATCAACCTCCTCGGTAATTATTTTGGCCAAAGTTTCCTTGATCAGTTCGTTAACGCGATCAACGCGTGAAAAGTTCATAAAAAAATAATTTATGGTCCCCGATTACAAAATTTTCTTCACCACTTCCTCGTGAAAACAAATAAGAACATCTCCCTCCTTTATTTTTGTTTCTCCTAAAAAAGTGATCCCGCATTCAACGCCTTCCTTCACTTCGTCCACACCGACCTTATTTTGTTGAAGGTTGCTAAGCTTCCCCTGCCCTAAAGATTTTTCCTCGCGTAAAACCTCAATGTTTTCTTTGCTTACCATTTTTCCGGAAATCACTTTTCCGCCCACGATCATATCCTGTTTTCCGTTTTTGAAGATTGCCATAACCTTGAGTTTCCCCAGGTCCGTGCGGACAATTTCTTCCCCCAGCATTTCGCTCAAGCGCTTTTTGATCTCATCAACCAATTCATATATTACCCGATAAGATTTTATCTCCACATTGTTCATTTGAGCCAGCCTTTTGGCAACGGTGGTTGGTTGTGAATTGAAGCCGAAAACAACGGCCTTGGAATTTTGCCCGAGCTTCACGTCCGATTCGGTTATGTCCCCTACGCCCTGTTTGATATAGTCTAGGCCGACCTCATCCGATTTTATGGTCCCCAGAATTTGTTCGATGGCTTCGAGCGAACCCTGCACGTCGGTCTTCAAGATTATATTCAATTTTTTTATATTTTCGTTCTCGATGGTTTTCATCATCTGCCGGGAATCAAATTTTTTCGTTTCGCCAAGACCTCCCGCTTGCATTTCCTTTTGCGCGACTTTTGCCGCCTTGAGATCTGTCACGCCCTGAAGAACGTCGTTTACATTTGGCGAACTGTTGAGTCCGATCACCGTTACTGGCGTGGAAGGACCGGCTGCTTTCAGCTGTTTGCCTTTGAAGTCTTCGAGTCTTCTGACCCTTCCGACAATTGAGCCTGCGGCGACATCCTGCCCCTCTTTCAATGTTCCCGTTCTTACGAGAACCGTGGCAATGTTTCCCTTTTTCGGATCAAGGCGCGATTCGATTACTACCCCAAGCGGGGGCCTTTTAAAATCCGCCCGCAAATCCTCGACTTCTGCGACTAAAAGGATCATATCAAGCAATTCGTCGATCCCGATATTCTGCTTAGCTGAAATTTCCGCTGAAACAATACTACCTCCCCATTCTTCGATCATGATCCCCCGATCACCTAGCTCTTGCTTCACTCGCTGGACATTGGCATTGGGTTTGTCGATCTTATTGATTGCCACGACCATCGGAATTTTTTTCTCTTTGAGATAATTAATAACCTCTTCCGTCTGCGGACGCACTCCATCATCAGCCGCGACGACCAGAATGGCGATATCCGCCAGACTTACTCCGCGTTCACGCATGGACGAAAAAGCTTCATGTCCCGGGGTGTCAACAAAAGTAATAATTTCTCCTTTTTTCTTCACTTGATAAGCGCTGATGTGCTGGGTAATTCCACCTGCCTCCTTTTCAACCACGGAGGTTTTCCGGATAGCATCAAGGAGCGTGGTTTTTCCATGATCAACATGGCCCAGGATGGTCACGACCGGCGGACGATGTTGAAGATTTTTTCCCGATCCCTTCTCTTTTTTCAATATCTCATCCAGATTTTCAAGGGTCATCGCTCCCGAATCACTCGTTTCAATATCTTCTTCGGTCTCGAATCCGAGATCAGAGGCAATCACGGCCGCTGTTTCATAATCGATCTCATCGTTGATCGTCGCGAGAATCTTGTTTTTCATCAATTCCTTGATAACGTCTGAAATGGACAAACTCAAAAGTTCCGCGAAGCGTTTCACGGTCACATGAGAGGGGATCTTCACTTTTACTTTTTCAACTGCTTCTTCCATTTTTAATATGTGATAATTAAGGCTTTTTTACGCTTGCTTTCCTAATCCTTCCGCTCCCGCCTCGGCTTTCTTGATCGCTTCTATTTCTTCATCCGTCAGTGGATATTTCATCGCCTTTCCGTTGGACACCGGTTTGGCATAAACACGGTTTCCTTCGCGAGAATGAAGACTGGAGAATACCACCCCGGAGTTCTCACCGTCAAGAAGAGCGATGGAAAAACTTTGATCTCCACCCAGGTCCTTGAAGGGATTGAATCTCACCACTCCGACTTTATGCACCGACCGGCTGGCCAGATTGTGGATCTTGTTTGATATTCCATAAAGATCCTGAATATCCCGATCAAGTTCCTTGATGCCCTTTACATGGCCCAAAATAATTTTTTCGAGATCCTCCGCGCCTTTGCCTGAAAACAACTGCTGCTGTTTTTTTTTGATGCGGCTTACACCGAGCTGTAAAAATATGTTCCAGATCAAAAGCAGAATCCCGACAATTGCCGCCCCGATCACGCCGATTCCGAGATTATTTTGGATAATACTCAACATAATGACTTAATTTAAGTTAGCACCGAATTTGGCTTATGTAAAGAAAACCCCTGAAAATCAGGGGCTCTAGGATAATACTCAAATGAATATTATTTCAATTTATTTTCAAAAACCTTCCAAATATTATCATAAGTCATTTTTTCGATTAGCTCCTGGCTCACGCCGATGCTGGGAAGAAAATTTTCCACAAAATCTTTATAAAGACAAAGTGACGGATAACCGGACATATACGGCGGGAACATTTTTTCGCCCACTTGGTGTGGTGCGTGGTCCGTTTCAACCCAATCTATTTTTCCTTCGAGCAAATATTTTTTCAGCTTCTCCACTGATTCTTGGTTTCGAAGCGGCGGATTCATTTTATAGAGTAACCCGTCCGGGCGATTGAGCATTTCGTCTGTCCAAATAATGTGATGCGGCGTCACCCCGCAAGTAATTTTTATTTCTTTTCTTGCTTCTTCGATCAATTCCATTGATT
>PMJF01000065.1:0-227 GCA_003157295.1 Candidatus Moraniibacteriota bacterium | reverse complement strand
TCTTCTTTTTCAAGAACTGTGAGGTCACCTACCGATTTTCCGGCAAACATCTTTAGGCCAATGACATTTTTATAATTTTCATAGCATTTCAACGCCTCCTTAAGTTGATCTTCACTCGCGGTCACTCCGATCCAAATATAGTAGTCATTCTTTCTTTCTTCCGGAACAAGCTTCAATCTTTCAATAATGTGCAGCTCGGTCGTGATCGGCGGATCGGTGTTGGGCAT
>PMJF01000051.1 GCA_003157295.1 Candidatus Moraniibacteriota bacterium | reverse complement strand
ATCAAAATTATCTTTGACATAAACGAATCCGCGGGAGGTGATCTGAATGTTGCCCACCACTTCCTTGGTCTTGCTGTCCAGAAGCACTGTGATCACGAACATTCCGTCCTCCGAAAGGACTTGGCGGTCGCGCAGCACCACTTGCCCGATGTCACCCACACCCAACCCGTCCACCATGACATAGCTTGTGTCCACTTTCTTGGGCAGAACTTTCGCTTTTCCTTTTTGCACCTCTAGAATATTCCCATTGTCCAGAACAAAAATGTTCTCCTTCATAAATCCGATCTTCACCGCTAGCTTCTCCGCTTCTTTGAGCATATAGTGGTTGGCGTACACCGGCAGAAAAAAATGGGGCCTGACTTGGATCAGCATTTCCTGAATATCCTGGGCGCTGCAATGGCCGCTGGTATGCACATCCATAATGTCGCTATGAATGACATTGTCGCATTTTCGGTACAAATTGTCTTTGAGGCGCTGAATGGTTCTTTCGTTGCCCGGAATAACGGATGAAGAAAAGATCACCGTATCGTTCTTTTTGATCGTAATGTGTTTATGGTTGTCAGTGATGATGCGCGAAAGCACGGCATTGACTTCTCCCTGCGCACCAGTGCAAATAATTACGATCCGGTTTTCCGGATATTTATGGATCTCGGAAACAGAAATGAGAGTATCTTTATGCATCTTGATATAACCCAGCTCTTTGGCGATCTCGACGTTCATTTTCATGCTATATCCGTCCAAGGCCACTTTTTTGCCGATCTTTTCGGCATACTCCAGAATATGGCCGATCCTTCTGATCTGCGAAGAAAAAGTGCCGATGATGATCTTCCCGGCCGCTTCGCTGATCAATTTTTCCAGATTATGATACATCTCTTCCTCGGTCGCACGGTTAGGATTGGTGACAATGGCGCCTAAGCTTTCCAGCATCAAGATCCGCGGGCCAGGAAGTTTTGCCAGGTGATGATAGGTAACTCGTTTTCCATCAACGGGATTTTTCTCCATTGTCCAGTCTCCAGGATGGATCACTGTTCCGTCGGGAGTTTTAATGATCACCCCAATCGCATCCATAATGGAGTGTTCGATTTCGAAAAATTCAACTCCGAATTTTCCAAGGCGGATCTTATCGGTGGCGGATCTGACCCGCATTGTTTTGAGATGCTGGGCCGAACCTTTTTCGAAGTCTTCCATTTTCTTTTTGACCATAGCGATGGTCATATCGCGCCCGATCACGGGCGGATAACCTAAATTGCGAAGAAGGATCGGCGCCGCGCCGATATGATCCAAATGTCCGTGGCTCAAAATAACTCCCCGGATCCTTTTTTCCTTGCCCTTGAGATAGCTGATATTCGGGATGATATAATCGATTCCCGGCATATCCTCTTCGGGAAACTGCATCCCCATATCCAAAATTATTATGTCGCCGCCATATTCAAACAGCGTCATATTGCGTCCGACTTCTTCATTGCCTCCCAGGGGAATGATGCGCAAACCGCTTTTTGGGTCGTTTTGAGGCATCGGAACTTTATTTGATTGTTCTCTTTTTTTGGCGTTCCGCGCCAAAGGTCTTTGCCGCCTTGAACGAGGCAGCGCGTTTGTTTTGTTAAACATTTTTTTTAGAAGATTTATTAAATTAAATTAGTGGGGATGGAGAGATTCGAACTCTCACAGTATTGCTACTACTAGCTCCTGAAGCTAGCGCGTCTGCCAGTTCCGCCACATCCCCAAGGGTTTTCCCAAATTAGCCAAGTTGGATACACCAATTCCCTGTTCGCCAGCCTAGACTCCCGTCTCGACTCGGTCGATCCGAGGCGGACGACGAGGCTGGCCTAAACTTTAGCTAAAGCAGTCTCCACCAAGCCAGGTTTTGGCCAGTCGACTCGTCCAAAAAGGAACCAAACAACCTAAAAAAGGCTTAAAACAAAGGAATTTGAAACATTTACCAATTTTTTTGGCTTTTTGTGTTATTGAAAAGAAGTAGCTTATTAATAATATAGTATAGTACTGTTGATTTATTTTGTCAAGGCGTTCATTATTTCTTCACGCGTTTCGTATTCACAAACCACTTCATCACGTTTGAGAAACGCCTGTCGGGGGTCGTCACGGCATTTATATCCACTCCCTGAACCTTCTTGCTAGTTACGTAAAGATAGTTCGGGCTATAAAGAAAAGCCGCCGGCGCATCACTTGCCACATCTTGCTGAAATTTTTTGTAGTAATCCAAACGACTGGCCGGATCCATTTCCTGCCTTATCTTTTCCAAAAGCTTGTCGACGTCGGGATTGTTATAGAGCGCCAGATTCATTCCCGGATCGTGCGTTTGGGATGAATGCCAAAAGGCAAAGGGATCAGGATCGACCCCTAGCATCTGGCCGAAAAGCAAAGCCTCATATTCACGCGGACGGATGAAATTTTGCTGGATGTCCGCCACCGGAAGAGACTCAAAATCAACTTTGGCTCCGACGGTCGCCCATTCCTGTTTGAGCATGTCCGCTGTCTGCATCAGATCCGGCCAATCCGTCGTTGTCATTTTAAACTCGAGGGCCTGGCCGTTTTTCGCCCGAAATCCGTCATCTCCCTTCCTCCAGCCGTCGTCGTCCAAAGTTTTATTGGCTTTTTCAATATCGAAAGAAAACTTTTTGACATCATCCGTAAAACCGAAAGTGCCCGGCGGTATCGGCGAATATATTTCCTTTCCTTCGCCGGAAAGCACTTCTTTTATAATGGCCTGCCGGTCGATGGCCATTGACAAGGCTTTTCTCACTTCGCTGTCTGCCAAAGCTTTGCTTTTCTGCTGATTGAAAAACACGGCAAAATATCTAGGAATATTGATGGAATGGATGTCGCTGCTGCGCCGGCTTTTGATGTTTGGCAATTTTGAAGGAGAGACATAGCTCATCCCGAAGATCTGTTTGTTGTTATAGGCCTCTGTCATCGAATCCTCGTCATAATAAAATGAGAGATTGAAATTGGTGATGTAAGGCTGGCCACCGTAATAGTTTTCATTGGCCCTCAGCTGGTAGGAAAGGATGTTTCCCTCGCTGTCTTTTTCAAAATTGATGAACTTATACGGCCCCGTTCCCACCGGACGAAGATTGTATTCCGCCAGCGGATAATTTCCCGGAGCAAGAGTTTCCCAGATATGTTTTGGCAAAATTCCAACCGATAAATTATTGAGGAAGAAAGCATAGGGAGTCTGGAGCAAGAATCGAACAGTGTTATCGTCAACCATTTCCACTCCCACTCCCTGCCAGCTTTGGCGAAGCGGACTTTTGAAAGCCGGGTCTTGGATCACTTGAATCGTGAACAGGACATCGGCCGCGGAGAAAGGCTCTCCGTCATGCCACTTAATATCCTTCCTGAGGTGCATGGTATAGGTCAACTTGTCATCCGAAACTTCATAACTTTCGGCCAGGTCCGGAACGATCCTTCCGTCAGCGTCATACTTGAAAAGACCGGAAAATATCAGCGCGCAAAGATCGGCATCGGCGTCATTTCCGGCCGCCAGCACCGGATTCACATATAGCGGCTGGCCAACGACCCCTTCCGTGTAATCCCCTCCGGCGATCGGAACGGCTTTTGTGTAGTGATAATAGAAAGCCGCGGCTGAAATAATAAGGGAAACGGCCGCAATTATAATAAGCCAGCCGACCATTATCCGTTCTTTATTGGAAAGATTTTGGGATATTTTTCGCCAAGTGATCATCTTTACTTTTATAATTTTTCTAAAGAGATATTTTAGGCGCCCTTCGACGTAAGATAGATCAAAACGACCGCCACTATCAAAAACAACGCGCCCAGGACAACCGAGGCTGAAAAAAGAAATTTTTCAAAGCCTCTTTTTGTGTAGTATCCTCCGAAATCTCCGCCGAAGGTGGACCCCAATCCCGCTCCCCGATTCTGAAGAAGGATAGATGCCGCGAGAAGGACCGCAATTACTATTTGAACAATTGTTAGTATCTTTTCCATATTACGAGAAGAAAAATTTTATCTTTCTATTATTCGCCTTCGCGGATCATGGACGAAGCCAGAAAATTTATGGCGCTTATCAAGATCACCGCCCAAAACGCAGCGATCCAGCTGTCGATGACCAAAGCTCCAACGATCTTGGCCAAGAGATAGAGCATCAGCACATTGATCACGATGGTGAAAAGTCCGAGCGTTATCCAGATAAGCGGAGTGGCGATGATCTTTATAATTGGTTTTATCAAGAAATTTATGAGTCCTAGTACGGCTCCGGCCAGAATCAGCCACTTCCAGTTGCCGAAAAAGTGAACGCCCGCCACCAGTCTCGCCGAAGCCCAGATCCCAAGGGCGTTTGACAGGACGTAGGCAATGAATCGAAGCATATTTGTAGCTCACAGGAGATTAACAAATAAGAAGTGAAAAGTCAATTTATGCTCGTAGGGGTCTAGATCTTCCCAACTTTTCTGTTTAGCTCTTCCTTGAACCAGTCCACCCATCTGACCGCGGCCGGATTTTCGTTATTGAGCAGTCCCAGATAATAACTTACCCATGAACCGAAATAGAGGACATCGAAAGCCTGCTGAAGTTTTGTTTTCCCCTTTGGAGCGTAAACAGAAAAACTTATCCCTTCACCCTTCACCACTTTCTTTGTCAGCTCACTTCTCACTTGGACCCTTTTGTTTTCAAGATCTGAATCAATAAACAAAAAATGCAAATATTTTTTCCCGAGCTTTGGATGTCCCAAGCCTTCCAGGGAATAGTGGTTGAGCTCCGGAAGCGTCAGATAGCTTGGAAAATTTTTCCCGCTTTCGGAAATTTGGTTACGGAAAATATGGATGTTTCCTTCCAGAAAATTGCCGGAAACAATAACAGGCATTTTCCCAAAAATCTTTCTCGCTGCCTGTTTCGCGGGATTTTCTTTTTCTTTCACTTCGGAAGAATATTTCCTGTTTCCCTCTTCCATCCGCTTTATGATCAGATCCCATTCTTTTTTGTCGACGCTCACAAGTCCCGATCTCATAAAGTACGTCAAAATTCCCGCCACAGAATATCCCACTCCCATGCGAGGCTGAGTGGAAGGATTAAATTTGGGATCGAAAGTAATAAGCGGAAGTTTTTCACGTCTCGCAATTTCAATGAGAACACTTTTGGGATTTTCCATCGAGAGAACCGCAATTTTTGCCCCTTTTATTTTTGCTTCTTTATGGTTGTAGAGCGTCTCTTCTGTCGTTCCTGAATAGGAGGAAAGGATATAAAATGTTTCCTTTCCGACAAATGCCGGCAGTTCATAGCCGGCTTTTATCTCAAGGGGAATTTTAAGCCGATCCGCAAAAACCGATTTTATCAATCTCCCGCCCAGATTAGATCCGCCCATTCCATCGACAACGACATTTCGAAAGTTCTTGTAATTTCCGGGCAAGCGCAAACTTTTGTTCTCCGCAAAAACTTGTTCGATTTGTTTTGGAAGCATTTTGATCGAATCTCCTACTCTGTCTCGGTCAAGTTGATTGATCTTTTTCAAGTCGTCAAGCATATTTTTTCAAGTTTAATTTATAAATGTCTTCAAGATCTCCACGCTGCCTCTTGATTGGGGCGAGATGGCATATTTTCCGATCGCAGCCGGAACAATGCAGGAGTGACCTTCGGTCAATTGGATTTCTTCTCCTCCCGTTTTGATTATAACATTGCCTTTCTTGGCAAACAAATGATGGAATGATCTCCGGGAATCAGTATGGGCGCCGCTATAAGTCCCGCTTAAGATCATTTTATCGAGGCAGTAGTATTTTGTCCGGAGCAAACCCAAAACCTTGGCGTTTTTTCCGGCAGACAGGCGGGTCGGAGACAAAATATGTTTTTTGGGGTCATTCGTCTCATCGCTTCTGCTGACATTACGGAAATAATCATCAATATGGAGCTTTCTCAAGCTCCCGTTGTCTTTGATCTTTCCCTTGTCAAAACACCGTATGGAAGATACGGGATCCATAACATCAAGACACAGCTCATAAACTACGTTCCCAAGGGCGTGCCGCGATCTGCTTTCTTCCCATGAATGATGAACCGCCCCGGAGCTCAGATCAATAAGCGTGTCTTTTTTGACCCTTATTTTATTCACGAATTTATAAGGATCGTATTTTTTTACGATTTCCCCGGCTTTTACTCTTGCCGCGTCAAGCTTCATTTTCTTCTTTTTCACAAGTTCACCCAAGGCCCGAAGCTCACGGTCCATAGCAACACAGGCCTGCTTGTATTTCTCCCAGTCTATGTTCTTTTTTGCGCCCAGCGTGATAAGCCCCGGATCGAAATAATACCAGCTCTCCGGTTTAGCGATCCACTTTCCCGAACGCGTTCCCTTTGCAAGGTGCATTTGAAATGAATTGCCTTTGGCCTGGGTGAATTTTATGAGAATTTTCATTTCCCCGCCGTGTTTTTTCGCCGCTGTCGATCCCAGAAATTCCTTTGGATATCTTTTAATTATTTTTTTGAGCGAAACGAGTTTCTTCTTGTCGCCTAAATATTTGAATTTGTCCGGCTCCATGGCATAACCCAGCTCACCCGTGAAGCTCCGGTCGTCCGTTGAGCTGATGTCACCTCTCAAATTGGATCCGGAAAAAAGTTCGTAAGACTGGCCAGTTTTGAGACCTTTGAACTCTTTTTTTTTGTCCCATTTTTTCTGTTCCAAGATGTAACGGCCTCCCCAAGTCGGCTGTTCAATGATCCTCGGGACGACAAGATATATTTTGTCTGGTTTCATCAATAAATTTTGACAACTTTATCCTTTGTATCTAGTATAACTTTATAGTAAACAAATAATTGAAAAATATCAATCTGAGGTTGATATCAGTAATCTTTATATAATAAAAATCGATGAAACGCATTTTCTCCGGCATCCAACCCTCTGGCAACCTTCATCTGGGAAATTATCTCGGCGCCATTAAAAACTGGGTCGAACTGCAAAATAAATACGATCCGATCTTTTGCGTGGTGGATCTGCACGCCATCACCGTTCCCCAAAAGCCCAAAGAGCTTCACCAAAAAACGATCGAAGTGGCGAAAACTTATCTGGCCGCCGGCATCGATCCGGAAAAATCGACTATTTTTGTCCAATCGCGCGTTCCGGAACATACTGAGCTGGCCTGGATTTTGAACACCATCACGAAGCTTCCGGAACTTGAGCGTATGACACAATTCAAGGATAAGTCCCAACAAAATAACCAGAATATCAACGCCGGACTTTTCAGCTATCCAGTCCTGATGGCCGCGGATATTCTTTTATACGACACAAATGTTGTCCCGGTCGGAGAAGACCAAGTTCAGCATATTGAAATCACGAGAACCCTCGCCCGCCGCTTCAACCAGATGTTTGGCGAAACGTTTACGGTTCCCGAACCACATGTAGTGAAAGAAGGTATGCGCATTATGGGACTCGACGACCCGACAAAAAAGATGTCGAAATCCGCCGAAAGCGCTTCCAATTATATTTCCCTGAGCGACGATCCCGACACGGTCCGGGAAAAGATCAAAAAAGCCGTTACTGACAGCGAAAAAGAAGTCCGGTATTCAGACGACAAGCCCGCCATCAAAAATTTGATCAATATTTATTCCCTGCTCGACAACATCAAGCCGAAGGAAATCGAGGATATTTATCGTGACAAGCGCTATTCCGAGTTCAAAACGGACCTCGCTGAAACGATCGTCGGATTCTTGGAGCCGTTTCAGGAAAAATACAATAGTATTGAAGATAATGAAGTATTGAAAATATTAGAGCAGGGAAGAATAAAAGCCAAAGAACTGGCGGAAAAGAAAATGGCAGATGTTCGGGAGAAAATGGGCTTACTGTAGCGAGTAAAATTTTTTGATATAAAACAAAAATCTCTTTCAGGCCTTTAACAACAAGGGGGGGTGGACGTCATGGCCGCTGCGAAAAAGTATGACACGACTAGTCCGTATACTGCGGCTAATTTGATCACGGTCTGCGGTTTTTTTTCCGCCCTGTACTCGATAATTATGGTGCAGGAGGCTTGGATTCATTACGAAAGGCTTGGCTCTTTAGCCTGGCCAATTTCCAGTTCATACAAGACGTTGGCGGCTATAGCCTTGACCTTTGCGACCGATGCACTGGATGGGTTTCTCGCCCGCAGATGGAAACAACGTTCCAAGCTTGGAGCGCTCCTGGACAGAGCAAGGGATAAATTCATTATTTATCCGCTAGTATATTACTTAAACAAATATCTGCAACTCATGATGAACCACGGTCAGGAGTTGTCAGATCTTCATTCTTTCCTCAAGGTGCTCATTTGGGCAATCCTTATTGTTGAAGGGACCCTTATCCTTGGCGGAATAGTTGCCGCGGCATTTGGTTGGCGTGTTGAGTCTCACCGGACGGGAAAATGGAAGATGGGGTTTGAATGCGCGACTGTCGGAATATGGATGTTAGCATTTCTTTTTTCCAATCCGGCCGTCTTCTTTGCGCATTGGTCTTTCAAAGTATTCGTTGCCTGCCTGACCATTTCCGCGCTTCTTGCGATGGCCAGCTTTCTGAGCTATCTCTCAAGTTGGTATAATGGAAGTGCGACCGAGGCAAACGAATAAAATAATTAGATGAAATTAATAGCCTGCCAATGGGACCTAGGACCTCCCTGGCAGGCTTTCTTTATTTGAAAATTATTTTTACCCTCGAATTATTCCCAGCACTTCATCCCTTTTCTCTTCCATCATTTCTTGGGTGTTCGCTTCGATATTGAGACGCAGGACCGGTTCGGTGTTTAAGATGCTGATTAAAATAAGTTTTTTATTCTAAGCTTTTTTCATTAACAATATTATTCTCCCAATCAACCTCTGGATAATTGTGAAGAAAGGTACTAAGATATTTTTTTAATTCGTCGTAACGCTCCCGCGTCTGGGCTTCGAATTTAATAGTCAGATATGGACCATTCTGAGAATAGCGGACAACAAACATTGAATCGGGAAGATTAAGTCTCACGCCATCTCCCGCCCGTTCATCGGATATCACTTCAGCTTGAGGAAAATCTTTTATCAGCACTTGGCTCATCTTTTCAATTAACGCCGCTTTTTTGTCATCAGCACATCCAAGTTTAATTTCCGGACTGGAAATATACTTAGGAAGACCTGCAACAGCCTGGGAAAGCGTCTGATCGCTTCGGGAAAGATAATCAAGAAGACGCAAAGTGGTATAGCAACCGTCATCATGATTGAAAAAATCTGCCGAAAAGAAGAAATGGCCTGATAGCTCACCGATGAACGCAGCTTTTACTTCTTGGTTTTTCTTCTTTAGAAAAGAATGGCCGGTCCTCCACATAAATGGAACTCCTCCATATTTTTTTATGGTATCTTCGACGACCTTTGAGCAAAGAGTATTATACATAATCTTCTCGCCCGGATGCTTGTCCAATACATCAATGGAAAACAAAGCTACTAGAACATCGTTCCAAATAATCCCACCTTTGTCATCAACTATTCCGATTCTATCCCCATCTGCGTCATAAGAAAAACCCAGATCGGCTTTCTCTTCCAGGACTTTCTCTCTCAAACGTTCTGCAACAGCGATTTCCGTCGGATCCGGTGTTCCAACGGGAAAAGTCGGGTCAAGATTGCAGTTACTCTCAATAACCTCGACTCCAAATGCCCTAAGTACTTTTGGAACAATAACTCCAGCGGTCGAACAGCTAGGATCAATAACCACTCTCATTTTTTTTGTAACGCTTATTCTTTCTTTTAAATCTTTGATATAAGCATCGAGAATATCTTGTCGCTCTACTTTTCCTTTCTTTTCACCCTTTTTATAATCTTCTTCCTCGACCATTCGTCGAAGCTCATTCATTCCATCACTGACTAAAGTCTCCGAAAAATCGATAGCGATTTTTGCACCGTTATACTCCGCTGGATTATGCGATGCTGTTATAAAAGCTCCGCCTTTCCTTTTGAAATAGTATTGTGACCAATAAAAAGTACCCACCATGGTCATTCCTATATTTATCGTGTCAACACCGGCCCAACTAAAACCACGAATAAGCGCGTCCGCGTATTCAGGACTCGTTGCGCGAGAGTCATAACCAACAACTGCTTCGTAAATTCCATGCCGCTTCATGTAAGTTCCGTGGGCTTTGCCGAGATGCTCCATAAATTCTGGACTAAGATCCGTTCCGACTAAACCTCTTAAATCGTACGCACGAAAGATATGGGGGTTGATTTTCATAAATTTAATTTAAAAATTATCCGGATTCGACCTTATAAATATTTCTTACCCTTTTCCTTCAATTTTTCAATGATTTTTTTCACTTCTTGCGCGCGGGATTTGGTGCTCACGAGCAGCGCGTCTTCCGTGTCCACGATAACCAGGTCATCTATGCCGATCGTTGTTATCATCTTGCCTTTTGGACCATATATCAGGCTGCCGCTCGTATCGATATTCACGTGTTTTCCGCCGACGATGACATTATTGTTATCATCCGATTTTGCCAGCATGTTTTGATAGAGCGTGTCCCAGGCGCCAATATCGTCCCAATCAAAGTCCCCCCGGATGATCATTAGTTCAGTTGGATCCATTTTTTCGGTAATGGCATAGTCAATGGAAATTTTTTCCATAGTGGCATACAGCTCTTCAATTTCTTTTTCTTGGCTCTTGTCACCAAACAGCTTTTGGATCTTGAGAAGCGTCGCGTGCATTTCCGGCGCATATTTTTGATAAGCTTCCAGAAATTTCTTCGGGGTCCACATATAATAATTGGCATGCCAGAGATAATTTCCGTCCTTCAGATATTTTTTGGCCGTTTCTTGGTCCGGTTTTTCTTTATGCTCCAAAAATTCGAAAAATTCAATTCCATTTGCCTCACGAACCCGCTTACCGACTTTGGTATATCCCAGCGTGGTCGTTGGATTTGTCGGATGGACGGATATATCAAGTAGCTTTCCCGTTTCCAAAATCGCTTTCTCCGCTTCCTCGATAGAGCGCAAAAATTTGTCCACTTGTCCGATCTTGTGATCAGCCGGAACAAAGGCCATCGCCTCATTCGGATCAATAGTTTCAAGATAGGCCGCCACAAATCCCATCGCCGGAGCGGTATCGCGAAGCGCCGGCTCGACAATGTAGTGGTCTTCCGGAAAATCGGGCAAAACTTCTTTGATCTTATCGACCAGCGCTTTGGTTGTCGAAATAAATATTTTCTCCTTCGGCCATTCCTTGAAACGATCGAGAGTCTCCTCCAGCATTGTTTTCTCGGAAACAAGCTTGCAAAGTTGTTTCGGCTTGTCGCTCCGGCTCATCGGCCAAAAGCGCGTTCCCGTTCCCCCGGCCAAAATGACGATTTTCATGTGAATAGGATTAAAGTTTATATTGCACTTATTTATTAAATCACAGGATACCGAAAAAACAAAGAGCTGCAAGCGGCCCTTAACAAATGCCTTCTTATTTGCTAGCATCAATCCATATGTCGCTAAAAGTCGGAATTGTGGGGCTACCGAATGTGGGTAAATCAACCCTCTTTAAGGCCCTCACCAAAAATCCGGTGGATATTGCCAACTATCCCTTCTGCACCATCGAGNNAAATGTCGCAGTCGGCCAAAATTGTTCCGACGGTTATTGAATTTGTCGATATTGCGGGACTGGTGAAGGGCGCCGCCGAAGGCGAGGGATTGGGGAATAAATTTCTCTCGCATATTCGAGAAGTTGATGCCATCGCGCAAGTCGTGCGTGTATTCGAGGATAAAAATATCACTCACGTCCACGACAAAATTGATCCCGAAAATGACATTGAGATAATCAATACGGAGCTGATCATCGCTGACCTCGATACGGTGACCAGGAGAATGGTGAAATTGGAAAAAGAGGCCCGCGGGCAGAACAAAGAAGCCATCAAGACTTTGGAAATTGCAAAAAAAATAAAAGATGTTCTCGACCAGGGAAAATTGGCTCGGGAAGTTGAGTTGTCTGAGGAAAATGGAAAGCTGGTCCGTGACTTGCAGCTACTCAC
>PMJF01000048.1 GCA_003157295.1 Candidatus Moraniibacteriota bacterium | reverse complement strand
CCACGGGCGCCGTCATTGCTTTTATCTGGTCAATGAAAAGAGGCGGGTGGAATTTTGGAGAAAAAATTGATTTTAACTCGGCCTTATATATCAAATCAACGGCGGCGGCTTATGCCGTGCTGGCCATGGCGCAGATGGCGAATCTGATGCAGGCGCGCAGTGAAAAATTGTCCGTTTTCACGATAGGATTTTTCAAAAATAAGTACGCAATCGGAGCGATCATCATTTCTGTCGGAATGCTTCTGACGCTGATGCACGTGCCCTTTCTCCAAAGATATCTGCATATGAGTCCGATCGACTGGAAGGACTGGCTGATGGTGCTCGGCACGACGCTCGCTGTTTTCATTTTTGAAGAGGCCAGAAAAGCGGAAAACGCCAAATAATTTCTTATATAAAGTCGATCTTAAGAATCGGAATTGACTTTATATTTTAAAGCATGATATAAATTGAGCGGAAAGAGACTTGCAAATAGGCGAGAAAATTTCGAATTTATTTGCAGTTCTTTTTTGTACACGAATACTCTGAACTTTTAGCGAAAGATTAAGCGAGGAATGCGCCGATGGGCGTTAACAATCATGACGGGGAGGACGTTTCATGGCGGAAAAAAGAAGGAATCCTCTGGGAAGATTGCTCCAAGTGGCCTTTTGCGTTAACGCAGACTGCGGCCGGGCTATCTGTGGCTGCAGTTATCTCGAGGAGAAGAAGATCGCCCGCTGCGAGGAGTGTTCGCGCAAGTGGAAGTGCAAGATCAGAGTGTTCTATAAGTATAGAGAAGAATTGGTCTCTGCGCTTAAAGCGGTTCGTGGAGGGAACTACGGGGATCTGCGCCATCATTATGAACTAGCAGATAGCGTATGCGCTGAATGTTGCGGGATAGAGCCGAAGAAGGGTAAGGGAGGACATTGTCCGGCATCTCGTCATCTCTAAGAATCTTAAAACCGGGGGCGGTCCAGGAGGTCCGCCCTTTTCTTTTTGCCAAATTTGTATATTATGATGATATGATCAAGCGCAAAAAAACCAGAAAAATAAGGGTTGGAAATTTATTCATCGGCGGGGATGCGCCGGTGGCGGTGCAATCGATGACCAACACGAAAACGAGCGATGTCTCGGCCACGGTGAGGCAAATAAAGCAGTTAGAAAGAGCCGGTTGTGAAATTGTTCGGGTGGCGGTGCCGGATGCGGCTGCAGCCACATCCATCGGAAAAATAAAGAGCAGGATAAATCTTCCGCTGGTGGCGGATATTCATTTTTCCCACGAATTGGCGCTTGAAGCCATCCGGCAAGGCATCGATAAGCTCCGGATCAATCCGGGAAACATCGGTTCCGTTGAAAAAGTGAGGCAAGTTGTGAACGCCTGCCAAAAGAAAAAAATTCCAATCCGGATCGGCATAAACGGCGGATCTCTCGAAAAAGATATTCTCGCAAAATACAAAAACAAGGTCACCGCAAAAGGAATGGTCGAATCGGCCATGCGGCACATAAAAATTCTGGAGAAAATGAATTTTCGCGATATTATTGTTTCTCTTAAAGCTTCTGATATTGAGCGAACGGTCGAGAGCTATAAAATGCTTAGCCAAAAGGTGAATTATCCCCTGCACCTTGGCATCACCGAAGCGGGAACAATATTTCGGGGGACGATAATGTCGTCAATCGGGATTGGTCATCTTCTATATGAAGGGATTGGCGACACAATTCGGGTTTCGCTGACAGCCGATCCGGTCGAAGAAATGAAAGTGGCCTGGGGGATTTTGCAAGCGCTTGGTTTGCGAAGACGGGGAGTCACGGTGACAAGCTGTCCGACTTGCGGACGGACAAAGATCGATCTTATTAGTCTCGCAAAAAAAGTTGATGAGCTGGTAATTGGCATTGATAAAAATATTCACGTGGCAGTGATGGGCTGCGTGGTGAACGGTCCGGGCGAAGCGCGCGAAGCCGATCTTGCGGTTGTGGGAGGAGAAGGTGTCGGGCTTCTGTGCAAGAAAGGAGAGATCATCAAGAAAGTGGCTGAGAAAAACTTGCTCAAGGAATTCATGAAGGAAATCAAGAAATTTTAGTTGTGTTTTCCCTAAAGCTTAGCTTTGGAAAAAATTATGTTTAATTCCAAAATCGCAAAAATTTTCTATCAAATCGCCGAATTTTATGCGATGCAGGACGATAAGTTCCGTCCGCGGGCGTATGAAAAGGCGGCGCGGCTGATTTCGGAGATGGAGGAAGATCTTTCGGATATTTATAAAAAAAGCGGAGTGAAGGGTCTCATGGAAGTGGAGGGAATAGGAAAGGGGATGGCAGAGCATATTGAGGAATATATAAAAACCGGGAAGATCGGAGTTTTTGAAAAACTGAAGAGGGGAGCGCCCATTGACCTTTTGAGCTTCGAAGCGATCGAAGGCGTGGGTCCGAAAATGATCAAAATTTTATACGAAAAGTTGGGGATTCGGAATGTTCAAGATCTTGAAAAAGCGGCCCGGGCGAAAAAAATACGGACTCTCCCCCATTTTGGTGAAAAAACAGAAGAGAACATTTTGCGTTCGATCGAACTTTCCCGCGAGCATCGAGGGAGGTTTTCGCTGGGCTATGTCTCCCCTCTTGTTTCAAAAATTGAAAAAGATCTCGCTTCTTCCGCCGGCGTCAAAAAAGTTTTGGCCTGCGGATCGTTTCGGCGTCGGAAAGAAACGGTCGGCGACATTGATTTCCTAGCCGCGGCCGATGATTCGCACGCCGCGATGGAATATTTTATCTCAATGCCGAACGTGGAAAAAATTATCGCGCGGGGCGCCACAAAATCGTCAGTACGGCTAGACATCGGTATCGACGCGGATCTGCGGGTGGTTCCGGAAAGATCGTTCGGCGCGGCGGAGCAGTATTTTACCGGAAACAAAGATCATAATGTGGAATTGAGGAAAATTGCGATCAAAAAGGGATGGAAGCTGAATGAATATGGATTATTCGATAAGAATAACAAATTTCTTACCGGACAGACGGAAGAAGAAATCTATAAAAAATTGGGTCTGGACTGGATGCCGCCGGAAATGCGGGAAAATCGGGGAGAAATTGAGCTCGCGCAAAAACATCAATTGCCGAAAATTGTTGAATACGACGAAGTCCTGAGTGATCTGCAAATGCACACCACTTATTCCGACGGAACGCATACCGTGCGGGAAATGGCCGAAGAAGCCGAGCGTTTAGGCCGAAAATATATTGCCATCACTGATCATGTGGGACACCTAAAAATTGCCGGAGCGATGGATATCAAAACTATCGAAAAGCAATGGCGGGAAATCGAGAAAGTGGACCATGCGATGAATGGAATAAAAATTTTCAAAGGCTGTGAAGTGGATATTAATCCGGACGGAACGATTGCGCTCGAAAATAAATATCTCGCGAAGTTTGATATCGTTCTGGGTTCCATTCATTCCAATTTCAAGATGCCGAAAAACGAAATGACCAAACGGCTCATTCGGGCGATCGAGAATCCGCATATTAACATTATCGCCCATCCCACCGGCCGGATCATTTTCCGCCGGTCGGGATATGAGTTTGATTTTGATGCGATCTGCCAGGCCGCGGCAAAAAACAAGACCATTCTTGAAATAAATGCGTATCCCAGTCGGCTGGATCTCAACGATTTGAACATTAAACGGGCGATTGGCTGCGGCGTGAAATTGTCGCTTGGCACGGATGCACATAGCAAGAATCAACTGCACTATCTGGAACTTGGCATCGCGCAAGCGCGGCGCGGCTGGGCGAAGAAAAAGGATGTCGTGAATTGCTTGGAGGCGGAAGAGCTCTCGAAGTTTTTAAATAGGAAATAGAAGAACGTTTTTTCTCAGACATGAAAAGGGGCGGCCTTTTTATTTTGTAAAAAGAAAAAAGTTTGCTAAAGTTGACTTATGCCAATAAAAATAGCGTTTGCCGGTTCGGATTCGAGGACGCTGGTTTCAGCGCTGGTGGTTTCGACGGCGAAAAGTGAAAATAGCGAAGAAAAATTTCAGGGGATGGTTTTTCGGGGCAGTCCGGCGATGAAGCCGCTAGCTGAGATGTCCGGCTGGTCGGTGGATTTTTTGGATACGAAAAATAACTCGGTTGATGGGTATGGCGAGGCGATAATCGAAGCCCTGAAAAGCAAAAAAGTTGATTACGTTGTCCCTTTGCCAGAGGATCTTTTTTATCAGGGGCTTATTGATAAAGTTTCCGCAGCGGGCTCGCCCCGAATCGGCGAAGTAAATTTCGGAGAAAAAATATCTGGTCTCACCCAAGAAGCCTCTTTCATCGAAGGCGACAAAATTCGGGCCAAAGAATTTTTGCGCGATGCTGGTGTGCCGGTCGCGGATGAATGGACAACTGTAAACGCAAAGGATTATAAGGCAGTTTTGAAAATAAGTCTCGAGTATATTCACAGGCATGGCGGAGTGGTTTTGAAATATCCTTTCACGGCGGGCGGAAAAGGTTCGCGTGTGATCATGGATAGCTGGCAGATCAAAAAAGTTTACGACGGGATGATCAAAGATTATCAAGATAACTATAAAGAATTGTGCGGGGCGGAAAATTGGCCGCTTTTGGTTGAATCGCGGATGTCCGGAATGGAGATCAGTTTCACGGCGCTGGTGGACAAAAACGGGAATTTTCAGATCCTACCGACGGCGATGGATTATCCGGAACGCTTTGCTGGCCAGTCCGGGACGGATAATCCTATCACGGGCGGAATGGGTTCGGTTTCACCGCATCCGGTTGAAACACCAGAGATAATGGAAATGGCGAGTGAAAAAATATTTCGGCCGCTCATTGGAGCGATGAAAAAAGCGGGATATCTGCGTCCTTGTATCCTATATCCCGGCTGTTTCGTTTCGCTCGATGAAAATAAAAAACCGACGGCGATTCGGGTCTGCGAAGTGAATATTCGTCCGGGGGAGCCGGAATTTCCGGTCGTGGCGAGAAGAACGAGAAATTTGGGCGCGCTGTTTCAGGCAATGTTTCAGGGAAATTTAGATAAAATCCAACCAGAGATACGGGAAGATCAGATCGCAATGACAATGGCGCTCGTTACCGGACCTGGCGGTCCCAAAGGACAAAAAGGCTATCCTTGGTCGTGCACCCGAAACGAAAAAATGGAAATGGACCTTGCCTATCTCAAGAAAAAGGGAATCGTTTTTGTTCCCTCGGCGATGGAATTTCGCGGTGGCCAATTTTTCTCTGACGGATCGAGAGTTTGTTATATCATGGCCAACGCTTCATTGAAACCCGATCAACGAAGGGGCGAATCCGTGAGCTTGCTTCGTGAGAAATTGCTTCGAGCTTTTGATGAGGGGAAAGTCCGGGTCATTCCGCGTGAAGATCCGAAAGGCAATCGCCTTGATCTGCGTCGGGACATTGGAAGCCAATATGAGATCGCAGATGAGTTATTTGGATTGTAATGTCTTAAAGAGTGGAAATTTTTTCTATAAGATCTAAATTTATCCAGAAAATACCTTGCCGTGCCGTTCGCTTGACCGGCGAGCAAGCTCACTACAGCTTTTCACTCGCTCTTTTTCGTAATAAATCGCGAAAAAACCATGCCCGCTCGCGAAAAGATGTGCCCGATAAGATATTTTCTGAAAACTAAAAGTGCGGCATTAAGATAAATAGTTTATCGATTATAACTTAGATTTTTACCAGTATGGCATTTGAAAGATCAATCGGCGCAGTGGTTTTTCGTCACGAGGGAAAGAAGATCTTTTATCTCTTGATAAGACATCCCCCAAGTGACGGTTATTGCGGGCATTGGGATTTTCCCAAGGGCCATATTGAAAAGGGCGAGACCGAACAGGAGACCTTGCGACGTGAAGTAAAAGAGGAAACGGGGATAACCGAGTTTAAAATAATTCCTGATTTTTCTGCATGGTATGGATATTTTTATCGCGCTAAAGACCGGGAAAAAGAAGAACGAAAATCATCCGGAAGGGGAATTAATATTTTAAAAACAGTAAGAGTGTATTTGACTGAAACTGAAGAAAAAAAAATAAAACTATCATCCGAACACGTCGATTATTCATGGGTGGAATATAAAGAAGCGTTTTCACGAGTTACTTATAGGAATCCCAAAAATGTGTTGAAAAAAGCGAATCGATTTTTATCAAAGATGAAATGATCGAATTTCTTGGAATTACGGCGGGGGTTTTGAACACTATCCGGCTGTTTCCGCAAGTTTATAAAAGCTGGATAACCAAGGAAACGAAAGACCTGTCCGGCTATTTTTTGCTGATCCTGTTTCTGCAGTCGGTATGTTTGATCCTGTATGGCCTGCTCAAGTCTGATTATTATATTGTTTATATGAATGTAAGTCCGCTTGTCTGTTCCGTAATTTTGGCGATACTGAAAATGAAGCAGGGTTGAGCTTTATTTTTTCTTCTTTCTGTGCTAAAATAGATCTAGAAATTTAGAGCCTTATCTATATGTCCGTCCAAAGAAAAATTTGGATAAAATTTTTGTTAGTTCTGCTGCTCTTTGCTGCAGCGGCTCTTGTCGCCTATCCGGGAAAAATTTCGAAACCAGCCTGGGCTTCATCTTTTCTTTCGCGCTTCAAAATAAATCTGGGCCTCGATCTTCAGGGAGGGATCCATTTGGTATACAAAGTCGACACGAGCGGAGTGGAATCGGGAAAAGCCCAGGATGCTTTGAACGGCCTGCAAGATGTGATCGAGAGGCGCGTGAACGCATTCGGGGTCGCCGAACCTCTCATTGAAACCTCGAAATCAGGCGGAGAGCAGAGGCTCATAGTCGAGCTGGCGGGCGTGAAAGATATCGAGGCGGCCAAATCCATGATCAAAGAAACGCCTTTTCTGGAATTCAAAAAGATGGAGGCTCCGGCCGAACAGCCGCCACAAGAACTTTCAGCCGAGGACCAAGCCTACAATGAACAGCAAAAAAAGAAAGCGGAAGACTTACTCAAACAAATCCAGAACGGCGCCGATTTTTCAGAGTTGGCGAAACAAAATTCGGAAGATCCGGGTTCAAAAGACAAGGGCGGTGACCTGGATTGGGTGAAAAAAGGAGCTTTCGTTCCCGAGTTTGACAAGGTTCTTTTCGATAGCGACTTGAAACCGGGAGAGGTTTATCCGCAAATAGTCGAATCACAGTTCGGATATCATATTATCAAAAAACTGGAAGAGCGAGGAGACGGGGACAACAAGGAAGTGCATGCCCAGCATATCCTTTTGATGAAAAAAACTCCGCCGGTTCAACAGCAAACACCCACATTCATCGAAACGGGTCTTTCGGGAAAAAACTTGAAGCGGGCGGACGTCCAGTTTATGTCCCAATCAGGAAAGCCGGAAGTGGGAATCGAGTTTGATAGTGAAGGAACGAAGCTGTTCGGTCAGCTCACAAAAGATAATATTGGCAAACAAATCGCCATTTTTCTCGACGGGCAGGTTATCAGCGCCCCGACGGTGCAGACCGAAATTACCGATGGAAAAGCGGTCATCACAGGCAATTTTTCCCTTGAGGAAGCCAAAAAATTAGCGCAAAGGCTCAACGAAGGCGCCTTGCCGATGCCGATCACTCTCATCGGCCAGCAAAGTCTTGAGGCGTCACTGGGCAAGGTGTCGCTCGATAAGAGTCTTGGAGCCGGGCTTATCGGGATGATCCTGGTCGCCATTTTCATGGTTATTTACTATCGATTTCTCGGGCTTATCGCGACATTTGCACTTTTGATCTATACCTCACTTATGGTGGCGATTTTCAAAATGTCATTCGTAACGCCCTGGTCGATCACCTTGACGTTGGCTGGGATCGCCGGTTTCATCCTTTCGGTCGGTATGGCCGTCGACGCTAACATCCTGATCTTCGAACGCACCAAGGAAGAGATCAGAAAAGGCCGCAGCCTGCGAGGAGCGATCACGGAAGGATTTCACAGGGCCTGGCCGAGCATCCGGGACAGCAATATTTCCACAATAATCACGTCGCTGATCTTGATTTGGTTCGGAACTGGGTTTGTGAAAGGTTTTGCCGTCACTTTGCTTTTGGGTGTGCTGGTTTCCATGTTTACTGCCATTGTGATCACTCGGACAATATTGACGGCGGTGATCGGAGAATGGGCAGAGAAGAGAAAAGGATTGGTGATCGCCAAAGAAAAAATAAGCGAAGAAAAAGAACTTTGATTCACTGAAGATCATGATTTTTCAAATAGGCTAACCTATTGCTACTTGTTAACAAATAGCAATAGAACGCAATATTTTCAAAATCATAATCTTCAGCTCAATTCAAAACTCTATGTATAAAATTATAAATAAGCGCAAATATTTCTATGTTGTCTCAGGAACCCTGATGCTTTTAAGTGTTATCAGTCTTTCGGCTTGGGGCTTGAAATACGGCATAGATTTTACCGGCGGGACCTTGATGGAAGTGAAATTCGCCGCCTCCGCGCCGTCCAACGCGGAAATAAAAACAATTCTCGATGAAGCCGGGACAAAGGATGCCACGGTTCAGCCGACGCAAAACAATTCCGTTCTGATCCGCTACGGTAATTCAGACGATGAAAAAAACAAGGAGGTCCTCAAAAAAATAAGAGAAAAATATCCGGAAGCGCAAAATACGCGATTGGATT
>PMJF01000029.1 GCA_003157295.1 Candidatus Moraniibacteriota bacterium | reverse complement strand
CGCCACTTACCAATCTTTGCTTCGAAAATTTCTAGGAAGCAAATGATTTTGAATAAGTGGTTTTAATTAAGAATATTTAATTTAGTCTAGATAAATTATGCAAATTCCCCAGAACTTAATAGCACGTTTATATACCCTATCACAAGACCTTTTTTTTGGCAAATCCGATATTCTNNAACTGGTGTAGTTTTCAGGCACTTCACTCATTATCTTATACCCAGAAATTTTGTCAAGTCCAATCTTGTTCTTTTCCAGAAGTTGGTCGATTTTCAGGAGCAAAAGACGGGACATATCACTGCCATCCGTCCAGCTCAGGGTGCCGATGTTCTTTCCTTTTTTCACCAGTTCCAGCTGGACCTCGTTTTCGCTCCCAATCTTAAGGAGTATTATATAAGACATAAAAAAATTTGCTGATTACAATTCGCTTAAGCAATATCCGCAAGTCAAGGGAACTTCAATTCCTTTTATTCCTCATCATGGCGGCCAAGGCTCGGGAAAAAGATCCTTTGTTCTTTTCTTTCGACAAATCACTCGACGATCTTGGCGTATTCTCTCTGTCCGTGTTTATATCCGCTAATTCGTTAAAGTTCTTGCCGCCGTTCGTCAGAACTGTCCTTGGAACAGAAAAAGTGGTTCGCGCTGCATTAAGATTTATCGATTGACCCGTGGCTAATGTCCCTTTCGCACCCGGATCATTTTTTGCCACCTCATTCTTCGGAGAAATATACTTTCTCGCATCACCTTTGAACATTTCCCCGGCGATGATGGAAGCTTCCTTTCGGCTAATAGCCCTTCCCTTGCCTGTCATATATTTTCCAAGCATTTCTTTCACGTTGTTTTTCGTCACTCCCCCGTTTCCCGCACTCTGGAGATCTCTGAAAAATTCCATCCGCTCTCCCGGCTTATCCAGAGCCGCGGCGATCTTGGGATTAGAAAGCAGTTTTTTCATGGCCGGGCTGTTCTGGTATTTTTTCCATCCCAGGCTCTTCCCTGAATACATATTTACTTTTGCCATATTATTCTGATTAAATATTACTCTCTATTCTAGCTTGAACCTATTTGCGCCCGAAAGCTACGGGTGAAAAAAGAAGGCCACTCCCATAATGGCATAGGCCGCCAGAAGCTGCAGCCCCTCCAGCCAGTTGCTTTCTCCGTCTTCGGTGATGAGATTGGCGATCAGGACCGAAAGGACGATCGCCACCAGCTCGAAAATATTGAAGATCAAGTTCATGGGACGGGCGAACAGCAAACTGATCAGCACAAGGGCCGGCGCGACGAACATCGCGATTTGGGTCGCTGATCCGATGGAGATCTGGAGCGCCAGGTCCATTTTATTCTTAAGAGCCATCGTAATGGCCGAGGTGTGTTCAGCCGCGTTCCCTATAATGGCGACAAATATGACACCGATGAAAAGTTCCGTCCATCCAAAGGCCTTTACGATCGGCTCGATCGACCCGACCAGAATTTCACTCATCCAGGCCACGGCCACTGTCGCTACCACGAGAACGATTATACTCTTCATGACGCTCCAATTACCTTCGTTCTTCCCCACTTCTTCGGTATAAAGATGTTTATGGGTGAAAAGAACAAACATTAAGCTGGCCCCGTAAACCAGGATCATGAGGATGGAAACAAATATGCTCAGTTTCTCAATGATCTGTTCTCCGACTTCGGGCGCTGTCTGGTGAAAAATAGCCGGCATGACCAAAGCGATAACAGCTAAAAGCAGGGTCGCGCCACTTGCCATCGCCGCGGTTTTATTGAATTTTTGCGTTTTATATTTGAAGCCTCCGGCAAAAATGGCCATACCCAAAACTAAAAGCAAGTTTCCGATTATGGAACCGGTTATCGAAGCTTTGATAACCTCGATGAGTCCGGCGTGCAAAGCAAAAATGGCGATGATAAATTCAGTGGCGTTCCCAAAAGTGGCATTGAGAAATCCCCCCAAAGCCGAACCAGTATGCACCGACAATTCTTCCGTTGCCTCCCCAATGAATTTCGCCAGCGGCACGATCGCGAGAGCCGAAAGAAGAAAAACCCAGATCGGCGACAGATGCAGCAATTCGCCAGCCGCGGCCACGGGAATAAAAATCAGCATTCCCGCAAAAATTTTGTTGAGCATAATTTTTTGTTACTTTATATTTTTTCTTTTGATTGAAAAGCGCATTAGAGAGTCGTAAAAGGAAACTGCTTTTTATCATTTCTATTATATCATTCTCAATATAAAACAAAAGCAATTCATTAAAAAAACCAAAGACTTCCACAGCCTACTCAATAATAATATTTTCTTTGAGCTTGATTCTCCGATGCGTTTTGATTCCCAGCGCCGCCACCGCTCCCACAAGAAGAAATGCCGCCGCCACCGCAAAAACCGTTCCGTAGGCCGCGACCTGGGCTTTGAGAATAATGAGCGCCGTAAATTGTTCCATATTCAAAGTATTTTTGACATTCACAAAACTGTTCCGGGCGATGCTCAAAACATTTGAGTTCGTGACATTATTGAGAATAGTCGCAAAAATGGCGATCCCAAAAGCCCCGGCAATATTCCTGACGAGCGCCAAAATGGAGGAAGCGATGCCAATTTCCTCATTAGGAACGATCGAGGCGATAATATTCGTGCGCTGCGCCATTCCAAAACCGATCCCAAAAGCCATGATCGAAAGCGGCACAATAATGCTCAGAGCNNGATTCTGTCGCATTGTATCCCAAGAATGTCTGAGCAAAGACCGGCAGCAAGAATACCCCGCCCATCATGCCCATAAAGACGATGAAATTATTGGCCAACGTGTTCACAAAAGCCCCAATTTTGAAAAACTTCAGATCAACAATGGGTTCACTATGATTCTTCTCAATCCGAATAAATATGTATCCGAAAATAAGAGTGGCCACATAAGAAAAAAAGCTATTGAGAGAAAACCATCCCCATTCCAAACCCTTGTCGAGGACCAAAACTAGCGCCGAAAGAGCCAAACCCAAAGTGATCGCTCCCCACCAGTCAAATTTCACCGTCTTTTTTTCCGAAACGGATTCTTGGATGAAAGCTAAAGCCATAAAAAGGCCAATTATGCCTACGGGCAAATTAACCAAAAAAACCGAACGCCAGCCGAAGTTATCAATAAGCGGTCCGCCGATGAGCGGTCCGAAAACGGCCGCCGCCGCGAAAGAGGCCGACCAGATCCCAAGAGCCTGGGCTCTTTCTTTTCCTTCTTTGAACGTGACAGCCACGATCGCCATCGCCGTCGGATAATCCGCCGATACCGCAATCGCCTGGACAACTCTAAAAACTATCATCGAGCTGAAATTCCAAGCGAGACCCGCCAAGACCGAACCAAAAATAAATATGGAAAAGCCTAAGATATAGATTTTCTTTCTCCCGATTGTGTCGCCCAGTTTCCCCCAAATAGGGACGAAGATGGCGTTCGCCAAAATATAAGCGGTGGCGATCCATCCGGCGGACGAAACAGTGATGTTGAATTCGCCGATTATTTTCGGTAGAGCCAAGTTGACGATTGTCTGATCCAGTCTCCCCAAAAATGTTCCCACGATGACCGTCAGCATGATCAGCCAGCGGAAATTATCAGGATTATTTTTTGCTCTTTTCAATCTTTTGAGCATATTGGCTAATCCTTATATATCCAAGCTTTGGCCGACATGCCATTTTTGAGTTCCGGATACGACAGAACGTTGAAGCGGATCTTTACATTGAATTCTTGCAGTTCGCGGACATTGGAGATATTGAAGACCACGTCTCCGCTTCTGGCCGTGGGACTGATCTCGTCGACTATCCCTGCATATTGTTTTGAGCCGAAAGCGTCCACCGTGAAAATGGCTTTCTGCCCAATTTGGATGCCCCCAAGTCCCTTATCCTCTTCAACTCTAGCAATAACTCGAAGATCGGCCGGATTTATCATACTTGCAACTGCCTCTCCGGGAGTGAAATTTTTTCCGATGTCATTTTTGATGGAAATAATTACCCCTTGATCTTTAGTCTTCACAATATCGTTTCCAACCTGGGCGATTGGCTCATTTGCCTGCACTTTGTCGCCGACCCTGACAAACAATTTCTGCAAAGCTCCCCCACCTTGCGAAGACAAATCGATGGCGGGAGCGTCCAATGCCGATTTTTCGACGTATACTCGGCTTTTCGACAAGGAAATATAGAAGAGAGCGACCGCCCCGGCGACCAGAAAAGCCAGCAGGGCCAGCAGCATCAACCTGTTCCTGCCGGAATTTTTTTTACCTGATTGCTTTTCGTTATTATTATTTTCCATATAAATATATTAAAGATTTATTGTCGAGCGAAGCGAGAGAAGTGATCCCGCCTTGGCGGGACATTTCCGAGCAAGCGATGACATCAAAGTGTTTTTTGCCCCGCGGCTTGCCGCGGAACCTGGAAAGGTACAGGGCTTGCCCTGGGGCAAATACTAATTTATTTATTTAGTTCGAAAACATTGTCACCGGCTGAAAGCCCCGACACCACTTCAACTGTGCCGTCAACTCCATATATGCCGGTTTGAATTTCTTTCTTTTCTCTCAAACCGTTTTTCGACATATATACGAATTTCTTTCCTCCCTCCTCGAAAACGGCCTCTCGAGGAACAAGCAGGACATCGTTTTTCTTCTCTGCCGCGACAGACGCGCTGGCGCCTATCCCCGAACGCAAATCGGAAACCGCTTCTCGAAAGTTGAGCGTAACCTTATAGTTCGAAACATTGTTGATCAGCTCTTCCGTCGGATCGATTGAATTTATCTCAGCGTCAAAAGATCTTCCCGAACCGTCATTCAAGGCAATTCGAGCGGAGTCGCCAACGCGGAGATTCCGAACATCTATTTCCGAGGCAAAGGCTTCGATTTTGAATGAATCCCGGCTGGAAAGAGTGATGATCGCCACATCTGACTGTGCCACTTCCCCCTCAAAGACATCTTGCTTGGAGACAACTCCGTCAAAGGGAGCGGTGATAACGGTCTTTTCAATTTGCGCCCTGGCGTTTTCAACATTGGAAAAAGCGGCCGCGACTTTTTCTTGCTGGGAAACGACTTGCGCTTCGCTGGCCTCGATCTGTTTTTTTTGCGCTTTCTTGTCGGCCGAATTGGCTGTGGAAGTTTTTTTCAAAGAATCGAGCTTAGCTTTTTCTTTTTTATAAAGTTCCTGAAATTGATCCACATCCGCCTGGGAACTTTTCGCGAGAGACACGGATTGGTTATATTGGGCCTTGAGATCAGCCGCGTTCGCGTAGGCCAAAACTGTTCCGGATCTCACAAAATCGCCGACCTTCTGGGTCAGTTTCGTGATCCTTCCCCCTCTTTCAAAACCCAATTCAGCGTCGTTTTGAGGCGCGATCTTTCCGTCCAGATCAAGTACTTGCTCAATGTTTCCTTTTTTGACTTGAACGGTTGAATAATCGGGACGCTTGGACATGTCGTTATAGAGAAAACTGGCCACGATCCCTCCGATCACTAAGATGGCAACGAGACTCACGCTAAAAATATTTTTATTCATTCCGATTATGCGTTAATCATTAGTCATTAGTCTTCGAGATTTTTTCCAATATTTTGATCAAATTCTCCTTTTCGCCGGTATTGAGTGGGGAAAGCATTCTCTTCATCCGGTCGGCAATCATTGCCATTTCTTGAGCGAACTTTTTTTCTCCGAAGCTCGTGATGCTCATACGAACAATTCTTCTGTCGCTTCCGTCCTGGACCCTTTCCACCAGCTTGGCCTCGACCAGATGATTGATAAGTGAGGTTGCTGAAGGAGGCGCAATGGACAGATATTCCGCGATATCTTTCATGAGAGGCTTGTTCTCTTTGATATAACGCAGCGTCTCAAGTTTCATTCCCGAAATGTTCTTCTGGCGTTCATTTTGATATTTTTCCTTGATCATGCGGCTGACCGAAAAAATGAGTGAGATCGCCTTGTTGGTTGTTTCCTCGCGGCTCTTGACCATATTATTAGATATTATAATATTTAGTTTTTCTAAGTATATGGCCATTCTTTAATCTTGTCAAGAGCCGGCTTTCCCGCGTAAAAAACGCCTCTCCGGGCGTTTTCCTTGATTTGGCGATTCCTAAAATTCAACTTTAGGAACGGTTAATCTCAAATATTTATCTCTTCTCCCTCGCTCGCCCGCCAATTCCATCCTATCACCTTTCACCAAAATTGCCTGATCATCTGAAAGAATATGGAATTCAAATTTTTCAGTCCACGCACACTACTCCCGCCCATCCTTTATAGACATACGCCCGGCAGCCGACATTTTTTATCCAACTGGAACATTTTCCATTACTTCTGAAAAGTTTTCCGCGCATTCCCTTTTGCATATCGTCTTTCGACAGTTCCGCGAGGCACACTCCTTCGCATTGATGGCTTCCATCGCAAATTTTCCCGCTGTCCGTTGTCGGCAAATTGCATTCTTCCTTTGGGCCGAGACCGATTTTTTTCCAAACTCCGCTTTTGGCTTCGCAACTTTCCTGGTTCTGGGGAACAATGAACTTATAAGTCGTGACATCATTTCGGATCTGATTGTTGCGATCGGGAAAATAGGGGTGAAAATAGGCGCGGTCAATGCGCCAGGCAATGATCAGCAGAACAAAAATAGATACGACTGAAATAAGCGCTATTTTCAAGATTTTTTTCACCATAGAGCTGCTTCTTATTTGTACCCCTTGATCGCCGTTGCAATATTTGCAGCGAGTTCCAAAAATTTGTCTTTCGCAATCGCATTCTTTGAGCTGGGCCGCAGCGAAATAAACTTGTTCGGTCCCAGAACCAAATATATGACATTGATCGCTCCATCTTCCTGATAAGTCACCATGTTCTCCATCGGAATTTGAGTATCTTTTTCCACCTTTCTATCCATCGTTTCGTTGCCTTTTTTCTGATTTTCCACCGAGAGATATTCGAGATTGAGCATCACATATTCCTTTTCATCGAAATAGTAGGTGCAGTTATTGATCGTCGCTACTTTCGGCAGTTCGATTTTGTCCAGCTTGGCGCCATACATATTTTCCATAAATTGCTGATTGAACTGTCCGCAGATGTCTTCGACGATATAGTAGCTCTTGTCCTGCCGCGATGGCTCGCCCGGAAATTGAACGAAACAATTTTTGAGGCGATGGCCCGGATCGCCGTAATTGGGAAGATTCACATTTTCTTCCTGGCAGACATTGAGAGCCGGAGTGTTCCCGGATTGTTCGCCGCCACTTGTGGCATTTGTTTCGACTGCCGCTTCTCCAGTACTTTCGGTTTTGTTTGTTGGGGACGCGCCGCCTTGGGCTGTTTTGCTTGCGCAGCCGGAAAGAAGCAGGAGGCTGGCGATGGCGAGAGTCAAAAGTTGGACTTTTTTAGGCATAATATTATTGTTGATTATTTTGAGAACAAGCGTATGCGCATTTTCGTATTTTCTGGCTTTATCCTATCCCAAAATCCGCATTTTTTCAAGAAAAACACGCTCCTAACAGGAAACCAAAAAAAACAGCCTCCAGGGGACTGGTTTTCTTGGTTTAGTTTGCGTCTTTTTGTCGGCTAAAGAATTTCCGTCTGCATTTTTTTATAATAGAAATCGACGTCCCGAATCCACTTGGACGCGCCTTGGCCAGTCTGCGCGGAACAGCTTCCCCCGCATTTCCAGACAAGCATTTCCCGTGGCGTGTCTATTTTTTGGGCAACAAGGCTCTTTATCCTTTTGCCGACGATGTTTACCGCTTGGGCACGCGAGTCAAAACAGCTATAACCGGAGGCCGTTGTGTTTTCCTTTCCCCGATAACCCCAATAATTGAAACATTCCTTCCCATTTTTCTTGGGCGTGTGCACTCCCCAGTTGCTTTCTTTTTTGGCAATGGCCACGAGAAAGGCGGCCACTTTCCCGTCTTGTCTTGCTATATAGGGGATCATTTTTTCGATCGGATAATCAGAAACCACTTTGCTGATATTTTTTGCCATTTTTGTCGGCTCTTTCGGATGGACCTGGGAAACCGCTTCCGGATAAACTATCTTTCCGCTTTGAAAGCAAAATGCGATGAAAACCAAAGAAAAAGCGATCAAAAAACCAAAAAGGATATCCTCCGGCGTTTTAAAACATTTTTCCGTGATATTGATCAGTTTTTCTTTTCTATTTTTCACCATAAACTGGGCTTAAACAGCAAAAAGCGGGCCATCACCCGCTTTGATTCCCTATCCTCTATTGCTTACAGTATATCATAAATTTCGGCTCGAATCAATCATCTTTTAGCTTCAGGCCTTGACACAGTCCCATCATTTTTTGGCCCAACCAGTTCATGCCGCTAGCTCAGGAATTGCTGTTTCCCAATCTACTTCAAGACCAAAAAAAATAAATTGATGATGTTTCATTAAATAAGACGCTCTGAAGAACTTACATAGAAAAAAGAAACAGCCTCGAGATATCGCGGCTGCTTCCTCACGCTGATATATTAGAAACAAATAATCATTGATGATTCTCGAGTCGGAGTCTGTAAATTACTCTTAATTCTTGCAGTTCGCTTTGCATTGGGCTTGGGCCGCAGCGTTCGGTATGGAGTTGCAAACATCGCAAGCGCTTCCCGGCGTCTTCTGAACATCGAGCTTTCGATCATTCATTGCAGCGCTTTGGTCGGTGAAGGTGACGCTTTGCGGAATGGAAAAAATAGATTCATCGGCCGTCCAGGGAGAGCAGTCAAAATTAGCTTTGTTATCAAGCTGGTTGCCCGCAGGCGGAGTTGCGGTTCCTTGATTTGAACTATCGGCCCCGGGTACGTTGTTTTGTTTTGCCGCGTTGACATCGATCTTTATTCCGCTATTTGCTCCCTCGCTCCACATGTACATCCACCCGTCAACAACGATTATATGAGAATTGGTTGCGGCTGCATTTGCCACTTGGCTTGCCACGTCGGAGCGAACTTTTTCTCCTGAAACATAGGTCGTGCTGGTTGTCGTAAATTTGTCGGAGGTGTTTGTCGAAGCGCACTTCAAGGATTTTCCCATCCCGAGCAGTTCTTTGAGGCTTCCACTGATTTTGTTTTCCTGATTTTGGGATTGGGGTTGGCCGCTTTGGCTATCTGTGTTGGCGGCCTGCGACGCGTTTTGTCCCTGTCCTGTTTGCGCGCTTTGCTGGTTGCTGTTTCCGCATCCGGCCAAAAGAACTGAAAAGACTGCAACCGCCGAGATCATGATCGCTTTTTTCATTTGTTATATATTACGGCTTAAGTACTTTCATTATATATTGGATAACATTCGTGTCAAAGCATAAAATACGAACAAAAACTCTCGAAAGAAGCAAAGGTTCTATTTTCGGACCTTTAGCGTCCAACGAACGCGCTGACGGCAAGGCCGACAAAATACGGCCAGAGAACAATGGCCAGCACCCCGTTCCAGAAAGTGAGGTGGAGGAATCCGATCGTGAAAAGCCACCCCGCAAACCAGGAAAACGCCGAGAAGCTATGGTTTTCGATTTTTATCTTTTCCATAAGACCATTATATCAATAGGCCATTCGCGTGTCTATTGAGATTGAGAATTTCCAACCCAAACAAAAAGCGCCTGCTAAAAGGCGTTTTCTGTAAAGAGGAGCTGGCTAGTTCACGCGGTTAGAACTGGGTTTATGGAAAAAAGCTTTATTTAAGGGAATTTTTTATCTTTAGTAAATTTATATCCACTTTTCAAACAACTGTTCCTTTCTAAACCCACCAACATTGATGAGCTTGGAATGGAGGGGAGACAAGCAGATTCACCTGTCTCCCTGTTGCAGATAAGATTACCTCCTACGTTTCGGAGTGAAGAGATGCATTAGCTTAGGCAGGATGGCCTTAGGCACGTAGAAATTCATATGGGCATCAACTAAGTAATCATTAACAAAGCTGATATTGAGCAACTGCATGCCCATAGAATAGAGAACCGAATGCCTATCCCAACCCGAACTATAGGTCAAATTGACGTACTCGCATTCGACAGACTTTCGCGTTCCATTTAGGAAACTCTTCTCATCCGTATATCCACAAACGGAGAGATTGCCAAACATGCACTCGATGAGTCCATATCCCTCGGGTATACCGCTGGGCTGGGACGAAACTCTTTCGCACGAGAACTTTAGGCGATATGCCCTACCATCGAAAAAGTTCTCGGGAAACAGCTTTGGACAATGAGTCTCCTCGTCGACTGCCGAAATTTCGGAGGCGAGTTCGCTGGCCGCCTCGTCTTTGAGCCGCTGAATAACTTCGTGGAGCAACGTAATTTTCTTGGGAGGCTTCCAGAGAATCAGGTCCAGGCGAGAAAGCTTATCGAAATCTCTGTACCTGATGCCCAAAATATATTCAGGAAGACCGCGGCCATGAATCGCTTCGATGACCGTTGATTCGGGCGAAACCCCATCAAGAAATATGTCGCCTTGGACGAAAAGGAATGCGTGGAAATCGAGAAACAGTCTTTTTCCTTCACGCCAGGCTCTCTCGTAAGGCTTGGAGCGAAGGAATCCTTCATCCATCCGATGGACTTCGAAAGATTTTACCTGAGCTGAATAAATTTCCTTGATTGGAATTTTACCCAGAAACCGAAATTTTTCAATTGCCGCGTCCCATGCAAAACCATTTCCTAAGTTCATGACTCTCTCCTTTTTCTATGGTCCCCTTGCATCGCAGAGGAGGACAGGACGTCATGCTCGTTTCGCTGCCAAAAGCCGCTAGACGAGTCAGATTCGGCTGTAAAACCGCCGCTTAAAATTGCTATAAGCAAGCTAAAGTAGCGGTTTTACGTGCTAAGTAATATCAAAGAACTAACGATATATAATATATCAAAAATAGCTCGATGTCAACCTAAATTGCCAAATACAGAAATAATCCCTTAAACAAGGCATAATTAAGGAATAATTAGCAGGTATCAATTTTTCCTGGACGAAGTGCGGTGTTTTGCCGCTACATTCCATTCACACAGACCCCAAAACGCTTTATTAACCCAGACGGGCAAGAGCACGCAGTTAGAACCAAGTTTTCGGAAAGATATTTTGCCTGAAATATAGGAAAAATTCGTACAAAAAAAGGCTCAAGTAAGCCAATTTTTGCGAAAATGGGTTTTAGGTTAGAACCAGAAAAAAGTTTTAAGAAAGCCTAGATTTGACATTTTCTAATTTTGAGCTGGCTAGTACACGCGGTTAGAACTGGGTTTATGGAAAAATGCTTTGCTTAGGCTTTTCTTGCTCACATTTTATCTATTAGGCTAGTTTTGTAGCAAAAACCTGCTGATACTTATCAACTTCAAATCTATACTTAGGATAGCGCTCGTTCAGTTTCCCTATAAAAATTTCGTCAGAAATTAAACGCTTAGATAAATTTACAATACCTCCTTTGTCTGTACTCATACTCAAGTAAATGTTTGCGACCTGTATTTCTCCTATATCTCTAGAAAACCAATTATCCGGGTTTTCTTTTTCAACAATTTTATCAATAAGTTTTTCCCATACTAGAGGAGAATCAGCAAGACCAGCGTCGATACTATCAAAGTCATTATTTTCTATGGCCAGCACTGCAATAGATTCATCTTTTTTAAGATCCTCCGGCATACTGGCATATACAGAACCTTTAATAAAAGTTTTTTCTAGCGAATATATATGTTTTATGAAATCAACGTCTCTTTTGAGGTTTTCGTCAGCTAAATGGTATGTGGACACGGGATCAAATTGTGAAATTTCCGTCATAAAAGTTTTGTCCGCAAGAAACTGCTTTGGAAAATCGTGAAGTCTTCCCGGATTATCTTTGGCATAAGCGGCGTACTCCTCTCTTGATAATTCGGCTCCCGCACTTTCTTGTCCTGACAACTCAGCAACAATTTCTTTTGCTTCTTTTTGGTCTCGTATTTTATTGAATAAATTTTTGGTAATCACCTCCTCGCCGATTTCTCTTCTCTTTTCTTCGGGCAAACCTGCTCGCCCCTTTGCGACTTGCTCTGGTGTGATTTCAAATCCGACCACAACAACGCCATTATCGTCAATAGACACGAATTCAAACAATCTTCTGTCCGGTGTCATAATAAGGAGGGGCATACCTTTTTGAGATCCTAAGTTCATATAATTCATGAATTCCGCTTTGCGACTTGCTTTTTCAGCTTCCCCCTCGCCTCCAAATAGGGAGAAGCCCCTCATTTTTCCCGACGCATCAATACTAACATTTTTAAAGAAACCATATACTTTTGGATTATTAACGACTAGCTCATTATAGGCACGGTCGCTTTTGTTCGAAACACTCTCGTCAATTTCTTTTGAACTACTGATTTCTCCACTACGTCTTTTGATTCCTCCCGGCAAAGTACCGTCGTCTGCTTGTCTTACTCCCATTATGTCACCACCCCCAAGCACTACGCCGATATTTCCACCCCATAATCCATGCTTACATCCGGGAACAACTGACGATGTTGATATGGATGGTTCAAGGGATAACAAGATATCCATGTCGTCTTCAAGAGTGGCTCGACCGGAAATATTAGAATTGTCATTGTGGCGCAGACTTTTCTCAGTTAAAAAAGTATGGACAATGAAAGCGTTGTTTCGAAGAAGTGTTTGTTCGACAGTTTTGCGAGTTGTTTCAAAATGTTCTTTAGAAAGAGCATCTGCTTTTGTATAATGTTCTTCGAGTTTTACCTTGAGTGATTTTATATTTTCACTATTTGATATTAAATTGGAGATACTTTCTCGTTCGTCTTGCGCGTCTCGTGCACTTAACTCTGAAGAAGAAATTCGATTGCCAAGTTCACTTGCCTCTGCGCTTTGCATCTCGAAAATTCGTCCGTATCTCGCATCTTCTTGTAGACCATCTACGCTTTCTGAAGTAGAAATAGCATTATCGATGGTCGACTTCAAAGATAGAATTCTTTCGCGCTGAAGTTTTCGCTCGGTACGAATTTGTTCGGCAAGTTTTTGACGTTCTTCGGCAAGAAACTTTTTTGATGCATCTTTCGTGCTCAACACTCCGGCATTTTCAACTTCTCGTTCCTTCATTGCTGAAGCTTCCACTTTGGCAATCGGCTGGGTCGTTGTTTGATACTCTTTCGGCAGTGGAGGCGGAGTTGGAAAGGGAGGCGGCATGTTTTCTTTGAGAAATGGCGGGGGCGGGACGTTTAAATATTCCTCAGGTATTGGGGGTGGTATTACCCAATGCTCATTTGGAAGAGGAAGTGGTTTTTTGAAATGTGCGTCTATGATATGCTGAGGAGCATTAATAAACTCTGGTGTGAAGGGAGGCGGTGTTTGGGGCGAACGCTCAGTTATTTCGACAATAAGCTGTTGCTGAGCATTCTCTGCTTCCTGATTTATTACACTTAACTCAGCTTTATCGTTGCCATCGATCGTTAATCCTTCAGAAGCAGCGCGTGTTTCAGCAGTCTCGAGTCTTTGCTGGCCTTCTTGCTGAAAAACATCCACCTCTTTTCCGGCCTGATCAAGCATTTTCCTTTGAATCACTTCGGGCGATTCTTGCGTTGGCGGTGTTTCTTTTTTTTGATCTTCCGGTTTCTGTTCGGTCGCAAATTTTATTCGTTCTCTCTCATTCATGGTTTTTCAATTTATTCCGTAACTTTTCTATGTGTTGCTGATCCAACTTTTTAGAAATATTTTCCAAAATTTCCGATTGTTTTTTTCGAAGAAGCGCCATTTTATTTTGAAATTTTTTCCAGGCTTGTTTATATTTTTCAATAGACATGTCTTTATGTTAAATTTGCTTTTAGCATAACAAAAAAACACCTTAAAAACAAGGCATTTTTTAAAAAATTTGAGCGGGTGAAGGGAATCGAACCCTCGTCTCCAGCTTGGAAGGCTAGCATAATAAACCATTATACGACACCCGCATATTTTTATTGCAAATAAACATTAGCAATAAAATTTATAATTTGTAAACAACCGCCTCTTATTCTCCGGTCAGCTTCCTCATCAGCTTAAAGATTTCTTTCGCTACAGCCTGAGTCCATTCAATATTTCTAAACTCATCTAATTCTTCTAATGACTTGGCATTAATATTCCTATACTCTTTATAACCAGCTTTGCGAAAAGCGTCAAAGTTTTCAAAAAAATTAAGCTTTAATTCTTCCATTTCATCACCACTCACCAGAAATTTAGAGCTTGAGGCGGTAGCGACATCATTAAATAAATTTACAAACCTCTTCTCTGTCTCTTCGTGCTTGAATCCGAGATCTTCCGATATACTTTCCAAAGGTTGCTCTATCAGTCCGACTGGATTACTTCTTTTTTTCATTTCCTGTCTCACGGCTTCAAGTATCCTTTTTATCTCTAGCGTGATCTCATCAGTGATCTCCTTTTTGCTCCAATCCAAATCACGATATTTATTAAATTTTTCCAAAGTTTCTCTGCTGAGAGCTTCCGTTTCGACAAATTTTCTGCTTAGCAACCCATCCAGAGACTTGAAAAAATCTACTTTTGATTCTTCTACTGCTTTGACCTGCCCAAAAACAAGCGCCATTTTGGCGCCCTCCCAAACCTGGGCCGCTCCGCTAACAAACGCGTTTGCAATAACATCGGCGCAAATGATTTCTTCTGGTTTATACACCTCTGCCATTTTCCTGAATTCGGACATTCTTTGATACTAAAATATTAGAAGGATAGCAGAACAAGCTTTTTTCGGGCTGCTGGGAATCGAACCCAGTCGACACGCTCCCAAAGCGTGCGTACTACCGGTATACGACAGCCCGGCCTTTTTATACTATTTGAAAAAAATTCATCTGGCAACAACTTGCCCCACACTCAAAAAAGTATGGGGCAAAGAAGATCTCTTATATAAAATATATACAGTCGCTATTCAGTTGGTGCTTCTTGCGCCACCGGTGACTTTAGGCTTCTTACCGCTTCTTTCAAACGTTTTCCGGCCGTGAATTTGGGAGTATTAACCGCTCCGATGGTGATCCTTTCTTTGGTTTGAGGATTAATCCCTTCTCGAGACGCTCGATGGGTGACCTTGAATGTCCCAAAACCGGCAATCGTCAATTTTCGATCTTGATGAAGCGCATCCATGATCACGTCTACTATCGTATCTACAATCAGCTCAACTTCCTTTTTAGTTTGGCCGTTTTTTTCAGCGACCATTTCCACTAAAGCCTCCTTGTTTATGTCTGTAGCCATATTTCACCCCTCTTTCTAGATTTATTTTTTACCTTACTTAAAGCCAAAAGTATTATAATATTTTTTTGGATTTTGGACAACAAGCGCTACTGATTTGTGTTACGTCGGCCATTACCTGGCTATTTCAACCGCTCTCGTTTCACGGAGAACATTGACCTTGATCTCGCCCGGATATTTGAGCTCCTGCTCTATCTTATCCGCAATGGTTCTGGCCAGTTTCAGCGCGCCAAGATCGTCAATCTGGTCGGGTTTCACGAAAACACGAATTTCTCGTCCGGCTTGGATGGCATAAGATTTTTCCACTTCCGGGAAGGAAGTCGCCACATTTTCAAGATCGGTAAGTCTCTTGATATAATCTTCCAGCGTGTCTTTCCGCGCTCCCGGACGGGAGGCTGATAAAGCGTCAGCCGCCGCGACGATCATTGATTCGTTGCTTTCGAAGGGATAATCCTCGTGGTGGGACTTCATAGCGTCAATTACCGCTTTTTCTATCCCGAATTTTTGGAGAATAGTTATTCCGATCTCGATATGCGTCCCCTGGACCTCGTGATCAATGGCTTTTCCGATGTCATGCAAGAGTCCCGCTTTTTTTGCCAAACTCACATCGAGCCCCAATTCAGCCGCGAGAGCTCCGGAAAGATGAGCCACTTCCAGAGAATGAAGAAGAACATTCTGGCCATAACTCGTTCGAAAACGAAGCCTGCCGAGCAATTGGATTAATTTTGGATCAAGTCCGGCTATTCCCACGTCATAAGCCGCCGCTTCTCCCGCCTCTTTGATCTTGTTGTTCACTTCTGTCTTGGCAAAATTAACGGCCTCTTCGATGCGGGTCGGATGTATGCGTCCATCTTCAATGAGCCTCTGCAGGGCCAACCTCGCGATCTCGCGACGAACCGGATTAAAACCGGAGATCACGATAGCTTCCGGAGTATCATCGACAATGACCTCAATTCCCGTCAGCCTTTCGAGAGTTTTTATATTCCTTCCTTCGCGCCCGATGATCCTTCCTTTCAGTTCGTCTGAAGGGATGGCGACTGTCGACGTGGTGGTTTCCGCCGCGTGGCTTCCCGCATAGCGCTGAAGAGCGATCGTCATGATGTTTCGCGCTTTCTTTTCAAGCTCCTCTCTCCCTTCCTGTTCCATTTTTTTGATTTGCCTCGCAACCAAATCCTTGTTCTGCTCTTCGGCCAGCTGCAACAGAATTTTTTTGGCTTCTTCCTTTGAAAGCCCTGCGATTTTCTCGAGCCTCTTCAACTGTTCCTGCCTGGCAACCTCCGTTTCTTTTTTGATCTTTCTAATTTCCTCGGCTTTTTGGATAAGGAGATCCTTTCCTCTTTCCATCTCATCCAACTTCTTGTCCAGGGTCACCTCCCTAGACTCAAGTCTTTTCTCGAGTCTGAAGATCTGCTCCTGACGCGCTTTTTCTTCTTTTTTTGTCTCTTCCAGGATTTCGACCGCTTTGTTTTTGGACGCCAACAAAATCGCCTGGGCTTCCGCTTCAGCGTCCTTTGTCATTTTGTTTATTTTTCCCTCCGCGGTTCCTAATTGTTTCTTAGCAATCGACTGGCGGGCNNATTTTGAGAGCTATTCAGTTGATAACACCTGTCCAGCATTTGAATTAATTTAAATTTCCTTAATTCGCTTTTACTTCGACAATAATATTAACCATTTTATGTTATCAAGTGATGCTGTAAATTAACAATCACCAACGATTATATTAAAACATTCATCTTTTTTTGTCAAAACCTTATCGGGTATGCTAAAATTTATTCGTATGATAAAACCAACTTTCCTAATCGTCCTTGACGGATGGGGCATCAATCCGGCCTTCGAGGGAAACGCCGTTGCTCAAGCAAGCACTCCGACCACAAACAACTTGCAGCGCTATTATCCCCAAGTTCTTCTGCAAGCCTCTGGCATTTCCGTGGGCCTTCCCTGGGGGGAAGTGGGAAATTCAGAGGTCGGACACCTTACTTTGGGGGCCGGGCGGGTGATCTATCAGAGCCTGCCCCGCATCACTCTGTCCATCCAAAACGGAAGTTTTTTCAAGAATGAAGCTTTCAATGCCGCAATTGAAAATATCCGAAAAAACAATAGCGCCCTTCATATAATGGGACTGGCTTCAAATGGCGGCGTTCATAGCTCGCTTAACCATCTTTACGCTCTCTTGGAGCTAGCAAAAAACAATAAGGTGGAAAAGGTTTTTCTTCATCTTTTCTTGGACGGCCGGGATGCTCCTCCCCGGTCAGGCTTAAAGATAGTTGAGGACATAGAAATGCGCTTGAAAGATTACCCAGGTTATCGGATTGCTTCTCTTTGCGGAAGATATCTTTCCATGGATAGAAACGACAATTGGAATCGCATCGAAAAGGCCTATGCTCTGCTCTCGCAAGGCGCGGGAATCAAAGAAAAAAATGCCAAGGAGGCAATCCAAAGAGCTTATCAAGCCAACATAACCGATGAGTTTTTCGAGCCGACGATAATTGAAGATGATAAAGGAGAAATAAACTTCGTTAAGGAAAGAGATTCTCTTATTTTTTTCAATTTTCGGGAAGATCGAGCCCGCCAGATAACGAAAGCCTTCGTTCTTCCGACCTTTACTAAGTTCAAGCGCCAAAAATATCTGCCGGACCTGGAATTTGTTTCAATGATCCAATATGAAGATAATCTTCCCGTAAAAATCGCTTTCCCTCCGGAAAAAGTGGAACATTGCCTCGGCGAAATCATCAGCAATCAAAACTTGCACCAGCTTCGAATCGCCGAAACGGAAAAATACGCCNNTGTCACCTATTTTTTTAACGGCGGCAAAGAAGACCCCTTTCCCAATGAGGAAAGGGCATTGATACCTTCCCAGTCCGTCTCGACCTACGACAAAGCTCCTGAAATGAGCGCTTTTCCAATCACGGAAAGAGCGATCAAGGAATTGGGAACCGGAAAATATTCTTTTGTTCTGATCAATTATGCCAATCCGGACATGGTCGGCCATNNGGGCGGAAGCCTTTTTATTACCGCTGATCACGGCAACGCTGAAGAGATAATCAATCCCCGCACCGAGGAGATCGACACGGAACATTCGACTTTCCCTGTTCCGCTTTGGTATGTCACTCCTAATAATCAACGCCAGAAAAGCGAATCCGTGATAGCCGGAGAGAGATCCGATGTGCAAGGGCTCCTTAGCGATGTCGCCCCGACGATCTTGAGTGCCATGAATATAAAGATCCCGCCGGAAATGACGGGACAAAATCTTCTTGATATTCTGAGTTAATTTATTCGGTTGCCCTAACAATAAGATCTAAAAATATTTCTTGATAAGCTCGAATTCGTCTTCTCTTTCCGGGTGACAAGCCAGTTCGGTTTTTCCTTCCGGAAGATCTTTTGTGAATCTTTCAACATCTCTGATCCAATCAAGGCTGACAAAATAATCCGGCCCGTCAAGCTTGTCGTTCTTTAGAATATTTTTATCTCTCTTCCAAAGGAAGGAGACTATTCTTCGGATATTCGTCTTGGACCCCAAAAGGTCTTTTTTTGCAAAACGAAAATAAGGTATCTCATACCGCTGAGTCAACTTGAGCGCCATCAGAAAGTATCGGCCGAACAGATGAACGTGCTGGTGAGAATTGACGCCGTTCGGATGCCTGCCAAATAATTCACGAAATTTTTCAATTTGCCCCGTCCATTTGTTCTTTATTCTTTCCTTTCTATATTCTCTACTTCCAAGATGCTTCATTAAAAATAAAATTCCTCTTCCCAGCACTCCCTTCTTTAATTTTTTTTCTTTTTGCGGAACGTCGGCCAGATCCAGATGGATATCCAGCTTCACTCCCGATTTTGCGATCTCACTTATTTCCTCCGGACGGAAACTGCCATTGGCCATCACCGATACCCGATCAAGTTTCCCTAATCTTATAAGCTCTAATATGTTCTTATTAGCCAGTTCGCTTTTTCCGAAATCATCGGCGGAAATGATCAATTTTTCTCTTTCTTTTTTTTCCAGCATATTGCAAATAAGAATTTATCGCTAAGCGATACAATAACTTTTCACTTTTATCTTTACTTTTTTAAATTTATAATGTGCCCGGGGTGGGATTCGAACCCACAAGAGATTGCTCCCAAGGGATTTTAAGTCCCTCGTGTATACCGTTCCACCACCCGGGCAAGTCAAAAAGTTGAGGTCGCGCCCGGACTTGAACCGGGGTAGAAGGTTTTGCAGACCTTTGCCTAACCGCTCGGCCACCGGANNGTCAACGACTAGAAAATACGAATTAAAAAAATAAATCAAAACAGCGATTCTTGCTTATTTTCGTCACTGAATCTATCCGCATTCATCTGAATTTCTTTTTTCTTATTTTCCTCCCCATCTCCCTTATCGATCACCTTCAATATTTTAGGAATTTTTTTAAAATCCGTCTTGATGGTCTCCCGCAAACTCCCTTGATAGAGAGCCGCCGCGGGGTGATAAAGCGCATAAAATACCTGCTTGCCAAGGCCGGTAATTTCGCGCCGAAGGGCTTTTCCATGCATTTGGGATATTTTTTGGTTCGGAAGAATTCGTTCCATCGCGTGCCGGCCCAGAGTAACGATCAATTTCGGGTTGATTATTTTTATTTGCGCGAGAAGCCATGGCCAGCAGGCTTCCGCTTCCTCCGGCATTGGATCGCGATTCCCCGGTGGCCGGCATTTGACGACATTCGCGATGAAAACGTCTTCCCGTTTCATTCCGATCAGCCCGATCATCTCATCCAAAAATTTCCCCGCCGCGCCGACAAACGGCCTCCCGAGCTTATCTTCTTTTTCTCCCGGACCTTC
>PMJF01000039.1 GCA_003157295.1 Candidatus Moraniibacteriota bacterium | reverse complement strand
TTTTCTGCGAGTATTTCTTTTTCAGGAACAACGATAAAATAGGCCATGGCGGCAAAAGCCATGAGAGAAAAAGTAATGGCGGCTGCAATCAGAATTTTTTTTGAAGAATATTTCACGCTTTTAGTATAACAGTAATGCATAAAAAATATAGCCAAGTCCAAGACCAGGCTATATTTAATACGCTATTATATTCTGTTTTATTTTACTATTGCACTGGTTGAGCCGGTGCTTTGTCGCTTCCCGAAAAAGCCAGATACGGCATAAAAATGATCGGGATAAGAGCGGCGAGCACTCCAAATACCGCCGTTTTGCCAAGCCGTTTGGCGATATCCACCCAAATTATGAACTGCATGACGATGCCGGCAATGTTAAGGATGGGAACCAGGAAGAAAATCAGCCACCACATTGGGCGTTTGGCGATCTGGAGCATGAGAATGAGATTCAAGATCGGTATCCAGGCAAACCAGGCATTTTCCGTTCCGGTGCGTTTGGCGATCTTCATAAGAGAAATAGCCATTACGACATAGAGAATGAGAACAAAAACCATTACAAGTATAAACACTCCGCCTGCCAGAGCGAAAGCGCCCGCCGCCGCTTCTGGAGGCACATTGCCTGAATATTGATAATTATACTGAGAATTCATAAATCACCTCCCAACTGTCAACTTTTTATCCGTAAACCTGCCTCAATAATAGCATAAAATGAAGGATGTCTCTATGCCCTTGAAAGAATTTGACAGGATCTGGAGTAGGAGTATAGTGGTACCTAGGGGGGAGGTGTTTCAAGCTAAAAAGTAAAAAAGGAATAATTTAAAAGTAATAGTTATACTATGGAAATTAACAAAGAAATTGTTACGGCGCTCAAAAAGGCGCACAGCCATCTTGGGAATGTCATCAAAATGGTCGAGAAAAAAGAATATTGCATTGATATTCTTCAGCAGAATCTCGCGGTCATCGGCCTTTTAAAGTCGGCGAACAATAAGCTGCTCGAGCGGCATCTCAATAGTTGTTTTGTGAGCGCGATGCGGGGGACGAATGAGAAACGGAAACAGGAAATGATCGACGAGATACTCAATATCAGCCGATTGTCGAGATAAGAATAAAATATAAAATATGGTTATGCGCTCAAAAAAAATTTATATTAAAGGGATGCATTGCGCAAGCTGTGAGAAACTGTTTGACGAAGAATTTAGAAATGTCCCAGGCGTGGCGGACGTGAAAGTGGATTGGAAAGGCGGTACGGCGGAAATTTTTTATAAAGAAACGGAGCCGGATCTCGGCGCGATAAAAAAAAGTGCCAAAAAGTTCGGCTATGCGTTTTTTGATAACGAGCCGGAGAAGCAAGTCGGAGAAGAAAGCGGGATAAAAAATAAAGCCGCTTGGCAGGACTGGATGAATGCGGGCATTGTTACCCTGATTCTGTTATTGCTGTATCGATTTTTTCAAAACGCCGGTTTTCTTGACGCGATCAACATCAGAAGCACAACTCTATCATATGGAGTATCCTTTCTCATCGGCCTTGTCGCTTCAGTCTCCTCGTGTCTGGTGGTAGTGGGGGCAGTGATAATCGCTTTTTCGGAAAAATATCAAAGCAGCGGAAAAAGTTTTTTTGAAAGCGCCGTCCGGCCGAATTTATTTTTTCATATCGGGCGATTGGCGGCATTTTTTCTTTTGGGCGGACTTTTGGGAATCATCGGCGGCGAACTGAACATCTCCGGAAATTTTATTTCTATATATACGATCATCATTGCCGTGGTGATGGGGTGGCTGGGACTCAATATCCTGGGAATCGTTCCCTCGCTTTCGGCTGTCGGGATCCGGATGCCCAAAATTTTCAGCGGAAAATGGGCAGAATTAAAGCGATCAGAACACAAAACGGCTCCTTTTCTTCTGGGCGGGTTAAGCTTTTTTCTTCCCTGCGGTTTCACTCAAAGCATGCAGCTCTTTGCGCTTGCTTCCGGCAGTTTTCTGATCGGAGGGTTGAGCCTATTTCTCTTTGCGCTTGGTACGGTTCCAACGCTTTTAGTTTTGGGCATCACGGCTTCGTGGACAAAAAATCGAGGCTTCGTGGTGTTTCAAAAAGTAGCGGGAGCTCTTATCATTATTTTTGCTATTTATACGCTAAATTCCGGCCTGGCTTTGAAAGGCGTGAAGACGAATGTCATCAGTTCAAATAACAATAAAAAAGAGAGCGTGGCCAAAAGCGAAGTCCCTCTCGTTCAAAATAAGGCCACGAGCCAGGCGACTCAAACCATCACTATGAACGTGACCTCAAGCGGATTTGAGCCGAGTGTTTTCAAGATAAAGCAGGGCGTTCCGGTAAGATGGGTTATAAACGGCGTGAATGTCAGCGGCTGTACCAGCACGATCATTCTGCCGTCCTTTAATATTTTGAAAAATTTGAAGTACGGCGAAAATGTTGTTGACTTTACCCCTTCAAAAAAAGGCGATCTCCCTTTCTCTTGCGGGATGGGAATGGTGCGAGGGAAATTTATAGTGGAATAAGATAAAATTTATGGATCCAAAAAAAATTTCAATTAAAATCTCCGGCATGAGTTGCGCCTCTTGCGCCATAAACAATGAAAAAGAACTCTTGAAAAAGAAAGGCATTTTGAACGCGAACGTCAACTTTGCGACCAAGAAAGCGACCGCTTCCTATGATGCGGATGTTCTGAGCCGGGAGGATGTGAAGAAAATTATCAGGGACAATGGATATCAGATCGTCGAGCATGAAACACACGGCGCGAAACACGAAATGACCAAAACAGGCGATGAACATAAGCATGGCAATGGGGATATCAGGAAAAATTGGCTGGCGTTCTTAGGTTCCGCCGTTTTGAGCGCGCCACTTCTTTCGGGCATGTTTTTCAAGATCGAGACCGGCGTTTTGATCATGAAAATTGATCTCATCATGTGGCTCTATCTTTTTTTTGCAACAGCGGTTGTTTTCTGGTTTGGCTGGCGCTTTCACCGGATGGCCTTCATGCAAGCCAAAAAAATGCGGGCCAATATGGACACTTTGATTTCATTGGGGACTCTGGCGGCTTATTTCTATAGCTTGTGGGCGATATTTTCCGCGCGCGTTGGTTATCTTGAATCAGCGGCCCTTATTGTTACGCTTATACTTCTCGGAAAATATTTTGAGGCTAAAAGCACGGGACAAGCTGGAGAAGCAATGCGAAAATTGATGGAACTCGGGGTGAAAAAAGCGTGGCTTAGCATCAATGGAGAAGAAAAAGAGGTAAATATTTATGAAATTCGAGTCGGCGATATTATAATTGTCCGGCCGGGAGAAAAAATTCCGCTGGACGGGATCGTGGTCGAAGGAGAATCCAGTATCGACGAATCGATGCTGACCGGTGAATCTCTTCCAGTGGAAAAGAAAAAATTTTCTTCGGTGTTCGGCGCTACATTGAACCAGGACGGAGTGCTCAAGATCAAAGTGTTGCATATCGGAGGAGATACAGTGCTCGCGCAAATTATAATGACGGTGGAAGAAGCGCAAGGTTCAAAAGCGCCTATCCAAAAGCTGGCCGATAAAATTTCTGGCATTTTTGTGCCATCAATAATCCTCATTGCCCTTCTCACTTTCTCTGGGTGGTTTCTTTTCAGCCATAATTTTGCAGCAGCTATGATAAATGCCGTGGCGGTTCTCGTGATTGCTTGTCCTTGCGCTTTGGGGCTGGCCACGCCGACGGCCATTATGGCCGGAACAGGAAGGGGGTCGCGAAGCGGGATTCTTTTTAAGACCGGAGAAAGTTTCGAAAGAACCAAGGATATAACAACGGTTGTTTTCGACAAGACCGGAACGTTGACAAAGGGAAAGCCGGAAGCGCAAAAGATCATCAGTAACCCGGAACATAAATTTACGGAAGATAAAATTCTAAAAATTGCGGCGAGCCTTGCCAAAAATTCAGACCATCCGCTTTCAAAAGCGATAATAAAGTATGTTGAAGGAGAGAATATTAAGTTGGCAGGTCTCGAGAAGATCAAAGAAATAAGAGGAAAGGGGATAGTGGCCAACTGCGTTGAACATAAAACAGCTTTGCTGTTGGGAAACACAAAATTGCTGGAAGAAAATGATCTGGAAACGGATTGGGCGCGGGTTATTCTCGGTGACGATAAACTGGGAACAGGAACGCGCCTTTTTGTGGCTCATGGCCATCAAGTGATCGGAGCCATTGTGGTCGCCGATGAGATTCGGGACGAATCTAAAAAGGTAATCGGGGAACTCAAGGATATGGGGCTCGAGATCACGATGATATCGGGCGATAATCAAAAAACCGCCGAAGCGGTGGCGCAGGAACTTGGGATCGAAAAAGTTTTGGCGGAAGTATTGCCACCCCAAAAATCAGCGGAAATAAAAAAACTTCAAGAGCGGGGAGAAAAAATAATCTTTGTCGGCGACGGTATCAACGATGCGCCGAGCCTCGTGCAGGCGGATCTTGGAATAGCGATGGGGAGCGCGACCGATATCGCCAAAGAAGCCGGACAGATAATCTTGGTTCAGAACAATCTTGAGAAAGTGGTGGAAGCGATCAAAATTTCCCGGCTCACTTTCAAGACGATCAAGCAAAATCTTTTTTGGGCCTTTGCCTATAACGTCATCGCCATTCCTCTGGCCGCCTCCGGGTTCTTGAGCCCGATCATCGCCGCTGCAGCGATGTCTATGAGCTCGGTCTCGGTGGTGGCAAATAGTCTTCGAATTTACCGGAAAGAAAATTTTCAGTAACATTTTTTTGGCAGCTAACTTGTTATCCATAGAGGGTAACAAGTTTTATTTTTCCGAATTTTTTAGTATAATTCAACTAGAATGGCTTGAAATATGAAATCCAAGAAATCAAACAAATTTAAGAAAACAAAGCTCCCCAAGCTTACGCGTAGGGTATTAACTTATCTCTTCGAGGGTACGAAATCCCCCAAAGCAAAAAGGAGGGCATTTATCCTACGAGCTTACGCCCATAGTTTTCTGCGCAGGGAGATAAAACTGAATCTATTTCAAGAAGTTGACTTTAAGCCGAAAAGCTCAGAAATGGCAGCGCTAGTTTTGGTTTGTGCCGTGGTCTTTGGGATTTCTTTTTTCGGGAGTGGAAAACTTCTGTATGATTTTGGCCAAAAAAAGGAAAGAAACGCGCTAAACAGCAGCCCAGAGATGCAGATTATCAAGAACGCTATTGCGGCCGATAACCAAACTGATGAAAATACTTCGGGTACCGAAGGCAATGCATCTCTTGAAGAAAATATAGGTCCAGAGTTGATGTTGGAGGAGGCCAATCTAGCAAAAGATAAGGCGGACAAGGAAGCCAGAGCGAAAATAATCGCGAGACAACGCGCCGCGGAGATAGCTCTGATCAATAGCGCCCCGGTTCTTGCAGGGTCGACCAATAAACTTCCTAGTGGATTGCGGGTTTGCCCCGTTAAAAGCGAACATCCGCAGAGAGGCGGCAGGACCCATGTCGATGAGGATTGCTGTGCCGACTATAATGAATATCCCAATCCTCGTTGCTATTATCCTCCTAATGAGATGGCGATTTTAAAAAAACGGTAAGGCGAAGTATTTTATACTCTTTAGCTTTCTATTTTGGACAACCGAATAATTATCCTCTAGAATATAATCAGCAAATATGCTTGATTATTATTCATATATAAAGCATGATTTCGAGATATTCGACCAAGGAAATGAGCCAAATTTGGAGCGAAGAGGCGAAATTTCGCAATTGGGCGAGAGTGGAAGAAGCAGTGCTTCAAGCGAAAATTAGGTTGGGCTTGCTTGAGGTAAAAATTCCGAAGAATCTCGTCGAATCGATAAAGATCGATCCGCAAGAGATAAACCGGATCGAAAAAGAGATCACGAAACACGATCTAATCGCCTTTCTCATGCATACTTCGCCGCAACTTCCCGAAGATCTGCGTCCTTTTTGGCACGCNNGACTTCATATGACACGCAGGATACGGCGCTAAGCTTGCAGTTGGCAGCCAGCGTCGATCTTCTATTGGATCGCGTAGGAAAAATTAAGGAAGTTTTGAAGAGGAAAGCGTTTGAATATAAAGATATACCGCAAATCGGTCGTACGCATGGAGTGCATGCGGAGCCTATAACTTTCGGTGTGAAACTGGCCAAGTGGCATGACGAATTCGCGCGGCATGAAGAACGCCTCACAAAATTGCGTGAGCAAGTGGCTGTCGGAAAAATTTCCGGAGCGGTGGGAATGTATACGCTCGATCCGCAGATCGAGGAAGAAGCGTGCCAAATCCTCGGACTGAAGCCAATCATCGCGACGCAAATAATTTCAAGAGACATCATTGCCGGATATGTTTCGACGCTGGCGATCATTGCCGGGACGGTGGAAAAAATATGCGTGAACATCAGGACATTGCAGAGGACGGAAATTCTCGAGGTGCAAGAATATTTTGATCCCCAAAATCAAAGAGGCTCCTCGGCTATGCCCCATAAACGCAATCCAATCTCTTTCGAAAATTTGTCAGGTATGGCCAATATGATGCGGGGATACGCGGTGGCAGCCCTTGGAGCAATCAGCACTTGGGATGAGCGGGACATTTCCAATTCGGGCCAGGAAAGAATATATATTCCCGACGCTTCAATACTCCTTGATTATATGCTGAACCGTCTGGCGGGCAGTTTAGAAAAATTGATGGTCTATCCCGAGAAAATGAAAGATAATCTAAATCTAACGAAAGGATTAGTTTTCTCGCAGAATATTCAGACGCTGTTGGCCGAGAAAAGTAATCTTCCGCGTGAGGACGCTTATAAGATCGTCCGCGACATCGCCCAAAATTGTTGGGAAAGCCGGGAAGATTTTCAAGAGGCTTTGCGAAAAAATAAGGAAGTTATGAAATATATCAGCGCCAAAGAGCTGGAAGAATGTTTTGATCTGAAGAATAAACTGAAGCACGTGGATCATATATTCGAGAAAGTTTTCGGGAAACAATAATATATAGAATTAAATTTTTATTATGCCAGAGCACCAAAAAGGCGAATTGATCGCCGAAGGAAAAACGAAAAAAATTTGGGAAAATAAGAAAGATCCCAAAATGGTAATTGTCGAATACAAAGACGATATTACCGCTTTCAACGACCCGAAATTCACCAAACAATTCAAAAGCAAAGGCAAAAATTCCAATTTGACGACCTGCCGGGTGTTCGAGCTTTTGGAAAAAGCGGGAATCCCCACGCACTTTGTGGAGCAAATTTCCGAAACAGAGTTTGCCGCCAAGCCTTGCCAAATGATCCTGATTGAAGCCGTGCCGAGGCGATATGCTTTTGGCAGTTATCTCAAAAGAAACCCGCATATGATAGTTCCGGAGGGCGAACCGCCGGTCTATTTTCGCCGTCTCGTCAATGAATATTTCCTAAAAACGACCAAAGGCGGAGTTGTCATTGATGGTGAAACGCTGGTCGAAGGTTTGACCTCGGAACAGGACGATCCGGTGATCCTTAATCCGCAAGAGGAAAAGTGGAAGATAAATTTTGCGTGGAGGCCGATCTGGGATAAAGAAGCGGATCTCGAAAGGACGATATCGCGCAAGAAAGTGCTGTTAGGAGATTCCGGAAGGCTTGAAAAAATTGATGAAATTATGCGGAAAACCTTTTTGGTACTTGAAGGTGCTTTTTCGCAAAGAGATTACAGAATACTTGATCTCAAGATCGAATTTGGCCTAACTGCGGACGGAGAACTGGTAGTTTCCGATGTAATTGATAACGATTCCTGGCGTCTGAGAGATCCCGAATGGAAAGAACTTTCGAAGCAAGCTTTTCGGGATGGGGAAGATCTGGAAATGATCGAACCCAAGTATCAAATTGTGGCTGATCTCGTGCAAGATTTTCCGCATATTCCCGACCAGGCGCTGGTTTTGTGGACAGGATCGGAAAAGGATGAAATGCCGGAAGTGCCGGATATTGCGGGCATAAAAGTGGTGAAAAAAATAATTTCCGGGCATAAAAAAACCTCCGTTTGCTTGGAAGAACTGAAGAATCTCGAAAGAGAATTCCCAGGCGGGGGAGTGATCATCGCCAAAGTGGGCCTCAGCAACGGCCTTGGCCCGATTCTCTCCGCTCACACCCATTGGCCGGTGATCTCCATTCCGGCCACAGCCAAAAATTTTCCAGGCGATGCTTGGAGCAGCCTGCGGATGCCAACGGATGTTCCGATGGCGGTGATCGAACGCGACTCTAACGCCGTTGATCTCGCGCTCAATATTTTAGCCAAAAAAAATCCGATCGCGTATATGGAAAAAAGATTTAGGATGGAAAAATTGGATGGCTGATACGCTGCAAGGGAGAATTTTTAACTCTAAAATTTTGATAATTTTTTGAATCGTTGGAATATTTCGCTACAACCCGTAAAACTTTCGCTAAATGAGGGCCGTGGTGTTCGCACCAATGCAAAAACTTTTCAAGACTTTCTTTTTCACCTTGAGCTTCAATATAAAGCGTGCCGTCCCGTTCGTTTTGGGCGAATCCTACCAAACTCAAACTCTGAGCTTTTTGCATCGCTTCAAAACGAAAACCGACCCCCTGCACATGTCCGTGGATTCTGATTTTGAGAAGCTTTCGAGCCATTTCATTTTTCGTACCCAATCGGCAGAATAGCGATTGGTTTTTGGTTTTGGGAAAGATCGAGTATTTTTTGCACTTCTTTTTCGTCGAATCCACCCACCCAGGAGGCTGACAAGCCATGCTCGACGGCCTCCAACCAAGCAAAACCAGCAGCGAGGGTGGCATCCTGCATTGCATAAAGCTCTCGACCGCGTTCAGCGTATTTTTTGGCTGACTGTTCCGGAAGAGCGACAAAAACCAATAGTTTCGGAGCTTCCATAACTTGTTTTTGGCCGTGGGCGGCTTCAGACATTTTTTTCCTCAGTTCCGAATTAGTTATGACGATAATTTCTCTAGCCTTCAAATCTCCCGCCGAAGGGGCGGAATTGGCAGCTTTGATAATTTCCTGAAATTTTTCTTCTTCGACCAATCTATCGCTGAAACTACGGACTGATTTTCTTTTTTTGAATATTTCGTGCATAGTTTTTAAATTATCTTTTATATAATCCAACCAAGATTGCCTGATCTAAAACATGCCCTTCCATCGCTTTTTCGACGTCTTCTTTCTCGGCTGATGAATCAAGAGCAAGCCTTGAGTCCAGCGCGTATAATCTAAATTGATAGTGATGCGTTCCCGAAGGCGGGCAGGGTCCGGTATAGCCGGTTTTGCCAGTGCCGATCGTTCCTTCGATGGCGTTTTCCGGAACGCTATTTTCTTTTATCTCCTTTATGTCCGGATTGACATTAAAAACAACCCAGTGGGTGAATCCGCCCGATACAGGGGCGTCCGGATCGTGAATGATTATTGCCAAGCTCTTGGCGCTCTCGGGAATACCCGAAATTTCCAGAGCAGGACTGACACTCTCTCCGTCGCAGGTGAATTTTGAAGGGATACTTTCGTTTTCGCCGAAAGCCGGGCTCGTTATCTGCATAGTTTTTGATTTAGTGGTTATTGAAGAAACGTTGGGGACGGGTTTTTTGTTTCTCGAATGCCAATAATAATACGCACCCAGCAACAAAATTATTACTAATAGTATTATGGATGATTTTGTTTTCATAACGAAATATTTTTTGGGCTGCGTCCGTATTAGTCTATATGAGTCAGGATTATTTGCCGGTCGATGCAAAAAATCAAGCCTCTATTTTATAATACACATTAAACTCGCGTTTCTTCCAGTTCCTTGGGGGGAGTGGGAGAAAGGCCATAAACATATGAAAACATTATCTTGCAAGGATATGGGAGGGAGCGATGATTTTGTCGCTAAAGGAGATACGGAAGAAGCTGTTATGGAAAAAATGGAGATGCATGTCAAGGAAATGCATCCTGAAATGATGGAAGGAAAGAGTGAAGAAGATATGATGAAAATGAAGGAAATGATGAAGATGAAAATGAAGGACGAGATGTAATCGTAGTTATAGAAAAGACCCCGCTTAGGCGGGGTCTTTATACTTATCGATACTTGTTAATCTCATCTCTCAAGTTTTTTGCGGCTTCACGCGGGTTGCTGGAGAAGATAACTCCTCGCGAAGAATTTATTATCAACCCTTTTTTCTCTGAATTGAGGCCAGCCTTCACTGCCGCTCCAACGTCTCCGCCCTGGGCGCCAATGCCGGGCATGAGAAAAGTCAAATCTCCGGCTATGTCTCTGACCTTTTGGATATCTTTTGGATAAGTTGCACCGACCACCAGGAGACAATTATTGTTATAATTCCACTCATCCTTTACCTTTTTTGCAATGACTTGAGATAAAGTCTCTCCATCAACCACAAGATCTTGGATCTCCTCGGCACCGGGATTAGAGGTCCGACAGATCACGATTATGCCTTTATCCTTTCTCTCAAGAAAAGGCCCCAAGGACTCTTTACCGAGATAGGGGTGAACGGTCATAGCGTCGAAATTAAGCCAGTCGAGAACGGAGCCGATATATCCGAAATTTGTGTTTCCGATGTCTCCTCTCTTTGCGTCACAAACCAAAAAAATATCCGGATATTTTTCCCTGATGTAATCAGTTGTAAGCTTTAGCTCCCGCATTCCTCTGTCTCCCCTCAATTCATAGAAGGCTATATTAGCCTTGAAGGCCGAAACGAACTGATGGGTTTGGTCAATTATCCACCTGTTGAAATAGAATTGGGGAAATTCTGTTTTTTTGAATTCTTCCGGGAGTTTTTCAATGTCGGAATCTAGTCCGACGCAGGCAAGGGAATTCACATTATCTACCCGCGAGTTGTATTTGTCGATAATTGTCATATTATTATAATTATTTCTTATTAAATCCATGTCTTTCCGCCCAGCCCCACGGATCAGAATACCAGTCTTCCACGACTTTCTTTTCTTCCTCAGTGATTTTTTTTATTTGAACCGCTTGTTCGAAAATCATCGGAAAATTAGTGAGGGAATGGAGTTTCACCTTTTCTTTTTCAAAATTAACTTTCGACTCCGGGAATTCGTAGCTTACGATGATCACGCAATCATTGACAATTGATCCCTCCTCACGAAGGGCTTGTACCCCGGATAGGCTGCTGCTGCCGGTAGAGACCAGGTCCTCGACGAGCAATATCTTTTTTCCGTTTACATCTCCTCCTTCGACTCTTTTATTTTTTCCGTATCCTTTCGATTCTTTACGCACAAAAATGGATGGTTTTTGAATCTGGAAGCCAAGAACGGCGCTATAGGGAATTCCACCAACGGCGATTCCGGCTACCATATCAAAATCAATATTTTTTTCTTTGATCAGATTTTCAAAACCATCGATTACGAGCTTGAATTTTTCCGGATGAGCGGGAAATATGCGGTTGTCCACATAAACCGGTGAAATCATTCCCATTTTGAAAGTGAGGGGATCTTTGGGCTTGAACCCGACCGCGCCGATTTCGAGCAAGGCTCTGGCGATTTCTTCTTGATAATTCATATGTTTGATAATTATAAATTTATTCTTAAATATCCTCAAATTTNNAGAAATTAGGAATTATAAATTGGATATTTTCGCTTATATATCCTCAAACTTCGCTGTTCTCGGGACGAGGCGGATGGTGGGGACGCTCAAGGTGCTGATGACGAATTTGATCAAAATATTCGCGAGGACAATTTGCATCACCGTTGCAAAAGGCAAAGCGCCGAGAAAGGCAATGAAGCAGAAAATGAAACTGTCGAAAACCAGAGAAATAGAATTTGAAGCGAGAACAGCGAAAGTATCCGATGCCTTTTTGTAGACAATGCTGAATATCTCCGTGTCGATCAGCTCCGAAATCACTTGAGCGATGATGCTGGCGAGGACAATGCGTCCGACCGGGAGCAGAACCTGTTCATAAGCTCTTTGATATTGCCAGGTTGGGTCCGGCGTCATCTTTCCCACCAGCCAAAACAGTCCAAACATCACCGCGTTCAAAGCCGCTGCGATCAGCACCACTTGGCGCGCGTCTTTTTTTCCATGAGTTTTGTGGACGAAATCACGCAGAGTGAAAGTGAGGGGATAAATTACCGTCCCGCCGTCGATGGAAAGATGAAGAATGGGAAGTAGAGCAATTTTAGTGGAAAGAATATTGGCAAAAAGCTGGAAAGAAACATATAGAGAACTAGAAAGGACAAATAAGTTCATTTTTCGTTCTTTGAGTAGTTTTTCCATCATCAGTTTGTCACTGGCTGCTTAATTTTTTTATACGATCATCATTTTTTCTTGGCAGGCGGACCCCCCAGCATTACCCCCAACGCGCTTTCGGAATAGGCGCATCTGGGATTCGGCCACTCGTCCGGATCAGGACAGCAATCTTCGTCCATATGTTTCCCTTTCCCCTTGTTGCTGTAGCTGGGGTGGTCGTGTTTAGCGGGGCAATGTCCGCCAGCCACGTATCTCGCTCTGGGAGGACTAATGGCTGTCTGAAACACCCTTTGAGAAGCTTGAGCGATATTTTCTTTATCGGTGAAATTTAGGGTAGAAACTATATCATAAAATTGAGGAAGGATTTTTAGAAGATCTAGCTTTTCGTCAAAACCTTTAATATCATATTTTCTGCCTGAACGGGGGACGATATTATAAGTGAATCCGCTATTGGCCAGGTTGTAGAAAAAAGTTTCTTCCCAGCAGGGATCTTTGTCGGAAACATTGATCTCTTTGGCGGGGTATCCGGCCTCTCCCAAGGTTATATCGTCAAAGTGCGGGCAATCTTGCTGGTCGGTATTCTCACTTTTTGGCACAAAATTGTCCGTTCCAAGATAATTCGGAAATTTCGAAAAGCTATAAACAAAAATATCAAATCCATTCTGGCTTTCTCCCTTGGAGTTGGCCTGGCCGTCAAAAGAAATCTTAAGAAGATATTTTGACCCTGAATCGGGAAAGGTTTCTTTAGGCGCTTGCCAGTCTGAAGGATATTTTATGGAGAAATTGTATTTTTGGCTGTCATAAACCTGCCAGTTGGCGGTTTGGTCCGGAACCTGCTCGAGATTTGTGGTTATGCCGGATAATTTTTTTAATTCATCCTGATAGGCGGATTGGCGATTTTCTCTCTCTATCTGACCGATTTTAGAGCGGGAGGAAACGGCGGCCACCAGTGCCAGAGCCAGGGAAATACCGCCCACGACCAAAATAGTGCCGGCAGCGGTTATATTTTGGCGATTTTTTAGGCGCTTGAATACTTTTTTTATTTTCTTTTTCACGATTTTGAAGCCAGAACCATTTTATTTATTATATCATATTCTCAAAAAACGCCCACTTGAGCGGACGTTTCCTGGGGTCTATAGGCTATCGGATCACTGTTCCTATTTTTTCTCCCATCAGCGCTTTTTTCAAGGCGCCTTTTTTGTGGATATTAAAAACGACAATATGGAGATCATTTCTCATGCAGAGCTCGACAGCCGCTTTGTCAAGAATGGTGATCTTTTCATTTTGGAAAGCTTCCTTCAATGTCAGATTTTCGAGTTTTTTCGCTTTCGGATTTTTCATCGGGTCATCCGAATAAACTCCGTCAACTTTCGTGGCTTTGAAAACCGCGTCGCAACCGAGTTCAAGCCCGCGCATGGCTGCGCCGGTGTCCGTCGTGATGAAGGGAAGCCCTGTTCCGCCGCCCAGAACCACGATGCGGCCTTTTTCCATATGGCGGATAGCTTTCTTGCGAATGAAATTCTCAGCGATCTGCTTCATTTCAATGGCGGTTTGGAGGCGGACAACCAGGCCTTTCTGTTCGAGCGCGTCCTGAAGGGCCATGGCGTTGAATATCGTGGCGAGCATTCCCATATAGTGAGCCGTAGCCTCGTCCATTCCCCGCTTGCTGCCAGCCACTCCGCGAAAAATATTCCCCCCGCCGGTGACAACGGCGATCTGAACTCCCAGCTTGTGGGCTTCGGCGATCTCCGAAGCGAGATAAGAGATAAATTCCGGATCAATTCCGAACTCTCTCTTTCCTCGCATGGCTTCACCGGAGAGTTTCAAGAGAATGCGCTTGTATTTAGGCTTTTTTTTCATATGTTGTGAATAAATATTATAATTGCTAGCGAGATCACAAGTGAAAGCTTGCTTATATTTGGAGCGAGCGACGTAATTTCAAGCGCTACAACAGCGCTTATTTTTTTAAAAAATAACTGCGGCATATCATTCGCAGTAACCTGAAGGAATAATAAGATAATATGAGGGGAGCGTCAAACTTTCTCGTTTCTCCGCTCATTCGTCCGATATCCCGTGTCCTCCGACCAGACCAGAAATATTTTTTTCATATTTTTGGGCATATCATCTTTTATATGTGTTAGTAATATTGACAAGAGATACTTTCTCCTCTATTCTGATATGAATTGTATTTGCAATGCTAGGGGAGAGGAGGGACGGCGTTGGACGAGAAAGAAAAAGTTTATGTGCTCATGAAAGGCGACAGTAGACATGGTGAGTGGGTGGAAGGTTGTAAAAAAGGCAACGGTGAATGGTGTTTCTGTGAGGGGTGTGAAAGAATTTGTCCCTCTATCAAAAATGCTGTCATCGTCCACTCTTCGAACAAACGAACCTGAATGAGTAGGTTAGCGAACACATCAATCGGGGAACCTGCCTAGGAGGAGGCAGACCCCGTTTTTTATATCTCAAAAACACAAATTAAGGACAAACAATAAATTAGCAATTATTATCAACATCTCAAATTATCAATAATTAGTAAAGAACATTGATTATTTATTGGTTCTTTGTTAGTTTGTTTATAAAATATGAAATTCAAAGGATTCAAAAAAGTAAAATTATCCGGAGCTCCTGAAGAATATATAGTGGGATCGATCAACCCTACCGTTCATAGAGTTATTGCGATTGCGGGGGCGGCCGGCAGCGGAAAAACAACTCTCGGAAAAAATTTGAAGAGACTTTTCCCTTGCGCCGTGACGATGATCAATGTCGATGATTATTTCAAATATGATCTGGTCACCCGGATGCGGGAAAAGATTTCTGGATACAATTGGAATTCAAGAAAACAGAATTTGTTTTTGAGGCAAATAAAAAACCTAAGGCAGGAGAAAAGTATCCGAAAACCCATTTTCAGCTACAAAACCCAAAGCCCTAAAAAAGAAAAAGAAAAAATTGTCCCCAAGAAAAATATCATTATTGAAGGAACACTCGATTTCAGCAAAGTGGCCGATATTATTATTTTCACCTGGGCGCCGGACGAAGTACTCGTAAATCGGGTTGTCAAAAGGGGGGGATTCCAAACCGTTTTCAAAACGAGAAAAGATTTGCGGAAACATTTTGAGGAAATAAGCATTTTGAACTATCGGAATATGCTCCTGCCGCATCTTTCAAAGGCCGATATTATTTTTGATACCCTGAACGGGGAAGTTTATAGAAAAGAAGTGAAAGCGCTTTAAATCACTGATAATTTTTCACGCATGCGTTCAAAGCGTTGACTTGACCGTTATAATCCCCGATCATTTTTTTGGTCGTTTCGACCAAAGAGTTATATTGCGAGACCATCGAATTATAACTTGAAATTTGAGAGGAGTAGCTTGGATCTTTGGACGCATTGCGGCTGGCCAGGCCGTTCTTCCGGGAGGTGAGGGTTTGGAGAAGTGCATCGATCTGTTTTTGGTTAGAGCCGATATGCGCCTTCAGGCTTTCGTCTACTTTTGGGCAAACTGCGGCGGGAACTCCAAATTCTTGGACGGCCATCCAGGTAGTTTTTCCCTCGAATGTTCCTTTTGCGACCGCGACTCCGATCTCGGTAAAAGATTTATTGAGAATATTTTCCCTGTGTCCGGGGCTGGCCATCCAGGCATCAACCAGATCTTGGTCGCTCGAAAAGCTTCCCATGGCAAGGTTTTCGCCTATGGCAATAAATTCATATTGCACTTTTCCGGCCAATTCTGAAGGGCCTTGTCCGGAGGGGGAAATATGGGCAAAATACTGGCCTTTCAGCATGTCTTGGGCTTTCAGCAAAGCGGACTGATCCAGCTTTTCGTTTTCGGCCAAAGGCACAACTCCGTTGTCTTTTCGCTGAATGTTTGTCTGGCTGATCGTCCCGAGTTTTGTGAGGTTTCCGAAAGTCGTGCTGCTGTCATGTTTGAGCGGCGGCGGAGTGGATACTTTCTGCTCAATATTTTTTGCAATTTTCCCGAGAGCGTTATTTTTGAAATCGGCCAGTTTGTTTTTTGACAGCAAAAAGATATTCTCAAGATCACTTTTGAAGAAAAAGGCTGTCCCCAGCGCAAGAAGGACAAGCAGGATGATATATATTTTTCTTTTACGCATATGATCGTCCTATTCCTTTAAAAATTTCTTATACTTTCCCCTCAGTTTCTCGATCTTGGGATTGATGACGAATTGGCAATAGGGAGTTTGCCTGTTGCTGTCGAAATATCTCTGGTGATGATCTTCCGCCTCATAAAAATTAGTTTCGGGCGCGACTTTTGTCACAATCGGGCTGGAATAGATCTTTTCTTTTTCCAAATTTTTGATATATTCTTCAGCCAGCCCTTTTTGGAGCTCACTGGTATAAAAAATAATTGAACGGTATTGGGTTCCCTGGTCGTTCCCTTGCCGATCCGGGGTGGTCGGATCATGCGATGCAAAGAAAACCGAAAGCAGAGTTTCATAAGAAATAATTTCGGAATGGAATTCAACCTTCACTACTTCTGCATGCCCTGTTTTCCCGGAGCAGACCTCCTCATAGGTCGGAATATCTGCGCCCGCTGGCAGCTTTTCTCCAGCATAACCGGAAGAAACGGAAATAACTCCCTTGAGCCGGGAAAATACGGCCTCTACGCACCAAAAACACCCTCCACCAAAAATTGCAATTTCACTTTGCATCTGTTTTCGGCTTAAAATTTAGAGTCACCGAGTTGATGCAATATCTTTTTCCTGTTGGACGAGGTCCATCGCTGAATACGTGGCCCAGATGTGACCCGCAGCGGGCGCACAAAACATCGGTGCGACGCATACCATGAGAAACATCTTCAACTTCTTCGATATGGTCGGGCGCTACCGGATCGAAATAGCTCGGCCAGCCGGTCCCCGATTCAAATTTTGTTTCGGACCGGAAGAGGGGAAGGTCGCAAGCCGCGCAATGATAAGCCCCTTGTCCCATTTTTTGCCAAGCGCAAGAAAAAGGAGCTTCCGTGCTTCTTTTGCGCATTACGCTGAATTGCTCCGGAGTAAGAATTTTCTCCCATTCTTCTTCGGTTTTATTTATTTTCTTGACCATATTGATTATTTTGCTTCTATAATATAATACTATATTAAAACTTCATTTCTTCCTACATAAAAAACAGGATAAACGAGCCTGTTTTTTGTGCACTTCGGGGCGATTTTGGATTTTTTTGATAATTTACTTTTCGACTATCTCTGCCGACTGGACGGTCACCGGGCTTACCGGCTTTGAATTTTCCCCGGATCCGCCTCCGGTAACCGCAGCTTCGGCAATTTTGTCAACAACCTCGATTCCCTTGGAAACGTGGCCGAAAATGACATAATTCTTGGGTAGAGCGTAGTCTTTGTGAATGATGAAAAATTGGCTGCCATTAGTGTTGGGACCGGAATTAGCCATAGCGATCGTGCCCCTGGTATATTCTCCGTCAAAAGGCTCGTCAGCGAATTTATATCCGGGCCCCCCTGTTCCGTCTCCATTCGGGTCTCCTCCTTGGATCATAAAATCTTTGATGACACGATGGAAGATTGTTCCGTTATAGAAGCCTTCTTTAGCCAGGGACACGAAATTATTGACGGTGAGCGGAGTTTTCTTCGCGTCGAGGTCGATGGTTATTTCTCCTTCGGTCGTTTTCAAAACGGCCGAATAAGTCTTGTTTTGATCGATTTGCATAGTGGGTGGTTGTTTAGAATTATTATCGGTGGCCGGTGGCGGCGGGGCGGTTTGGTCTTGGGACGCGCCGGCGGCCGCTTGCACCGTCAGCTGGTCGGCGGAAACCCCCTGATTGATTTTTCGCTCGTCGGCACTTTTGACATTGAATTCCTCGGCGCTTTTGAGAACGGCTGCTTGTTTTTGGTCCACGCTATAGCAGCCGGAAAGAAAAAAGGCGGAAAAAAGGATAAATATAACTAAAATAGGAGTGATTCTGATCCGTTGCTTCATATATTTATTCTAGCCGCGAAATTAAAAGCCAGGAAATAATTTTGCCAGTTTTGGTTGGTAGATTTATATATATTATCAAAAACACCATAATCGGCCAAGGCTTCCCGGACGCGCAAAAGCTCTCGAAGCCGTTTCGTATTTTTTTCGTCGGCGATAGTGAGATCCAGAAGCTCCAAAGCTCTCTCGAAGGCTTTCTGGCTGTAATCCGCGTTATGCTTGTCTTTCCAGCGGATTGTTCTTTCCACTTCGCTTCCGACATTGGCCATCTGTTCGAAAAAAGAAAGTTCTTTCCAGCGTCCGGCGGCCAAATTTTTGTGCTGCTGATTCATTGGGAAATTAATTTATTTGCAATAGCTATAATTTTTTCTCGGACTTTGGGATCTTCAATATCTCGGCCTCGATTATTCTGTCCTGGTCGAATATTGATCATCGAATCAAATTCAAT
>PMJF01000030.1 GCA_003157295.1 Candidatus Moraniibacteriota bacterium | reverse complement strand
GTCGGCATCGGGACGACGAGTCCGCTACGAGCGCTTCACGTCACCGGTTCGATTCGCATGGGTGCGCTCATCGCCGGCGGAGGCGGAGCCGTAGCAGTATACCGCGACACTAACGGTGATCTCGCTGATGCGACTTCGAGCATTCTCTATAAAAATAATGTAGAAAATATGGAGCCCGTCCTTTCGCGCATCATGGAGCTTCGCGCGGTGCGGTTTGATTGGAACGATCTGACCTCAACACCGGGTATGGCCGACTTTGGGATGATAGCCCAGGAAGTCGATAAAGTTCTTCCTGATCTTGTCACTTATAACGCTGACGGCACGCCACGCGGACTCAAATATGAGAAAATGGGTGTCTTCGCCCTAAAGGGACTTCAGGAACAACAGGTGCAAATTGGAGATTTGCAAGCTCAAAGTTTAAATCTCAAAACTCAAAACGATAGTTTAAATCTCAAAACTGAAGAAAACATAAGTACGGTTCAGGGACTGCAAACGGCGGTAAATGATAAGTTAATTATAATATCAAATTCATTTGCTAGTCTTGATTCACGCGTGACACAAAACGAAACCGACATCCAAACCATGAAAATCAGCCTTGCCAATGCCGAAACAAAGCTCACCGAAGCTGAAAACAATCTTGCCACTTTTGAAACAGGGACCAACGACACTCTTGCCGCCATGCTGGAGACAGAAAATATGCTCACCGAAAAAGTTNNTTTCCGGAAGTGGTGAAATTCCAACGAACGTCGTGATGCAGGATATTTCAGGCAATGTGACGTTGGCGGGAATATTCAAAGCGAAAAATGTCCAAGCTGATGGAGTGTCAGCTGGGACGGTTGATACAAAAACCGCGACGGTCACCAATCTTGACGCCAAGCAGTCCAACTCGGATGAATCAGTCAGCGGACTTTATTCCGTGAAGACAGGGGACATTGAAGCTTCCTCTCTTGGGGAAGCGGAGATTGCCAAGGTCAGCTCGAATGAAAACGGAAGTGCTATTGCGGACGGAACGGGAAGCGACGGGAAAAGCGTTTTCGTAAAGACAAAAGCCGTTTCGGAAAAATCGCAAGTTTTTGTCACTTCGAAAACAATGCTCGACCAGCCGCTGGTTGTCACCGAAGTCAAACCGGGTGAAGGTTTCAGGGTCGCTATCAAAAATCCGTCCGATGAAAATATCAAATTTGCCTGGTGGGTGGTGGACAATAAATGACCCTTCCCGAGACTAATTGTTGGGAAAATCGAGCGATTTGATTGACGGCTCTTGGCGGATTTTCCGAGAAAGAGTATAATATATGAAGAGAGCGAAAAACAAAAAAACGACCAAAACAAAAATTATGAAGGATTATAATGTTCTATTTCCTTCTTTTTTTAATGGCCAATAAATTGAAAAAATACATCAATAAAATATGACACAAAAAACAAATTTGCGTGAAAAAAACATAAAAAAACTTCTTTTTGCGGGAATGCTCTTTTCTTTTATTTTGGGAGCGCCGCTGGTTTTTGCCCAAGACTTGCCAGTCGTGGATGCCGGAAGCGTGAGCGAAGATACGATCCTAGGCACGCCGGTCGAAGAAATAATTTCGGCCGCCGCCACGGGCGGTTTGTCCGCGAATCAAGATCTGGCCGGTCTGAAACCCGACATCGCGGAGCTCAGGCCTGAAATTTCTGTTTCTCCGAGCGAAAGTTCGCCGGACTCGAAACCAGCCGGATTCAATCCTGATTCGTTGAAACTTCTGGAGTCCCAAGGAGGTCTGAGCTCCGCTCCCCAGGCTAAATCGGAAAGCCCGACCGTTTTCAATCTCGCGGTGAAATTTTTTGAGAAAGTGGTTTTTAAAAAAGACGTTGAGTTCGCAAATCGTCCCAAGTTTGATGCGGGTTTTGATATTTCCGGAACGCCGACCTTCAATGAAGACACGGCCGGTTTTGCCATTATCAAAAAAGGGAACCAAAGCGTCGCCATTGATTTTGATCAGAAATATGATTCTCCGCCGGTCATCACAGCCACACTGTCCCTTCAGCAGTATAAAGATCCCGAAGTGAGAGCCGCGGCGGAAGATCTGCTCCTAGTCTCGGATGTGAAATATATCATTACCAATGTTTCAAAAAAAGGATTCGAGATAATGATGGACAGTAAAGCTTTTTCCGACATCCCTTTTTCCTGGCACGCGTTGGCGGTGAACGATCCCAAAACATTCAAGGATGCGGCGGGCGGACAGAAGAGCGCCTTTACTTCTGGATCATCTGATCCTGGCAACACTTCCGCAACAGTTTCACCGTCTCACAGCGGAGGCAAATCTGATTTGGGTCCTGCGGCCGTAAATCAATCAGAAACATCTTCCTCCGGCAACCCTTCCTTGGATTCTTCTCGAAATCAAAGTCTGAACAACACCGGCACAAGCAGCCAAGCAATTAATTAGAACTTCAAGATGGATCTTAAGAGCCTTAATCTGAAAAAAATCGGCCGTCTCAGAAGCCCCAATCTCAAGATAGCCGAGTGGCTGGAGAAAAGGCTGGTGATCGGAAAGTATTCATATTCCAGAAAAATTATTTTAGTAGCCGTTCTAATTGTTGTTTTTCTTTCGGCGGTGATCGTTTTTTCTGTGATCGCATATCGGGCAAGCCATACCGATCCCGGCGCGGCAGCCCAGAAAGAAATAAAGAAATTGATTTCCCACATAGGTGGATTTATGGAACTCCCCGCGGGAGAGCAGCCGACTCTTGCGACGGTGGCTGATCAGGAAAAGCTGAAAGGCCAGGATTTTTTTTCGCATGCCCAAAACGGGGATAAATTACTGATATATCCCAAAGCCAAAAAGGCCATTCTCTATCGGCCATCGACCGGAAAGATCATCGAGGTCACCAATCTTACCTCGGGCAGCCAGCCGGTACCGGTTGTCCCGCCCGAGACCAATCCCTGAAAGTTTTTTAGCATGAAATTATCCAGCAAAAAAAAGGAATCGAAAAAAAGAGCCGTTCGTGCTCTGGTTTTGTTTTCGGGAGGGCTGGATTCAATCCTCACAGCGAAGATTCTTGAAAAACAGGGGATCGAGGTTACCGCACTTACGTTCACAAGCTTTTTTTTCGACTCTGGTCAAGCGGAAAAATCAGCGCGGGAAAACGGTTTGAAGCTTCGCGTTGAGGATATATCTCGGAAGCACTTGGGAATCATAAGAAAGCCAAAATTTGGCTATGGCGTCGGCATGAATCCGTGCATTGACTGCCATCTTCTGATGCTCAAAGCCGCCAAAATGATAATGCAAAAAGAAAAGTATGATCTTCTTGCCACCGGAGAAGTGCTGGGACAGAGGCCGATGTCGCAGAATGCCGAAGCGCTGAAGCTGATCGAAAGGGAAGCGGGGCTCATCGGAAAAATTCTGCGCCCTCTTTCGGCGGGAGTACTGCCGGAGACGGAAATGGAAAAATCGGGATTGGTGGACCACGAAAAATTGCTTGGCATATCGGGCCGTTCGAGAAAAGAGCAAATGAGGCTGGCTTCGGAGCTGGGAGTCAAAGATTATCCGACTCCCGCCGGCGGGTGCATTTTGACCGACAAGGAATATTCAAAAAAGTTGCGGGATCTTCTCCAGAAAATCGAAAAACCAAAGTCGAGCGATCTGGCGCTTTTAAGAATCGGCCGACATTTTTGGCTTGAGAAGGCCAGAATTATTCTCGGCCGCAATCATGAGGAAAATTTACAATTAAAAAAAATCGCCGAAAGGGGCGACCTGCTTGCCGAGCCGAAAGACGTTCCTGGCCCAACGGCGCTTATCCGCGGGAAAAGAAAAGAAGAAGCTCTTGATCTTGCGAAAGAACTTTTATTGCGATACACGAAAAAAACAGGCGAAGACCTTTCGCTGAAAATTACGGCTGGTTCCTAATGCCCGATGCGAGGAAGCTAATAAAAATATTCCTAATAAAAAAATCCTTCATCAAGAAGGGTTTTTTCTTTTCTAAAAAATTTGCGAAATCATTTTTTTTTCGCTGATTGTTCCGGAAGAGTGATGATAAAGGTCGCGCCTTTTCCCTCGGCGCTGTCGACTGTGATCTTTCCATTATGCCGGTCAATGATCTTCTTCACCATATAAAGGCCGAGGCCGGTGCCGGAGGTCTGAACACCCACTGCGTTATTGGCCCGGAAAAACTTGGTAAAGAGCCGGCCCTTTTGATCTTTAGGAATGCCGATCCCGGAGTCCTGAACGACTATCTTTATAAGTCCCTGCTCCTGACTGACCAAGAAATCGATCCTTCCTCCCTTGGGCGTATATTTTATGGCGTTGTCGAGAACATTGGCAAGAGCCAGACCCATTTTTTCCCCGTCCATATTGATCTCCGGCAGGCCGGAAGCGGGTATTTTGGAAAATAGAGTGATTTTTTTCTCATCCGCCACCAGTTTCAATCCGGCCATAGCTTTGTTCACGATCGGCAAAAGCGGTTGTTTTTTAAAGTTAAATTCATATTTTCCTTCCTCAAGGTGGGAAACATTCAGCAAGTCATTGACCAGATCGATGATGTTCGTGATACCCGTGAAACCGTTTTTGAGAAGCTGTTTTTGCTCATCGTTCAAGGAACCGGTTTTGGGGTCGAGAAGTTCCGTGTAGGACCACTTTATTCCCGTGAGAGGGGTCCGCAGTTGATGGGCGGCGATAGAGATAAAATCGGACTTGGCGGCATCAAGTTCGGCGAGGCGCTGATTGGCTCGGGCAAGTTCCAGATCGCGCCGTACGAGCTGGCGGGTAATCTTTTCGAGTTCCTGGATCTCAGAGGATTTTACCGCAGTCTCCGTGTTGCATGAATCCCTGTCTTTTCTCAGATCGGAAAAAATTTTGGATAACCCCCAAGCCCTTGCGGCCAAAATAAGAACAAGAAGAATATTTATCGCAAGAGAAATAAAAAAAACGGAAATATTTTCCGCGCGCAGATATAGGAAGTTAAAAACAGCCAATCCCGCGGCGACAATGATGGCCATTGTCTGAAAAAACCAAAAGGATCTCATTTTTCCGTAATTTTTTGTTTCCTCCATAGATTACTTTTTTTCAAGAACTTTCCTCACTTTCTCGACAATTTCGGCCGTGGAAGCTTCCGCCTTGATAATATAGCCGCTGGCGCCTTCCGCCAGGCCCCTTTCAATTTCCTCCGGCTTTCCGAGATTGGAAGTGATAATAACCGGAATATTCTGGAACTCCGGAGTGGCTTTCAGCTCTTTCAGAAAACTAAAACCATCCATTCCCGGAAGCACTATGTCAAGAAGCATGAGCGCGATCCGATTGGACTTGAGAACTCCGCGAGCCTCTTCGGCGTTTGTAGCCAAAAAAATGGAAAATGATTCTTGTTCGAATTTTCTCTTCAGAAGACTGCCCATAAAAGAATCGTCTTCGACGATAAGGACTGTTATTTTTTCGGGCAGGCTGCTTGATTGCGGCTGATCCATATTTTTATCATTTAAAGATCAAACAATTACTGACTCTATTCTAGTTTATTTCTGCCTATAGGGTCAAATAAACGGATTGACCTGCGAACGATATTCTTTCCGCAAAAAGCGAGGCGGATAAGTGGATATATGCTATAATATAATGAGAAAAAATCCCTTATTTATATGAATTCAACAGCCGCGCTCGCCTCGCCTTCGCTCGGTCGAAGCGAGCCGCTTATAAAAATAGAAAAATTGAGCATTGTCTTCAACGAAGGGAGAGCTAACGAGGCCAGAATTCTGGACAATATTGACCTTGAGATATATNNTGGACCTTCCGGTTGCGGAAAATCGACGCTTCTCAACGCGATCACGGGACTTCTTCGCCCGACCGGCGGAAAAATAGAAATCGGCGGACGCGATCTTGCTTCTTTTTCGGAAAAAGAAAAATTGGAATTCCATCGCCACAAAATAGGGATGGTTTTTCAGTCTTTTTATCTCATCTCCACTCTTTCCGTGATCGACAATGTCTGTCTCCCGCGGGCTTTTTCTGGAGGCGATCCATCAAAAAGAAAAGAAGACGGAATGAATTTTCTCAAACGTTTCGGGATCGAGGCGCAAGCCGAAAAATTTCCCAGCGATCTCTCCGGCGGACAAAGACAGCGCGTGGCAATCGCCCGATCGCTGATGAACAGCCCTTCGATCATTGTCGCGGATGAGCCGGTGGGAAATCTTGATTCCAAAGCTACCTACAATGCTCTCACGATCATTAAAGAGCTGAACGAAGTTGATAAGAAACTTATCATTCTTGTAACGCATGATCCTGCCCATCTTGCTTACGGCGACCGGATAATCCACATGCAGGACGGAAAGATCACGAAGATCGTCGAGGTCCTTGAAAAAAAATCCCCGAGCGCGAAGGGAGATCAGGAGTATCTTGAAGAGCAGGAAAAAATCGGAAAAGAGTGGGAATCTTTCAAAGAGGGCATACTGGGCAAAGCCTGGGAACTTCAAAAAAAAGGGCAACTGGACAAAGACTGGGAACTAATAAAGAAAGAAGAGCTTGGGAAGGCCTGGAGCGCTTTCAAAGAAGGAAAAGCGGGCGGGGAATGGGAGCTTGGCAAAGAATACGAGCTGGTGAAAAAAGAAGATCTTGCCGCGAGAAGGCTCGAACACATTTCTCCGGAGCTTCTTTCTTTGACGCGGTCTTTTCGAAATTTTTCTCCTGACCAGGTCGGGACGCTTCTTGTTCCCTTCAAAGCCCAGCAGATCTTTGCCCATATTTTTTTTCATATTCCCGAGCTGCAACTGGATCTTGCCAAAAAAATATTTCAGGACTTCATCGCGGGCGGGATCACCCTTCCCGATCTTGAAAAAAGGCTTGTGGAAGAAGAAAAAAAGGGAGGAGCCGGGTGGGATCGGTATCACGCCAAGCGGCTGGTTCGCGGAATTCAGCGAATTTTCGATCAGGTGAAAAAGATCGATTTCGGGAATGTTGAAAAATCATCGGAAGACACCATGCTGTATCTCGAGGAAAATTTTCAGCTGAAGCTTGGCGAAATGGAGAGAATTAAATTTATCGAATACATCAAAATGCGTCTCGAAAATGAGATCACGATGGACGAGCTTCTGGACCTGGCCGACCGACCGATAGTAAAAGGGGGAGTCGGACTTGACCGAAGGACGGCAAAAAAAATAGCGCGGGAAATCGAGATCATAATGCTCGCTAGGTACTCTATGTAATATGACGACCAAAGATCTTCTTAAACTTTCCACCCGTATGTTTACGGCTCGGCGGGGACGGACATTCCTCACGGTTTTGGGCATGGGAATCGGTTTTGGAGCAATTTTGTTTTTGGTTTCTTTGGGATACGGACTTCAGGGCGCGCTCCTCCAGACCATCACCTCAACAGGTGCGCTTACAACGCTTGATGTTACGCCGAACGTTCAGGATGGAAAATTTCTCACGGCGGAGGCGGTTCAGGAAATGAAAACCATGAGCGGTGTCGACAGTATCGAGACGAGTTGGAATTTCAACGCGAGGCTCAAAGCGGGGGATACGGGAGCCGACGCGCGCGCGGTTGTCGCGAGTCCCGGATATTTTGAGCTCGAAGGCCTGAAGATCGCGGACGGCTCGCCTCTGATCGGCGAAGCAGGAAAACCGCGCGCGGGAAACGATCCGAGAGAAATTCTTGTTTCATCGGCCATCGGCAAGGTATTCGGAAGAGAACCAAAAAATCTGCTCGGACAAAAAGTTTCTTTTTCTCTGCTTCCGATGTCCAATGCGGGAAGCTCCGGATCTCAAGCAAATATCGACGAAAACGACTATACGATTGTCGGTGTCACCCAAAGCGAGGATGCGGTTTTCTATGCCGCGGCGGACGGTCTCAATATTCCATCTGAGATTCCGTATACGAAGCTGAAAGTGAGATGCCATTCGAGCGACGTTATGAGCGCGACGCGCGACGCGATAACGAAAAAAGGTTTTTCCGTTTCGTCGCTTTCGGAAACAGTTGCCGAAGTGAATAAATTGTTCCGAGTGGTCAATATCGTTCTGGGTCTTTTCGGCATTGTCACTCTCGCGGTATCCGCAATCGGAATGTTCAATACGATGACGGTCGCGCTTCTTGAGCGGACGCGCGAGATCGGAATTATGCGTTCGATCGGGGCGTCGAAGTTGGATATTCTTTCCATGTTCATCATCGAATCGACGCTGATGGGTTTTTTTGGCGGGATCGCGGGCATCATCCTTGGCATCGCTTCGGGGCAAACTGTCAATCTAATCGTGAATATCGCCGCGAAATATTTTGGCGGAAAAAGCCTTGATCTATTTGCCTACCCGTTTTGGTTCCTGGGTATTATTCTCGCGTTTTCGATCATCATCGGATTTGCGACGGGCCTTGGGCCCGCCAAAAGAGCGAGCGCGCTTGATCCGCTGGAAGCATTACGCTCTCGCTAAATCTGAAATTATAAACAAGTATGAAGAAAATAATAAAAATAATTTTACTCGCCGTTCTTCTCATCGCTCTTGGATATTTATCCGCGGTCATATTCTCGCGGCAAACCAAAAAAGAAACAGCGACGGCTGTGATCTCCAACGAAAATGTCCCTGGCAAAGTTCTTGGGGAAGAGGGAAACGGGATTCCGACAGAAATGTTTACCAGTGAAAATTTTCGAACATCGCAGATCACGTTCGGAGGGGACGGAATCATGGTTCCGTCAGGGGAACAAGCCGTCGCGCCGGAAATTCTCGACATGCGTTCAGAGCTCCTCACGACAAAAACAGACCAGCAGGTAAGATTTCTTTTGAAGTGGAAAACGAACAAGCTTTGCCAGTCGTCGATCGAATACACCAAAGAAGGGCAGGCGGAAGGAAAAACAGTTTCCGAGGATGGCTACGGATTTGTTCATAGCGTTGAGATCGCTCCGCTCAGCTATTCAACCTCATATTCATATGCCGTGACCGCGCGCGACAAATGGGGAAATGAAACGAAATCGGACAAACTCGCGTTCTATACCGGCGCACCGAATATTTCTATCCTTGATCTTCTCGGCGGCGCGTTCAAAGATATGTTCGGATGGGCTGGAAAAAAGTAGGTTCAAAAAAAATTCTCGGCTTGACAATGACTTTTGCTGATAAATAATAAGTTTATTTAGATCAGATCAAATTTCAATAAAAAGGAAAGAAAAGGACAAATAGGATAAATCCGATTTATAGCGAAAAATAAGAAACCGATATTTCCTCATTAAATAGGATAAAAATGGAAATATGGGTTTTTTTATCTTTCAAATTGGATCAGGCTGTCGGATCTGGCGCTTGAGGAAATAAATCTTGCAAATTATGGAAAATAAGAGCTAAAACAAATTTTCCAAAAAAGACGGCTCACTTTCAAGAGAAGGCTTGCATGGGTTTTTCAAAAAAATATAATTAATCTTATAGGGCGTTTAATCTTATGGACAAAGCAAATTTCACCTCGAGAAAGCGACGAAATAACGAAAGGCTTTAATGAGGAAAAAAATAGAAAATAAAACCGGTTAAAACTGATACAAAAAGGATATAACGAGATTTATGAGGGAGGAGAAAAACGAAAATAAAATCGACGATAAATTTTTTGGCAGAGACGAAGCTGTCTCGGACAGTATTCGGCCGTTTTTGTCGCATAAAAATTTTACTAAAATCGCCGAAGCAGAGAAGAAGGAAATCGCGGATGTGAGAGCGAGACTGGCCGAACTGTATGAACCAGCGTCTGGTAAGATCAGAAAAATTGGAAAAGAGCCGGGGCAAAAAGCAGGATTGCAAAATTTGGCGACACCAAAACAAGACGAGACCGCTGAAAGCGAAAAAAACGAATACGCCAAAACCATGGCGGGCAAGGAAGAATCGGTTCTTGTTCCACTTTCGGAGATCGCGAAAAATTCAACTTACTCGAAAAACTATATCAACTTTTCGGCGCGCCAGGGAAAACTGCAGGCCAAAAAAATCGGCGGCGTATGGCATACGACGGAAGCATGGCTTAAATCGTTCACGGAAATATCCCGGGCCAATAAGAACAAATTCAAGGAAAAACTTTCGCATGATCTGGGCGGGAATAAAAAATTTGTTTTTCCAAAGGAGGAGATCGAATCTCCAAGGCAGATTGCGAAAGAAAAATCAAACTTTGCGAAAAAATATATAGCGCGGAACTGGAACGTTGCAAGAACTTGGATGCAGGAACTTGGTCCGCCTCGACTCGCAGAGGCGAGCCGAGGCGGGGCGGGGGAAATGGGCGATGCCAAAGAACGCATGAAATTGCGAGGCGCGAAGATGGTGCTTTTCTGGAAACTTTCTCTTGCCAAACCGGCGGCGGTGATGATCGCGCTGGTTTTTTTGATAGCAGTTGGAAATTTCACAAAAGCTGATTTGGGATATTTCGGAGATCAGGGACAGAAAAAAATGTATTTTGTTTACAACGCGGGAGTGGACGCACTTGCGAAGATCGCAGGCCGTATTGACACAGGAGCGGAAAAAAACATAGCGAACATAAAAATCGGGACGGACAAATTTGCGAAATTTGCGCAAAACTTTTTCCGGCGGGAAAAAATAAAAGAGTTTGAAAATAGCTCAGGCTTGAGTCTCAAGGGCGATGAAAGCGGGAAAGGAGAAGTGGCGGGCGTAGAAGGTTTTGGCGCGCAGCCCGCTTTTGGCAAGGCTGCGGCGAGCGAAGGCGGGAAAGTTCTTGCGGCGACATCAACCGCTACCGGCGTCCGGCAAATGAACGTCGGCGACATCGAGGTTGCGGCATATCTGATGGATAGCGCGGACAAAGAGATCGCGAACGGCGAATACGATGTCCGTTTCGGAATTTATACGACCGACCGGACAGAGGCGGATCCGTATCCCTCCGACGCGGACAAAGGAACGCGCGTTTGGGAAGAAACGCAAAAGGTGACTTGCGAAAACGGCCTTTTGAAAGCCTATCTCGGCGCGATAAATCCTATTCCCGCCAATTTCAATTTTGCGGCTTCAAACTATTATATCGGCATCCGGGTCGGCGAGGACGCGGAGATGGTGCCGCGAAAGAGGATCGGGGCGGTGCCTCTGGCGCGGACGGCGATGAATGCCACCACAGTGAACGGCCTCATAGTTGGAAACGCCGCCGGCAACATTCCCACTTCGAACGGCAATCTCAACACAAACCTCAACGCAGATCTTCTCGATGGAAAGCAAGCTTCTGCATTTATGCCGGCAGGTACGACGCTTATCGGAAACTATGACAATTATCAAAGCTGGAAACTACAGGCTTCCGCGAACGATTCCGGCCAACAGATAAAAACCAAAAAAGGAGCGGTCTTCGCAGGAGCGAACGGAATAATCACGTCTCGCAATTTAAACACCCTCACGATTGCACCGACGTATGGATCAACGGAAAACACGATTGCCCAGGGGAGTACTCCGCTTATTGTAAATACGACCGGCAATCTTCAGGGCGGGGGAACCGGAACGGCGGGAGGCGGGATCGATCTCACTCTCAACACGGTGGCGAGCCCGACTTTCACAAATCTTTCCCTTACGAACGAACTGCGGATCACGAACGGAAATAATTTTTACGCTGGTTTCAAAGCGGCCGACACTCTCGCCGCGAATCAGATCTGGAACCTTCCTAGCGCGGACGGCCTGCCCAATCAAGTGATGATCTCTGATGGTGCAGGCAATCTTGGTTGGGCAACCGTTGGAGCGGCCGTGGGCGCGCCGACCAACGCGACTTATGTCACTTTAGGTTTAAACGCGGGGCTAGACGCTGAAAGAGTGCTCACCGGAACGACAAACCAAGTTATCATTACCGACAACGGAGCGAACGGCACGATCGTTCTCTCCCTTCCGCAAAATATTCACGCGGCGGCCACTCCGACATTCGGCGGAATGACTTTGAACGGAACCTTGGTTCTCGGCGCCAATACTCTTACAACTACCAACACGAATTTAATTTCAAACCTGAACGCCGATTTTTTGGACGGGAATCATGCCAGCGCTTTCCAGACCG
>PMJF01000017.1 GCA_003157295.1 Candidatus Moraniibacteriota bacterium | reverse complement strand
GTCGCCATAGAGAAGATTTTCAAAAACTTCGCCGATGATCGCGATCGGCGTATCTTCGTACATTTTTATTTCCTGAACGATGACGCCCCGCTCGCGCTCAATTTCTTTTTCTTCTATTTTGGAATTGAGATAAATGTCGCTCACGACATCAAGCGCCAGATCAAAATGCTTCGCGTCAACTTTGGCATAATACGCCGTTTGTTCTTTTCCGGTAAACGCGTTGAATTCTCCTCCGACGCTGTCCAATGCTTCCGAAATATCTTTTGTCCGCGGCCGCTTTTTCGTTCCTTTAAAAAACATGTGCTCCAAAAAATGCGAAATTCCATTCACCGGCTTGGCCTCGTATTTCGAGCCCACACCAGCCGTCACGATCACCGTCACGGTGCTCGTATCTTTCATCGGCGCCGTAATGAGCCGCAGACCGTTTTTGAAAATTGTTTTCTTGAATTGCATGCTATTCTATTTCTTAAATCTTTTCACCCGTGTAATTCCAGAACAAGGCACGATTTCGACTCCTCTCTTTTCTAACTCGTCCAGAAACAGGTTCATCCCAATATTATCTGAGGATATATGGCCAGCGATAATTATATTCACATGGTGTTTTTCAGCTTCTTTTTTGTGGTCTTCGCTCTGATGCATCCCGATGACAGTTCCGATTCCGGCTTGAGAAAGATATTGATATATTTTTGGAGAGCCTTCCGTTCCGCCCGTAATTTCTGAAACTGCGATTTTTCCGCAGCGATTATCTTCAGACCCATTGAAAAGCGTCGGCCCCTGTCCATATTCGATAGCTTTTCTGTATTCGGGAATTTCCTTAAGCAACTCAACAACTTCTCCGACATATTCCAGTTTTTTCGCCGCAATTTTTGTCTTAAGCAATGTCGCTACCATATTATCCGCGGGCGTATGAACATTCATTATGTTTATTCCCAATATTTTCGCGGCGTCAATCGCCTTGTTCACATTGGCCGGATTTACCCCCCGGCTTATCTCGCTGATTCGCGGCCTCATCAGACTTTCAGCAATATGGATCGGCACGCCGTATTGAGCATATATATCCGCTTGCATATGCATCACTTGATCGATATTCGCCAGCGCTTTTCCCATCGGATGGTGCCCTAATATGAGATCAATATCCCCTAGCCGATCAGCGAGCATGACTTCGCCAGTTGAGATGTCTATTCCGGTTAATATTTTTTTGATCTCCCTTCCGTCATTGAAATGAATAGCTGTATCGGAATAAGGATTGTGAAGTTTTTCGACGTCAAACTCCTTTTTCTTTTTGGCATCAAGTTTTTCGTACTTGTCCTTGGCCCGTTTCAAAAGATTTTTTATATGTTCTTTTGGGCGCAAATCATTTTTAATTCCTAGCTCGATCGCCAGATTATAGATATCTTTTATCTTCATAAAATATAATATTAATTACTGATTACCAGTTACGATTATTTTTTAAGCGCTTTTAGAGAGGGGGGACAAGAGTCCCCCGATGAGCAAAATTTGTTCTACTCAGGGAAAGCAGAAATCTCTAAATAGATGATCGCCTCTCCAGACCTTTAAGCGACGATGCTTACCAGCTGAAGAAATTTGTAATTTATCACCGTGAGAAATCTCCGTCCATGGAAGATTTGGAAGATGTATCTCAGTGCCATTTGTCAATTGAGCAGTTACAATTAGAGATGTTATCTCAGTAACCACTCCGATTCCGTCTTTCGATAACATGATAAACTCCTTTTCTCTTTATTATCGACAAAATTTTCTCTCCCTAAAAACGCTCAATGAATTTTCAAAGAAATCGGCATTTATTCCTCAAACTTCTTTTTCAAATACCCCACCAATTCTTCTATCTTGATTCTTTCCTGCTCCATCGAATCCCTGTCGCGGACAGTGACGGCTTTGTCGGTCAATGTTTCAAAATCAACGGTGACGCAATACGGCGTTCCGATCTCGTCCTGCCGGCGGTATCTTTTTCCTATGGATTGGGTCTCGTCGTATTCAGAGACGAATGACGTCTTGAGATCATGAAATATTTTTTTGGCCGGATCGACCAATTCATCTTTTTTTGAAAGAGGGAGAATTGCCACATGAATTGGCGCGATCTTTTTAGGGAATTTCATCACCACTCTTGTTTCCCCCTTCACTTCCTCTTCGTGATAGGCTGAAAGCAAGGCCGCCAGCACACTTCTCTCCACTCCGAAAGTCGGCTCAAGAACATGCGGAACGTAGCGCTTGTTTTTCCCCTCATCAAAATATTCCAATTTCTCTCCCGACATCTTGCCGTGCTGGGTCAGATCAAAATCTCCCCGGTGAGCGATCCCATAAAGCTCTTTCACGCCGAAAGGAAAATTATACATGGTGTCGATCGTTTTTTTTGAATAGTGCGAAAGTTTTTCTTTCGGATGCTCATAACGGCTGATATCCTCCTTCCGAAGGCCGATCTCCAGCGCGAATTCTTCTTGAAGATCAAGCCACTTCTCAAAAAGCGGCTGCCAATCCGCGTCAGGCTCGATGAAATATTCGATTTCCATCTGCTCGAATTCACGCAGGCGAAAAATAAAATTTCCCGCCACGATCTCGTTGCGAAAGGCTTTTCCTATTTGCGCGATTCCAAAAGGAATTTTCACGCGCATGGAATCGGTGACATTCTTAAAATCAGAGAATATCGCTCCGGCGGTTTCCGGACGCAGATATACCGTTCCGTCAAATCCGTTCATCTCTGTTTGAAACATCATGTTGAAATTGCGGGCATCGGTCCAGTCAGATTCACCGCAGGCCGGGCATTTGGCTTTGAGGTCGCGCAAAGTTTTTGACATATCCTCAAGCCGCCCTTCCATATCTTCGCCGGTCAGCTCCTCGACCAGATGGTCGGCGCGAAATCTTTTTTTGCATTTTTTACAGTCCACCATGGCGTCGTTGAAACCGGAAACATGGCCAGAAGCCTCCCATAGTTTCGGATGGAGAAGAATCGGCCCGTCAATGCCGACAATGTCTTCGCGCGCGTGCACGAACTTTTTCCACCAAAGCCTTTTGATATTGTTCTTCAGCTCCGCGCCATATGGTCCGAAAGAATAGGCGTTAGCGAATCCGCCATAAATTTCGCAAGCCGGAAAAATGAATCCTCTCCTTTTGCATAAAGATACGATTTTTTCCATCAGCTCTTGGCTTTTCTCGCCCATATTTTTATTGTAAAAAGTTATATTGTAAAGAAATAATTTATACTTAAAGATAGCAAAAACAACCTCTACCGTCAATATTATCACAAAACCGCCGGAAAATAAATCCCGGCGGCTTGCACTTTAATGTCTCAGAGGTTTTAAGTTTCACAATCTCACTCGTCCAAATGCGATTTTTTTACTTCAAACCTGCTTTCAAGCTCTTTGAGCTTGTCAACGATTCCGCCATATTCAAGTTCTCCGTACGGCAGCATCGCGGGACCAAAAAACCCCTGTTCACGCAGATCTGTGGCTTTTTGCGCAACTTTATCCCTGATTGCGTCCCAATATGGGTGGTCGAACACGTCAACACCCTCGGTGAAATGCCCGTTTTTTACGGAATAAGCACAGCCCGATACTTGAGGCGGCCCGTCAAAATATGAAACAGCTGTATTCTGCTTGACCGGCATCAAAGGCCCATGGTGAGATCCGCGCATGAATCCAGCAACCAGATGTCCGCGATTAAATCCCGCGATTATCTCTCCAGTGGCAGGGAAATCCATTTGTACACGGGCAAGAGCGATGGGATCGTCCTTTCCGGTGTATTTTCCCGCAATGTTGTGAAGCCTTGTTGTCGAAATAGAAACACCCTGTTGTTCTGAAACTCTCGAAAAAATTCCGCTAATCACGAATCTTTCCTGGTCTCGAAGAAGCGAAGCTAAGGCGTAGAGATCCTCGGGAACTTTGAGCTTGATCACTTTATCGCCTCTGTCATTCTTTTTTGAGCCCTCGCACGCTTCACCTTTTCCGTGAAAATTTTTGCATTTCGAGCATTCAGTATATTCCACGTCGACCACTTCGAAGATGAATCCTTTCGCGATCGATGAAGACAGGACTAACCCTGAGGAGACCATCGGGTCGGCAAAGGCAAGATAAAACGGCAAGCTGTACGCGCCCGGATCAGTCTTGTCCGCAGTGAAAAGTAAAAATGATTCATTTGGACGCTCCTCGAATTCGAGTTCCGCAGCGGCCGGACCCATGCCTTTTATATTTCCGGAAAAAGCGTCTTTCAAAAGATCCTGCCCCGCGCCATAGAGACTTTGTTCTTTGGCAACTTCCGTGCCAGCTTTAAACGCGTCCCAGGCTAACTTGTGTATTTCCTTGTTGTCTACCCCTTTAGTATGCGACATTAAAATAGCAACGTCATCCCCGCAATGGCTGATGCGATAGTCAATTATCAGTCCGCCGATCGCGGAAGCCACGTGTTCGTCGACTCTCTTAATGAGAGCCTGCGAAGGCTTGAGATGTCCGCCGATCGAACCTACGTCCGCCTTAATGGCAGAAATTGTCATTTTCATATTTAAAATTTTACGGATTACGAGTTCATATGGAATAATCCGATTTTTATTATACCAACTTAAAGAAACAAAAATCAACCCCAAAGGAAGATGCGGACTCAAAACCTACTTCCGGCCACTTCTCAGCTCAAACAAATCATGGATGACCTCGCATTGGTTCACCGCCGCTTTCAAGAAGTCCATCACTTCCCGATCTATTTTCTTATCCTCCAAAAAAACCAAAAAAGTTTTATGGCCGTTCATGCCTGTTTTTGAGGAGGAGAGGACGCAATACCCTTTTTCACTGCATAACTTGTGGTCGGCTTCCATTTCCGTTATCTCGCGATTCCCGATCTTGAAATCTTCCGCGTTCGCGCCAGTTGCCGCCTCGACCCAATATTGTGAAATCGTCTGGAATTTTTCGGTATTGATTATGCGAGCCGCTATCCATTCCTTCCCGCTTATCGTCATTGCCATCCGCAGAATCTCTTCTATATATTCTTTCATTTCTTTTTTATTTTCCGGAGCCTTGAGCTTTTGGAGGAATGATTTGATAAGGGACATCTGCACATTTATTTTTCCAAGATAGGTAAAAGTCTCCAGAAGCTCCTTTTCTCTTTTTTGATATTCTTTTTCAAGCTTTTGAATGTCTCCTTCCCGAATTTTTACCGTTCTTTCATATAGCCTGAATATCTTCCACGCAAGAGACACCTGGACGAATAGCAGAGTTGTCTCCAAAAATTCCTCATGTAAAAAAGAAAAGCCTCTTTGAATAAGAAGAGGAGTAAAAATGATCGTAACAACCAAAATAAAAAATACAAAAAGAAAAATATTTCTAAGATTTTCGATCCGAGGACGGCTGATTATGGCCATACGCAATCAATATTTCTTAATTAGCTTTCCAAGTTGTGCCGGCGCTACTTCAGCTGAAAGCCACTCACTATCTTGTCAGCCAAAGCACACTTGCTTCCCATTCCGGATGGGCAGTTGCTAATTTTATTATACGCGTAAACCAATCCGTTTTTTTCAGCAATTTTTGTTCCAGCCGAGTCGCAAAAAAGAGTGTTGTCGTTTTGACATCCCTTTTCCAGCTTTTTCCATTCATCGGCTGTGAACTTTTTTATTGTTAGGATGGATGCCGTCATTTCGTTGAAATTGCGCGAATTTTTTTTGTCTCCGGTCGGAATAAATATTTGGAGATACTGATCAGACAGATTATCATCAACCAGACTTTTAATGTCTCCCGTTTTATAGAGCCATTCCCCCAGTTGTGCAGGAACAGTCAGCTGAAAATCAAGACTTGGGTCACTTAGTGTCTGACTGACGGGCTTGATCATTTTTTTTGCGCCACTCACTGCTGGTGCGGAAGAAAGAGGTTGGCTGCTGTCACCCTGAGCCGTTTGGGCGCTGATGAGCGTAAGAAGAAGCATAAACAGAGATATTTCCAAGACCGCCATCAGAATGATCAGCGACAGGTTGAACCTGAAATTTTTTTCTCCGCTGGTTTTTTTCGATTTGGTCAATTTGAAGCTTGTCCCCGAAAATATTTTCCAGTCCTCCGCCGACTTGACCGTCGCGCTTTTCGGAAGAGATCTTTTTATTTTTTTTGTCCTCCTGGCCATTTTTGTTTTTGAAAAATTAATTTTATAGAACTTAGCTGAATTGCTTCAGCTGGTTATATTTTACCACATTGCCAAATTAGTGACAAGCCTCGGCTTCGAATAATTTTTTTCTAAGCAGCGACCCGCGAGGAAACTCTCCCGATAATCCGATAAAATAAATGTTTCTATTCCCTCCATGAGCGGACACGACCAATTCTGCTTTTTCGTTTTTTATCTCCGCTACCCGCGAAGCATAGATATTCTCCGGCGTGATAATCTCCAGTTGATCGCCGGTCTTGATGGCGTTATGCACTTTTACCCTGTTAAATTGCGCCAAGGGCGCACCCGCTTTGCGGGATTTAACAGGGCAGATTTCTCCTACAAACTGCCACCTATTCCTCCGATGAGAACAATCGAAATTGTTCTCCCATTTATCTTTTCCAAATAAAAACCCGGTTGAGTATTCCCTGTTGGTCAACTTGTTCAATTCGGATTTTTCTTCTTTGACGATCTTATTCAACTTTTTCCCGGACTTTTCTTTTTCAACCGCATTAATTGCCCGACGATAGGATTTTGTCGCCAAGGCCGCGTAGAAAACACTTTTTGTTCTTCCCTCTATCTTAAATGCGTTCACCCCAGCCTTGGCTAATTTATCCAGGTGCTCGATCAGACAAAGATCTTTGGAGTTGAACAAGTATGATCCATTCTTATCTTCCGATAGAATAATTTCTTCTTTATTTTCTCGTGTTGCATGATAAGGCCATCGACAAGGCTGAACGCAATCTCCTAAATTAGCGCTTCGATCCCGCATCCATTTTGAAAGAAGGCACCGGCCGGAGAGACTCATGCACATTGCCCCATGGACAAAATATTCAAGCTCGATATTGGGACACTTTTTTTTGATCATTTTTATTTCTTCGAGCGTCACCTCGCGCGCCAACACTATTCTCGAAACTCCCTGAGACTGCCAGAATTTTACGGCTTCCGAATTTGTAGTGTTGGCTTGGGTGGAAAGATGGATCTTGGTTTTCGGAGAATGCTTTTTGACCAAACTCAATATTCCGGGATCGCTGACGATCACCGCATCAGGCTTTATTTTTTTTATAAATGAAAGATGTTTTTTTATCTTAGCCAAATGCCTCTCGTGGGCGTAAACGTTGAGCGTAAAGTAAATTTTTTTTTCGCGTTTTCTCGCCAAGGCCACCGCTTTTTTCAAATTCGTTTCGCTGAAATCGTTGAGCCTTGCCCGAAGAGAAAAATCCGGATACCCGACATAAACCGCATCCGCTCCGTAATAATAGGCATATTCAATTTTTGGAAGATTCCCTCCGGGAGAAACAAGTTCTATTTTTTTCTTCATCAATAAGTAAGCTGGTTAAAAACTAATTCTCCTTTCTTTTGGCTTAATTTATTTTTTGGAGAAGCTTCATGAGATCCTGGTAAAACTTCAGATTATGGATCGTTGCCAATCTTCCGGCCAGCGGCTCTCGGACGGAAAAAAGGTGGCGCAGATAGGCGCGGGTATACTTTTGGCAGGTGTAGCATTTACATGCCTTGTCTATCAGAGAAAAATCTTTTTTGAATTTTTCGTTCGTGATGTTTATGCTTTTATAGAAAACCTTATTTTTAATATTTTTTTTCTTATCTTTCCAAACGAACAGCGACGCGTGCCGCGCGTTTCTGGTCGGGATCACGCAATCGAACATATCAACCCCGTGGTTCACCGCAAAAACCAACTCCTCCGGTCGGCCCAGCCCCATAAGATATCTGGGCCTGTTTTCCGGCAGCATCGGCAAAACCCACTCCAAAATTTCCCGCATCTTTTCCCTCGGCTCACCGACCGCCACTCCGCCAATGGCGTATCCGTCCCAGCCCGAGGCTGGTCCGCCTTGGGCGGAGAAGCCTATGCCCAATAATTGTTTCGCAGAACTTATCCTCAAATTTTTATAAACAGACCCTTGGATAATACAAAACAATAGCGGCCTGCCATTTTTATATTTCTTTTTATCTTTTGCTACTTTTTTGTGAAAATATCCGAAACATCGAGCGGCCCATCTTGTCGTCCTTTCAAGCGATTTTTTTGCGTACTCCCTTGAGCAAGGGTACGGCGGACACTCGTCGAGAACCATGATGATATCGCTGCCCAGGGCCAATTGGATCTCAATTGATCTCTCCGGAGTCATAAAATTTTTTTTGCCGTCGATCGGATCCGAAAATTCAACGCCCTCTTCGCTCAACTTAATTTTCCCCGTGTTCCCACGATTTATCTTATTTCCGGCTAGCGAAAAAACTTGGTATCCTCCCGAATCCGTCAGGACCGGCCCGTCCCAATTCATAAACCTTTGAAGGCCTCCCGCTTTTTCAACCAATTTATGGCCCGGGCGGAGCCAAAGATGATAGGTGTTTCCAAGAATTATTTCCGCGCCCAGATCTCTCAATTCCTCGGGACTCAAATTTTTCACGGCGCCTTTCGTGGCGATAGGCAAAAAAAACGGCGTATTGACCGTGCCGTGAACTGTTTTGAGTTTTCCTACCCGCTTTTTTCCGTCCTTGCGCAGTATTTCCAGCATAGAATGTTATGGGTTATATTTTCTATTTCGCCACCTCTCCCTGATCGCCTACGCTCATATCCTCAGTTAAGTTTGAATCTTTTCCAGTGAGAGTCGACGTCAATTTTTCTTTCGTAAAAGCATCTTCGGCCGAAAAAACGGTTTTTCCCAGCAGCCCGACAAAGTTTCCCACCTGGTTTGCGCTGGGAGTCACGCCGATTTGAAAAATAAGCTCGCGCGGATCAGTCAGCACTCCGATGCCGGCTGGCAGAGTCCCGAGATTCCAGACCAATTCATTGGCTCGACCATCGAAAATGACATTGGCATCCGTTGTGGAGAAAACGTTCTTCCACTTCACACCCGCCGGAAAAGCGGCCGTCACCTTCGCGTTGGTCAAGTCGTTCGATACATTCATCAGCTTGAGATGAATTGTGAAAGTTGTTTCCTGGCCGGACTCGAGAGGAATCGGCCCGGTATTTTTGATTTCCGCATCGTTATAATATCCCTGGGCTGACAAACCCAGCTTGGAATTGAGCTTGATGTTGACCGCACTCGCAGAAACTGTTTTGTTCGACCCTTCAGGCGTAGCAATATCCGGGCTGTCAATTTTGGCCACTGCATCGAAAACAAAATCTTTATTTCCCGGATCCTTGACCGGAATGACAGTCTTTACCGGGATCAAAAAATCGATCTCCCCTCCTTCGCCCGGATTGAGCAACTTAAGCCCCGGAATATCCGTGGCTTTCCAGGTGATAACGCCGTTTGAAGAATTGAGACTCCCCTTGGATTGGGCGAAGTTTATTTTGGCGTAGTCAAGAATCGGGTTATTGATCTCCTCAGTGATGACAACATCCCGCAGTCCAATTGTGCTTGTGTTGACATACCTAATTTTGAAAGTCAGAACGTCTCCTGCATTGATGTTTAGGCTGTTCTTTTTGTCATTGACAGTTTGTTCAATTTTAATGGGGGTGGCAATGATCTTAACGCTGCCTGCCGATTCGTTATAGGCGATAAAGCTTCCGTCGCTCCCAAATTCCCCAATTGCCGCTTTGAAATTCTTTATCTCTTCGTTTTGTCCGTCCAGCGTTCCGCTAAATTTTATCTCTCCGCTTTGTCCCGCCCCTAACGCGCCGACATACCAGACATTGTTGTTTTGTGAAGGAATCGGCTCCGATGAAGCATAAGTGAACCCACCGGGATAATCCACTTTTATTTTCAAGTCCGGCATGGCCGCGTGGCCGCTGTTTTGGAATTTAATGGTGTAGGAAACCGCGTTTCCCGCAACCACGCTTTGCGGTCCGTCCGTTTCCAGGGTCAGTGGGCTGGAGGAAATAAAAATTCCTGTCTTGCTTTCCGGTTTGAACGTCGAGCTGAAATTGGAAGAGCTGTATTCGAGAGAAGCGTTTATATAGACCAAGAGATCCTTGGGCCCGAAAAATTTTCCTTGGAGAGTTATCTTGCCGGCGCTATGGCCGTTTATCGAACCAATGTTATATTTTCTCGCGTTCGGACCATCCGATTCGGAACTCAAATCCCCTTCCGGTTTGAAATTTTCGGGGAAATTTATATGAAGCACCGCCTGCTGATGAGACGCTCGATTGAGATTTTGATAATCAATGTCGAAAGACACCAATTCGCCACTTTGGACTTTTTGCGGCCCGGCGATGGAAACTTTTACCTGGTCTTCCGAAAAAGAAGTTTTTCTGATTGCGACCGCCGCCCAGATCAATCCGGCAATAATCGCGAGGCTGGCGGCCGAGATAATGGCGATTTTTTTAATTTTCTTTCTTTTTTCCTTTTTCTTTTCCTCATCTTCCCTGACCCACATTGTGTTTGATTCTTTTTTTTTCGTTTCAAAAGACACCGGAGAAAATGGATTTTCCCCGGTTTCCTGCGGATCAATCGCACCAAAATTCAGAGACCGCCTCTTTCCCGGATCTTCTTCCTGGTGATAAAGATTTTTTTCAATATCGCGAAGGGACATTGATCTGATTTTACAATAATTTGGAAAAATCCGCAAACCGGATTTTCTTCTTGCTTAAGCGAAATAGAATCTCCTAAAAGCCTCTTTCATCCTTTCAAGCCCTCTTATTTCTTCCCCGCCCACTTTTATTTTCAATATTTTTAGAAGCGGCTGCGTCAAAAAAAGCCTCAAAAGTTTGATCTGATTGTCGGAGATATCAAAAAGCCCTTTTCTCCCTGAAGCGCACCGCGGGCAGACCACTCCCCCTTTTTCAAGGGAAAAAAAGTTTTTTTGTTCGCTCTTGAGGCTTGATTCGCAGTTCACGCATCTGGCCGCTTCCGGCCGCTGCCCCAGCCGGTCGAACAGCTTCCACCAAAAAGCGAGGATGGTCAATTTGTCTTTTTCTGACACAGGCTCTTTTGTTTTTCCATCCAGCATTTTCAGAAATTCGCTCAACAGATCGAACGTTTTTTTGTCTTTCTCGCCTTCGCTGAAAATTCGCGCGAAAAAATTCAGGACGCCGATGACAGCCTGTAATTTTTCAAAATTTTTTTTTATTCTTTCAAAATTTTCGATTGTGATCGCGCTCGCGATTTGGCCGCGTCCCCGCGATTTGGCGATATATACCTCAGACAAGGTTCCCGGCTCCAGATGTCCGGCCAGTTTGGCCGTCGGTTTTCTCACTCCTCTCCCAATGGCCTTCAGGAACCCCGCTTCCAAGGTATACATTATATAGATGCGGTCAAATTCCCCGACATCATAATGGGACAAAATTATCGCCGTGTATTTTTGCATATATTAAGCATAGCAAAAAATTGCCGCAAAAGAAAAACCGCGGAGTGGTGTGAAGCTCACACCCCGCGGCTTGAAAAAATTTACCATAATTTCCCCCTAAGATTACTGCAACTCACCGCAATCGACACATTCTTGCGGCGGAGGAGGTGGAGACTCTTGCGAGCTGCCCAGACAAAGGACGTACGATATTTCCGGCTTCCACCAGGACGGATGCCTAAATTTCGTCCCCCCGCATTTGCAGGTTGGTGGTTTAGTAAGACAATTTAAGAATTTTTCCCACCACCCACCTAGACGAGCGGCATCATAAACGATCCAAATCAGGCAGATGAGCAACGCTACCGCAAGCCCGATGGAAATATTCCCATAAATATATTCGCTGGCAAGCACCGCAGCAAAGGATAACGCTATCGTCGCACCAGCAAGAAAAATTTCCGCGATCGTAAGCTTCTTCTTTTCCATCGTTTTACTCTCCTTTTCGCCAGCAGCGCCGGGCTTAGCTAGTTGAAAACCTGCCTACCGGCAGCAGACATGCCGCCGAACCCACTACGACCCAAACTAGCCTACTATATCTCACCGTGGGACTGATATCCCTGGCGATCAATTCGGCTTCACTGGGAACGATAAAGGATGCGACAATTATCGCGGTAATAGCGATAATCGAGGCGACTAAAGTATATGTGTGCATTTTCCCCATCCCGGACTCCTTTTTTTTAAAGGACTGGATCGCCCTATATTTGGTATATTTAAATCTTCTTGAGCCAAACCTTGATCGGCGCGGTTTCGAGGTCAATAAGTTCGGAAATGTCGGATTCGGGATTGTCGGCTTCGAAAACACCTTCGGCCAGTGTTTCCTTAGCGATAAGGTCTCCGAACTTTTTAAAGATCTCCGACCCCCCTTGATAGCAAAGGCTGATGCGATTTTCCACTTCAAAACCGGCACGCTTCCGCAATTCCTGGATGCGCCGGATGAGCTCGCGAGCCTGGCCTTCCAGCCTCAATTCGTCTGAGATGGCCGTGTTGAGACCGACCATCCAGCTGCCCTCTTCCTCAGTATAAATGCCGGGCTCCTGCTCGACCGATCCAAAAAAA
>PMJF01000025.1:7626-7928 GCA_003157295.1 Candidatus Moraniibacteriota bacterium | reverse complement strand
TAGGCGCCGGAAATTTTGGTGAGCTTGAAAGATTTAGGATTGATTTCGCCGGTTGATTCCAAATGCGGTCCGGAGCAGAGATCCACAAAACTTCCGGTTCGGTAAATCGAGACGGCCTTGTTTTTCAAGCTTTCTTTTTTGATACCTTTCACAAGTTCAACTTTGTATGGTTGTTTGGCCTTTTTGAAATCTTTTTCCGCTTCCAAAAAGGTGATGTCGGCTCTCTCGAATTTCAGATTGGCCGCAATGATACGGCGCATTTTTTCTTCCAGGATCTCCAGATCTTCCGGAATCAAAGTTCG
>PMJF01000025.1:0-7595 GCA_003157295.1 Candidatus Moraniibacteriota bacterium | reverse complement strand
CTATTTTGATAATACAGGCTATTTGTCAAGATGACAATATTTGAATAATAAGATAAGATTAGGTTATAAATTTTACATTTATGACCCCAAGGCAACGCGTTCTCAAAAGAACGGCCATAATAATCGTTTATCTGATAATCTTCTCTCTTCTTGGGACGGAGCTGTACTATATTTTCCGCACAAAGCCGACTTGCAGCGACGGCCAGCAAAATCAGGGGGAGGCGGGCGTTGATTGCGGAGGGCCATGTTCCGCAAAATGCGAGGACATTCCAAAAATAGAAAATGTCCGGGTTTTGGAAAAAGCGGTTTTGCCGTCGAGTGTCGGAAAATACGATGCCATGGCAAAAATAAACAATCCCAACCCGCTTTTTGGAGTGGCGCAGTTTGATTATTCTTTCAACCTGCTGGACAGCGGCGGCAACATTATCGGCCAAAGCGAAGGTTCGAGCTTTATTCTTCCCGCGCAGACGAAGTATATTCTAGCCTTCAATTTGGCTGCGTCGACAGTTCCGAAAAGCATTGATTTCAAGATCAGGTCTTTCAAGTGGACAAAGTTTTCAGAGTACGAAGAACCGCTGATCCAAATATATTCCAAAGAATTTAATCTGGTAAACGCGGGCAGCAACTTTGCCACTCTCAAAGCGAAAATAAAAAATCAAAGTTCCTATGACTTTAGAACCATCACAGCCAAGGCCGTGATAAGAGACGAGCGGAACGCTCCGGTGGCGCTGAATCAAACGAGCGTCAATGACGTAAGAGTAAACGAGGAAAGAGAGATTGTTTTTAACTGGGGAAGTCGTTTCTCAGTCGGCTCAGGGACGCCAGGCGTTGAGATAGAGACAGAAGCCAATTTTTTCAGCGACGAGAACTTTATGAAAAAATACGGCTCGCCTGATCAATACAAGACCTACGACATAAATCCGGGCCTATAATAAATGATCAGAAATATTTTTAAATTAGACTGGATACTTATTACAGCCGTTGTTTTGCTGCTCATTTTGAGCTTATCAGTTTTATATCCCATAAGTTACGGCGGGGGCGCGTCCGGCCAGGACAGAAGCAATTTTTTCAGGCAATTGATATTTGTCGCAATAGGACTTTCGGTTTTTTTTGCACTTTCTTTCTTCGATTACAGGATCATCAAGGGCTATTCGGCCCCTCTTTTTATAATCGGCATAATACTCCTCGCTGTAGTTCTCATTTTGGGAAAAACAATCCGCGGGACAGTCGGCTGGATCGGTTTTTCCAGTTTCCATCTCCAGCCAGTTGAACTTTTCAAGGTGATACTGGCGATCATGCTGGCCAAATACCTCTCGGTGAATTCGCGGACGATCAAAGAATTCAGGCACATTCTCATCACGCTTGTTCCGGTCGGCCTTGCGATCTTTTTGATCCTGAAGCAGCCGGATCTGGGGTCGGCCTTGGTCGTCGTTTCAATTTGGCTTGGCCTTTTGATCGTCAGCGGAATAAGAAAAAAATATCTTCTGATCCTTCTTGTTGCGGGATTGATCGTAAGCTCGATCGCCTGGGGATTTTTGCTGAAACCTTACCAGAAAGACCGACTGCGATCCGTTATCAATCCCACGGCTGATCCGCTGGGAGCCGGTTATAACGCTCTTCAATCCACGGTGGCCGTTGGTTCCGGCGGGATTTGGGGCAAGGGGCTGGGGCACGGATCCCAATCGCAGCTCAATTTTTTGCCCGAAAAACACACGGATTTTATTTTCGCGGTAATAGCCGAAGAGATGGGACTGGGAGGCGCGCTTTTTGTGCTGGTTTTGCTATCTCTCATAATCATCCGCCTGTTCGGCATTGCGCAAAAAAGCTCGGGAAATTTTGGAAAACTATTGGTCAGCGGGATCGCCATAATGATATTCGTTCAGTCGGCGGTCAATATTGGAATGAACATGGGCGTTGTTCCCATCACCGGAATTCCGCTGCCGCTATTGAGCTATGGAGGAAGCGCTTTGATCACAACCCTTGCCGCCCTCGGCATCGCCGAAAGTGTCCATCGCCGGTCGAAAACGAGCTTTGGGTGAAATCGGCAGTTTCTATATATTATTTGATTGTTAGCCGGGAAGGTTGACGAAATAGCATATATTTGTTAAGTTTTCTTAGGTAATGAGATAAGGCAAAAAATTATGGTAGCGGATCTAAACCTTGAGACAAAAAAAAGAACCAAGAAAGACCAGAAAGATTTGAGGGCAGAAAATGTCCCGGCTATTTTGTATGGCAAGGGAATTGAGAATGAACAGCTCTGGATAAACAAAAAAATCTTTGACAAGGTCTATGATGAAGCGGGGGAAAGCACGATTTTGAAACTGGCGCTTGAAGGAAACGGAGAAAGGAACGTGGTCATCAAAGACGTGCAGAAGGATATTATAAGCGGACAACCGATCCATGTCGATTTCTATCAGGTCCGCATGGACGAAGAGATTGAAGCCGAAGTGGAATTGGTTTTTGTCGGCGAATCTGCGGCGGTGAAGGAGTTGGGCGGAGTGCTGGTCAAAAATATGGATTCGGTGGATATCAAATGTCTGCCGGGAGATCTTCTCTCAAAAATCGAAGTGGACATCAGCCGGATAAAAACATTTGACGATTATATTTATATCAAAGACCTGAATATACCTGACAAGGTGGAAGTCATGGTCGACGCGGAAACGGTGGTGGCCATGGTGTCTGCTCCGAGAACCGAAGAGGAAATGGCGGAACTGGAAACAGAAGTAAAGGAAGACGTGACCAAGGTTGAAGGAGTCGTGAAGGAAGAAGAGGCTGCCGCGGAAGGAGCCGAAGAAAAGGAAAAGCCAAAGAAAGAAAAGGAAGAAAAAAAGAAATAATCTTGAATTTCAATTATCAAAAGGCGCCCGTTAGCGGGTGCCTTTTTTTTGGGTTTAGGATATAATAATGATAAGGAAAAATGAAAAAAGAAAAACGACAATTAAAAAGTAAAAACAATAATCATTTAATAAAGTGCGGCCCTATTTTTTTCGTTGCTGTTTTTTTTGTTTCCTTCCTAACTATCAATATATTTTCAATCTCGGCGGCGCAGGATCCGGCGAGTGCCAAGCAGGATCTCGCGAATAAGATCGACTCGCTTCGAAGCCAGATCAATCAATATCAGGATCAAATAGACGCGAAGAGCCAAAAAGAAGTGTCTCTCGGCAGGGATATCGAACTTTTGGACGCGGATGTAAAAAAGATTGAACTCCAGATCCAGGAAACTAATTTAGTGATCAGTCAGCTCAACGGGGAAGTGGACTCCAAGCAGATAGAGATCGACAATATGGAGAAGAGGATCAATGCGAAACAGGAAATCCTGACCAAGTTTTTGCAGGAGCTTTATGAACGAGGCGATACTTCAGCGGCTGAGCTTGTTTTCGGGAACAAAAATTTCTCCGATTATTTTTTCCAGTCAGATAGCCTTGTTTCATTCGAAGACCAGACGAAAGATATTTTCGATCAGCTAGTCAGTCTCGAGCAGGACCTCAAGAACCAGAGAAATGATATATTGGACAAAAAAGCTCAGCAGGAAAGCTATCGGTACATCCAAGTTGATCAGGAAAGGTCTCTCGAGGAGGAAAAGCAGATGAAGGATACGCTCATTGCAACAACCAAAAACGAGAAGGGCGCTTTGCAGCAGGAAACGGACAAGCTGCAGGCCGAGCTGAACGCGATCCAATCGCTGGGAGAGCCGATTGCTATGGACGAGGCGATAAAATCGGCGCAATACGCCAGCAAGCTGACAAGCGTCGCGCCTGAATTTTTGCTCGGAGTGCTTCGCGTTGAATCGGGTCTCGGGACCAACGTGGGCGGCGGGCGCTACAAGACCGACATGAATCCAAACCAGTGGGATACGTTCAAGAGCATCTGCAAAGAGTTGGGAGCAGATCCCGACAAGGTTCCGGTGTCGCGGAGGGCCTGCTACAACAGCGGCGCGAAGGACGGATGCGGAGGGTGGGGAGGAGCCATGGGGCCGGCTCAATTCATGCCCTCGACCTGGATGGGATACAAGAGCAAGGTGGAAAAAATAACCGGCAGTCCGCCGGCCAATCCCTGGGACATCAAAGACTCATTGGTAGCGATGGGCTTGAAGCTCGCGGCGGTGGACGGCGTCACATCAGGAGATCGCAAGGCCTGGGCCAAAGCGGCGGGCATGTATCTGGCGGGGGGAAACTGGGAAAATTATCCATGGTATTCGGATCGGGTTTTGTTTTATGCGGATGGTTTTAAAAAGATAATCAAAAATCCTTAGGTGCAAAAAAAATATTTTTCAAAATAGAGGTTTGAAATTGTCAAGAGCTTGATCGAAAAAAGTTGTCGCTTCGATTGACATTTAGCAAAATAAGCTATATAATAATAGAGTAAAATCCAAAAGATACTTAGGGGGTTTTGCATAAAAGGGTGATTTTTCCGGCTCTCCGGACAAATCGCTTTTTTATTTACTCTATTGGTCTGCCCCTTGAAAGCGGCGGATCAAAAATCACTAGTTAATATAAAAATAAAAATAAAGTTGAGGTTGGGTGAGCTTCGCTCTCGGGATGAATAAGATCCATAAACAGGAAACAGAACAGAAAAGGGTGAACTCAAAAAAAAGATCAGCTGATAACCTGAAAGTTTTTGGTTTTGTTATTTTGGCCGTTTCGCTTTTTGTCTTTTGCCTCAACGGCGCCTCGGCTTCGGATATTTCCGTTCAAAAAGTAATTGACTTGGCCAACGCTGACCGAGCGGAAGAAGGACTTTCGGCATTGACGGAGAACGATAAGCTTGAAAAAGCGGCTGAGAACAAAGCTGAGGATATGATCCAACATGATTATTTCTCCCACAATTCTCCGGAGGGCGTGACGCCCTGGCATTGGATGGAGCAAGAGAAATACGATTATGACTATGCCGGAGAGAATCTGGCGATGGATTTCACGACGGCCGAAAAGATGAATGAGGCCTGGCTTGCGAGCCCCACTCATCGGGCCAATATAATGAATGAAAAATACAAAGATATCGGGATTGCGGTCAAGGAAGGAACGATCAATGGCCATTCGACGATAGACGTGGTGCAAATGTTCGGGTCGGGAGACAGAAACGGAAAAAGGGATGAGAACGATAATCTCAAAGAAGAAAAAACTCCCGCCCAAAAATCAGACCAGACAAAAGCCTTCTATCCGCCGCTTCCGCTAGAAGAAAAAAATCAGCCGAGAGCTGTCGGCCTGGCATCAGCCGAACCGATAATAACCAGCCCCCAGCAAAATGAGCTCGTTTCCCAGGAAGCATTGGAAGTGGTTGGAAGGGCGGCTCCGAAAGATAAGGTTGCGATCTGGAATGATTCCCAGGAAATAGGTCAGACCGTCTCCGATGGTGACGGGTGGTTTCATTATAAAATTGACGCGCTGACCAAGGGAGAACACAGCCTGAAAGTGCTAAGCGGAACGAGATCCAGCCAGGGAAGAGTGGCGGAAAACTTCTTGGATAAGGGAGTGGACATCTTCGTTGATCGATCCAAGCCGCAGGTGACCTATCGTCTCTACGCGAACAGAAACGCGAATAATGAATATCTTTTGCAAGCTTCTTCGGACAAGCCGAGCTGCGTTTTCGAAATCGGAGGGGAGGAAGTCAGCGTGCAGCAAGGAAAGACAGTTCTCTTTTCTGTCGCCGGTGAAAATCTCTCGACGATTCTCAAGGTGGAAGATCAGGCCGGAAACAAGACAGCCGAGCAAATTGTTCTGGCGAATTATTATCAGGGGAATAGTCGAACCAATATTATTGACGAAGTGGCCCAGCTGATCGTTCCGGAAAAAGTCTTTGCGGATGATTCGGGGAGGGGAGCGCTCAAGAAAAATCTGGGATTAGCGATAGCGGATCTTAATCATTAACATAAATGAATGTGATGTAAAAACAAATAAAAATCAGGTTCCTTAAAAACAAAATAAAAATAAAATACGGTGAAAAAAAATCATCAAAAAATGATTAAATCAAAAAAGTAAGTGTCCTTTCTTTTCGCCCTTTGAGCCTATTAGACAAAATACCCCGTTTCTCTCGAGAGGCGGGGTTTTGTTTTGGGAGTTAATTTGATTATATTGTCTTTATAATTTATAATAGCTATGCTCAATAACTGAAATATTATGTCATATTTTGAAATAGTTGGCGGAAAAAAATTAAACGGGGAGATCGAAGTGAAGGGAGCCAAGAACGCGGCGCTGAAAGCCGTGGCGGCGGCTTTACTTTCCAAGGAAAAATGGACCATCACTAATTTTCCTTTTATAGAAGACACAAATCGGATTCTGGAAATGGTGGAAGATCTGGGAGTCAAAGTTGTGAGAGGGGACAATCAAGTAGAAATTGAGGCTCGCTTCATCAAGAAAAACAGCCTGGATAAAAAACTGACCCAGAAGCTTCGTGCTTCCATTATTCTGGCCGGACCGATGCTGGCGCGGACGGGTAAGGTCGAAATGTATCATCCCGGCGGGTGCGTAATAGGAAAGCGGCCGATCGATATGTTCTTGGACGGTTTTCAAAAAATGGGAGCTAAATTTAGGCAGAGGGAAGACGAGTTTGTTCTGAGCGCCAGAAAATTATCAGGGACAAACATTTTTTTCCCAAAAATATCCGTCACCGGAACGGAGACAATGATGATGACGGCCGTGCTGGCTGAGGGAGAAACAATTTTGGAAAATGCGGCGATGGAGCCGGAGATCCCAATGCTGGCCGAATTTCTAAATAAATGCGGAGCAAAAATTTCGGGCGCCGGAACTTCGACGATCAAAATTATAGGAGTCAAGAAAATAAGAGGCGGGAAGATCGAGCTTATTCCGGATCGAATTGAAACGGGAACTTTCGCGATCCTTGGAGCGCTGGCGGGCGGAAGAATAAAAATAAAAAGATGCAATCCGGATCATGTTCGGTCGCTGTTGGTCAAAATGGAAAAAGCGGGCGTGAAATTCGAAGAGCGCGAGAATGAGCTGATCGTCTGGGGAACGAAAAAAATGATATCAGTGGATATCTCCACCCATGAGTATCCCGGATTCGCCACGGATCTACAGCCGCCGTTCACCTTGCTTATGACGCAGGCAAAAGGAACAAGTCTCGTCCATGACTCAATTTTTGACGGACGGCTTATGTTCACGGAAGCTCTCAATTTGATGGGGGCCAATGTGACCATGAATGATCCGCACAGGGTGACGGTCAATGGCCCGGCAAAGCTCCATGGACGCAAAATTGCCAGTCCCGATCTGCGGGCGGGGATAACCTTGGTTCTTGCGGGGCTGATTGCCGAAGGAAAAACAAGAATCGAAAATATTTATCAGATCGATCGGGGCTATGAAAAGATAGAAGAACGGCTGCAGAAGTTGGGAGCGGATATAAAGAGGATAAATTCAAAATCCTAAATGTTTGTAAAAAAAATAGGAATTGATCTGGGAACTGCCAATGTCCTCGTGTTTCTTCCGGGCAAGGGCATTGTTGTTAATGAGCCGTCCGTAGTTGCCATCTCTCTCATAGACAACAAGGTCTTGGCGGTCGGAAATGAGGCCAAAGAAATGATGGGCCGGACGCCGGAATCGATCACGGCTTCAAGGCCCCTAAAAGACGGTGTGATTGCGGATTAT
>PMJF01000002.1 GCA_003157295.1 Candidatus Moraniibacteriota bacterium | reverse complement strand
AGGCCGTGGATGTCGTCGTCAAGATATACGAAAGCTCCGAAGTGGTTGATTTTTCGGACTTGCCCGTCAACCGTGTCCCCGGATTTATATTTCTTTTCCACTTCCGACCAAGGATCGGTCAGAAGCGCTTTGATGCTCAGGGAGACTCTTGTGTCGTCAATGCCGATGATCTGGCATTTCACTCTGTCCCCGGTCTTGATGACGTCGCGGGGATTGTCGATGAGCTGCCAGGCCAATTCCGAAATATGGACCAAGCCCTCAAGCTTGTCCTCCTCAATGTTCGAATCTTTTTTGCTCGGCGGCAGAAATTTTATAAAGGCTCCGAAATCGACCACACCGCTAACTTCCCCTTCGATCACGTCTCCGACCTTAAGTTCGGAGATAGCTTTTCTTTCCCTTCCGCTATAGGCCGCTTTTTCGCTGACGATCAGCTTCTCGCCTTCTCGGTCCGTGTCAATGACCCGAACCTGCATTTCAATTCCGATATAGGAACGCAGTTTTTCCAGAATCTTGTTTTTTTCTCCTTCTTCAACCCTGGGGTAATGTTCGTTTGAAAGCTGAGAAACGGGAAGGAAACCGGTGATCCCGTTTACCTCGACGATAAGTCCGCCTTTATTGGCGTCGAGTATTTTAGTATCAAAAGTTTCTTCTTCGGCCTGTTTTACTTCCAGATCTTGCCAGGCTTTTTCGATGGACGCTTCGCGGATGGACAGTTCAATATATCCGTCTTCATTTTCAATGTCAGTGACTGTGGCCGAAACACTGTGTCCTGGCTTCAACCGGTCGGTGGCGCCAAGGCCGTCTTTGATCTCTTTTCCTAGGACGATTCCGGTTCCGAATATGCCAAGGTCGAGATAGATGGCATTGGATCCGATCTCGATCACTTTTCCTTCGATCACATCTCCCTCTTTCGGGAAAACTATTTTGGTCTGATTAAAAAAATCGGCCATAGCAGAAGTGGCCTCGCTTTTTTCCTCGACAATTGTCTCCGTTTCGTCAGTTTCGGTTGGATTTCCCCCTTCCCCTTCCGTGCTTATATTTGAAGTTTCGTTTTTTTCTTCTTTTTGCTCAGTTGCTTTGTCGACCTCTTTCTCTAGAGTGTCGTAAATATTGTCTAACATTGGATTAATGATTAGATTAATTATTATATAAAACAAAAAATCCCCCTTTGTTTCTTTGGGAGTATATAATAGAAAGGGTTTTTTGGCAAGAGTAAGGACGGACGCGCTTATTGAAATTTTATTCTGAACGTGATATTATTCTATTACCATCAATTAAGCGATAAGCTGATTTTTTTATGACTATTCAATGGTACGGGCATTCGTGCTTCAAAATAACAACCAAGCCGGAAGGGCGCGGGTCGGGCGAAGACGTGGTCATTTTTACCGATCCTTTTCAAAAAGAGCTGGGATTGCGTCCGCCGCAAGGGAGAGCCGATATTGTGACCGTGAGCCATGACCATTATGACCATAATAACGCAGAAGCCTTGAAAGGCGAACTTCAAGTTTTGGATCTGCCCGGAGAATACTCGATCAAGGGCGTATCCATTCGGGGAATCAGCGCTTTCCATGATAAGCTTGAAGGAGCCGAACGGGGTCTCAACACGATCTTTCTCTTTGAAAGCGAAGGAATCAGGTTTTGCCATCTGGGAGATTTGGGGACATTGCTCGATAAAAAACAGCTTGAAGAGATCAACGGCGTGGATATTTTGGCGGTGCCAGTGGGTGGAACGTACACCTTGGACGGGAAGGAAGCCAAATCGGTAGTTGATCAAGTTGAACCTAAGATAGTTTTGCCGATGCATTATAAAATTCCGGGTTTGAAAGAGAAAATTGCCGATGAAAAGAATTTTTGCAAAGAAATCGGGCTTTGCCCGAGGGAAAAACTGGCAAAATTGATTCTCAAGAAAAAAGATCTGGAAGGAGAGGACTTGAAAGTAGTGCTGATGGAAGCGCTAAGTGCATAGAACATGAATATCAACGATTACATTGAAAAATTAAGGAATAAGCCCGTGCATCAGCGAGAAAGGATTGTCATCGCGGCAACCGCGGTGTCCTTTCTGATAATTTTGGTTATCTGGCTCGTTTCTTTTTCGGAGATGAACAAAGAAGGGCAAGCGGACGCTAATCCTTCGGCGGTTGATCAGCTCAACGGTCTCAAGAGCAACGTGGGCGAGAGCAAAAAATCGATCGAGGAAATGTGGAATCAAATACCGGGTCAGAACGGGACGGGTGCGCCGGACCAAAATAGCGTCAATGCGGAAAATTCAAGCGGAACAGACAGCGCTGGCGGGGCTGATAGCGGGCAAAATACCCCAAAGGATCAGCTGCAGCCATCACCTCCTCAAGCGCAGCCGCAACCTCAAGATAATAATCAGCAAAATAGCGCCATTCCACAACTGCCGTAGAAATTTATGGAGATTGGATATATAAAACCCAGAGAAATAACAGCTGAGATGAAAGAATCATATCTGGCTTACGCCATGAGCGTGATTGTTTCCCGGGCTCTTCCGGATGTTCGTGACGGGATGAAGCCGGTTCACCGCCGGATTCTTTATGCTATGCGTGGACTGGGGCTCAGTCATACGGCCAAATACAGAAAATCTGCGCTGGTGGTTGGAGACGTGCTGGGAAAGTACCACCCGCACGGCGATACGGCTGTTTACGACTCGATGGTGCGGATGGCCCAGGATTTTTCGATGCGCTACCCTTTGGTGGACGGCCAAGGAAACTTCGGATCGATGGACGGCGACAGCGCGGCGGCGATGCGCTACACGGAAGCCAAGCTTATGAGTCTGGCCGAGGAGATGATGGCCGATATTGAAAAAGACACGGTTGATTTTGTCCCTAACTATGACTCCTCCCGCCAAGAGCCTTCGGTTTTTCCGACCAAGGTTCCCCAACTGCTTCTCAATGGCACGATGGGGATCGCGGTGGGCATGGCAACGAACATCCCGCCTCACAACTTGGGTGAACTGGTGGATGGCCTCACATATTTGATCGAAAACCCCGACTGCGAGATAAAGGAGCTGACAAAAATCGTGAAAGGTCCAGATTTTCCGACCGGTGGATCGATCTATAACCAAGCAGACATTGAGCAGGCTTATCTTACCGGCCGGGGAGGCATCGTAACGCGAGCCGAAGCTGAAATTGTTGAAGCGAAAAACGGCCAATTTCAGATCATTGTGACCGAGATGACCTATGCTTCTAACAAAGCGACTACGATTGCCAAGATGGCCGAACTGGTGAAGATGGGAAAACTGGAAGGCATCCGCGACATTCGCGACGAGTCCGACAAAGACGGGGTAAGAATCGTGATCGAGCTCAAAAAAGAGGCCTTTCCGAAAAAGGTTCTCAACAAACTTTACAGCTTGACCGATCTGCAGAAATCTTTTCACGTCAATATGCTGGCGCTGGTGGACGGGATCGAGCCAAAGGTCCTGAACCTAAAGGCGATTCTTGAATATTTTATTGCTCATCGGCGCGTGGTGGTGGCTCGCCGGACAAAGTTCGAGCTCGAACGGGCCAAGGAGCGGGCACACATTTTAGAAGGGCTCAAAAAAGCGCTCGATCATATCGACGCGATCATTAGCACGATCAGAAAATCGGCTGACAAGGAGGTAGCCCACCAAAATTTGATGAAGCGCTTCAAGCTTTCCGACAAGCAGGCTACGGCCATCTTGGAGATGAGACTGCAAACGCTTGCTGGCCTCGAACGGAAGAAAATCGAGGACGAGCTCAAAGAAAAAAGAAATTTCATCAAGGAGCTAGAAGAACTTTTGAAGAGTCCTAAAAAAATCCTAGGTGTGATAAAAAAAGAACTGGCGGATCTCAAGGAAAAATATGCCGACGAAAGAAAAACGCGAGTGGTGAAATCGGCCGTGGGAGAATTCAAACAGGAAGATCTCATTCCCAACGAAGAAACGATGATTGTCGTCACGGAAGACGACTACATCAAGCGGATGCCCCCATCTTTCTATAAAGTTCAAAAGCGGGGCGGAAAGGGCGTCATTGGGGCGTCAACCAAAGAGGGCGATACGATCGATCGGGTGGTGACGGCTATGACCCATGACAATCTGTTCTTCTTTACTAATAGCGGGAAGGTATTTCAAGCCATGGCCTATGAAATTCCAGTCTCTTCACGAATCGCCAAAGGACAAGCGATCGTCAACATCCTCCAGATCGCGCCGGGAGAAAAAATAACAGCCGTAATTTCCATCAGCAAAGGCAGCCAGGCAAAATA
>PMJF01000067.1 GCA_003157295.1 Candidatus Moraniibacteriota bacterium | reverse complement strand
ACCACCCCCTATGCCTCAAAAAACAAACAAAAAAGGCGCTATCCTTCTTCTTACCACCATCCTCCTCTTCGTGATCCTAGGAATGGTCGTCAGCCTCTCCTATGTAACGGTTATGGAACAAAAGATGAGCGGAAAGACCAAATCCTCTGTCGCTTCCTTCTATAACTCCGAATCCGGAGTGGAATGGACCCTTAATAAGATCGCTAGTGCCACGGATTCCACGATCCTTTCTGCCTTTGGCGGAGCCTCAAGATTCAATACGGACTACTCCGTCAAATGTCCCGATTCCTTCGGAACTGAAACCTGCAAAGTATATCTTCTCGACCAAGATGGAAAAGTGATTACCAATACTTCTCTGGCTCCCTCTGATATCAAAGCCGTCCGCTCCGTCGGTTCCCAGGGCGGAGATACCCAGCGGGCCATTGAGGCGGCGGTGGCAAGCGGGCTCAGTGGCTCAATAACAGGGACATTTGAGCGTTTTTGGGTAGATGGGTTGGGAGTTCCAGCTGGCTGTATGAATGCTTGGGGAACGGCTCATTGTTCTAGCTCGTCTCCATGGGATGGAACTTGCGATTTGGGTAATACCTCAAAATTAATGTCGACTAGTATGGACAATACAGATATATCAAAAGGAGAACCGGATTGCAGTACTTCCACTCCTATTCCAAACCAATGCCAGGTTGCATTAGTTGCTTGCGTTAAAGACTAGCCATTCCTAAAAAGTTGAACTTTAACCATTCCTGAAGCTAAGCTTTAGGAATATGGGTGATTTTGATGATTCCAACCGCGATTAGGCCGCCGGCGAGGGCGGTGAAAAGCTGTGGCCATTGCATCATCACGAGAAGGGGTGTGGCGAGTTTGATGAAAAAAGAAGTAATTGCGAAGAGGAAGAGAAATTTTACGACTGATCCTGAAATAATGCCCGCCAGAGGGTATTTTTTGATGGCATAAAAAACAAATATCATGGCGAGATTGGAAAGAATGATATAAGGAACCAAAATAGCCATCGGAGCGGGAAGAAGGCCGCGCATAAGAGCGATTGATGAAGGAAAAACAGCGACCAAAGCCGCATTTACGATGCCTACCCGCCAGACGGCCAAAAACAACAGCACGTTGACGATTGTTCCGGTGACCCACTGATTTTGCGGCGTATGGGCGAGAAGAGCCGGGAAAATGACGGCGGCAATAAGGAAGCCGACAGTCCAGAGAGCGTCTTTGGCTTGATAGGTGATGAGAGTAAAAGTAGTCGCAATTATTTTTTCTTGTTCTTTCATAATATTTTCCTTAAAAATTTCAAAATCCAATGTTATCATTTTATAAAACTTCTCGGTTTATCGCAATTGTGATAAAATAACGCCATGTCCATTCAAAAGATCCTTCTTGAGTTCGAGCCCAAGCTGGAAAATCTGCTCAGGGTCTTGAAAGAAATAAATAAACAGGAAAAGTATATCAGCGAAAGCGATTGCCTAAAGGTTGCCGGATATTTTTCGCTTCCACTCGCGCGGGTTTTCTCGCTCGCGAGCTTTTTTGATCTGATGAATACGCGGCCGGTCAAGAAAAAGATCATCAGAGTTTGCTCGGGAGGTCCGTGCACGATGAAAAGATCCTTTGAAATTATCCGCCAGATAGAAATGCTCTTGAAGATCGAAATGGGCAATGATTCCCATCCCAAAGTGAAGCTCGAGACCATGAGCTGTCTGGGGTTATGCGATCAAGGGCCGGTTATGATGATAGATGAGCAGGTTTTTGAGAAAGTGAGGCCGGAAACTGTGGACGACATCATATTGGATTATTTATAGGAAAAGTATGGAGATCGTCACTAAAAACTGGGAAAAAATAAATCCTCTCGACATCAATACGTATATCCGTTCCGGAGGGTATGAAGCTTTGCGGAAAGTCATTCGGGAAACTCCCCTGAAAGTTGTTTCAGAGATCAAAAGATCGGGACTGCGCGGACGGAGCGGAGCCGGTTTTCCGACGGGTGAAAAATGGGAAATTTCGGCGAAAATCGTGGCGGATCAAAAATTTATTATCTGCAATCTGGATGAATCCGAACCGGGCGTTTATAAGGATCGGATAATCGCCGAAAAAAATCCGCATCAGATCATTGAAGGCCTCTTGATCGGAGCTTATGCCATTGGCGCAAAAAGAGCTTTCATTTATATCAACGGCCACTATAAAAAACCGGCCGAGATCCTGAAAATAGCTCTTGAACAAGCCCGTGAAAAGGAATTTGTCGGGCGGGGGATCATGGGAAGCTCGATTGATGTCGAAATTGAAATTTTTTCGGGAGCGGGAGCCTATATTTGCGGGGAAGAAAACGCGCTCATAAACAGCATTGAAGGGAAAAGAGGCGAACCGCGCCTAAAACCTCCTCATCCGCCGGTTTCCGGATTGTTTGGCAAACCGACAATTGTGAATAACGCCGAAACGCTGGCAAATGTGCCTTATATCATAAAGCGCGGCGCGGATGTGTATTCCAAGATCGGACCAAGCCTTTCGCCGGGAACAAAACTATTTTTACTCGAGGGGGCGGTAAAAAACAAAGGAATTTTTGAAGTCCCGCTCGGAACGACGGCTGAAGATCTGATCTTCAATTCGTTGTACGGAGGAGGGATGGAGGACGGGAAAGAATTTTGGTTCGCGCAGATCGGAGGAGCGTCCGGACGCCTGATGCCGCGGGGAAAGCTGGATCAACTTCTCATCTATGGACCCTCGGAATATCCAATTGGCGCTGGTTCAATCCTGGTCGTCGATAAAATGGCCGACATCAAAGATCTTCTTTTTTCCTGGGCCGATTTTTTTCACCGTGAATCCTGCGGGAAATGTGTCCCATGCCGGGAAGGAACCTATCGTCTCTGGGAAATCGCCAAATGGCTTAAAAATAATGATCTGAAAGAGCGCGACCGGGAAAATATCGAAGATATTTTATGGACGCTCTCAAACACGACATTTTGCCCGCTAGGGAATTTTGCGGCGGTGGCGTGGAGCGATGCTATTTCAATGTTTAGCGAAGAAATTTTCGGCAAGTGATATTTTCAGGTTGGTATTTGCATAGCAAATTTGTACTCAAATTTTCTAATTTAAAATTATTAATCATGCAGATTAAAATAAACAATAAACCATATAACTGCGAAAGTGGAGAGACTATATTTTCCATCTGTAAGCGAAACGGTATCCGCCTTCCCACTCTTTGCGCGCATCCGGATCTTTTGCCGAGCGAGGGAGTTTGCCGGATGTGTCTCGTCGAAACGAACCAAAGCAAAGGTTTGGTGCCTTCATGCGTGCAAAAAGTTTCGGAAGGGCTTGAGGTTCGGACGGAAACGGAAAATGTGAACAAAGCTCGGAAAATAAATCTCGAGTTGCTCTGGGCCGATCATGCCGGAAAATGCGCCGCTTGCCTCCGAAATGGCCGTTGCGAACTTCAAAAGTTGGCAAAAGAATACGATATTGATGGATTCAAGTTTGTTCCGCGCCGCAAAGAGCTCAAAAGCGAGAACGAGCTTGATCTCCTCAAAGACAATTGGTCGCATGTGGTCGCGGACGAGAAAAACCCCTGCATTGCCCGGGACAGCCAGTATTGCATCGAATGCCGCCGTTGCGTCCGGATTTGCCGCGAGATGCAGACGGTGGAAGCCTACGGAACGAATTATCGAAGTTCAAATACCAATGTCGGCACGCCTTATGAAATTCCGCTCGATTGTATTTTTTGCGGGCAATGCAGCGCGGTTTGTCCGACGGCGGCCATAACAGAAAAAGACGAAATAGAAAAATTTGAAAAAGCCCTGGCGGATCCGCAAAAAATGGTGATCGTCCAGACGGCTCCCTCGGTCCGCTTCACTTTTCTTGAAGAATTTGGAATGCCGCCGGGTACCTTTGGAGAAAAAAAATTGGTTGCGGCTCTCAAGGCTCTGGGAGCGAATAAGGTTTTTGATACTATTTTGGGAGCCGATCTTACGATCGTCGAAGAAGCGGCGGAACTTATCAAGCGAGTCAAAAATAAAGGGGTGCTCCCGATGTTTACTAGCTGCTGCCCTTCCTGGGTGGTATACGTTGAAAAATATTATCCGGAGTTTATTCCCAATCTTTCAAGCTGCAAGTCTCCGCAGCAGATGATGGGAGCGCTTATAAAGACCCATTACGCCAAAAAAGAAAAATTTGATCCAAAAAATATTGTTTCCGTTTCCATTATGCCTTGCACTTCCAAGAAATACGAAGCCGCGCGATCGGAAATGAAAGCCAGTGGTCGCCAGGATGTCGATATCGTCCTCACAATTCGGGAACTGGCGCGACTCATCCGTAAAAAGAAGATCGACCCGATTAAATTGGAAGATGGCAAATTTGATCCGGCCCTGGGAATCTCAACCGGCGCGGGCATGCTTTTCGGATCGAGCGGTGGCGTGATGGAAGCAGCGCTTCGCACGGCGGCGGAAAAGATCACAGGGGAAGAGCTAGGGAGAGTGGACTTTGAGGTTGTCCGGGGGGAAGAAGGGATCCGTTGCGCCGAAATCGAGATCAATGACTTGAAATTGCGCGTTGCGGTGGTGCATGAAATTCGAAACGCAAAAAAGATGCTGGAAGATCTCAAATCCGGAAAAGCGCAGTATGATTTTGTGGAGGTAATGGCCTGCCCCAACGGCTGCATCGGAGGTGGGGGACAACCCGTTCCGACAAGCCCTGAAATAAGAAGCGCCAGGATCAAAGGTGTCATTGTGCGCGACAAGGGAATGTCTATTCGAAAATCGCACGAAAATCCGGTGCTCAAAAAGATATATAAAGAATTCTTGGGAAAACCGGGCGGCGATAAAGCGGAGGAGCTGCTGCATACAAAATATACCAATCGCAAAAATATTAGCTAAATATTATTTTAAAATAGGCATTAAAAATAAAAAAGTGGCGCTTATCAGGCCGCTTTTTTTGGTAAAGAATAGCTTCTTAGCAGCAGCAACAGCACCCCGATTTCTTCTGGGTCGTCTTTTTTTTGGTGGCTTTTTTCTTCACGACTTTTTTCTTTTTGGCCATTTTGTTTGAATACTATTTTATTAATGCCTTGAATAATTATTCAATATTTTGCGAGTTTATGTTAGTCAGGCAATTCGAAGAATTCGAAAATATTTTTCAACACTTTTTCTGTGTGGCCGTTGATGACATGGCCCACATTATCAAAAAAAATAATTTTCTTTTTGGGGCTTGCCATCCGGTCGGAAAATTCCTGCACGACGCGATAATCGGTCACGCCGTCTTTTTTGCTGTGGAAGAAAAGCGTTGGGACGGTGATGCTCTCAAGGTTAGCAGTGAATTCTTTCCGCAAGAAATTTAGGACGACTTTGGCGGCGGCAATTGGCGGCAATCTCCATTTCTTGAATTTTCCTGCCACTCTCCAAAAAGGCTTGACCAAAGGCACGGGTATTTGTCCCAGCCGGATCAATTTTTGGTGTTTCAGTTTGAAAGGAGTGCCGATGCTTACGATTCCGTCCAAATTATTTTCTTTCTTCGCGTGCTCCAGCAGTATGGCAGCCCCGAGGCTGATGCCAATTCCAAAGACGCGGTCATGGTTCTTTTTGGCATCCCGCACCGTTCGGGACAAGTTCTGGAGGCAATCTTTCATTGTGAGACGCGAAAGATCTCTCATTATTTCGGTTCCATAAAAACTGGAAGCGACAGCCGCGTGGCCTCTGGCTTCGAGCATTCTTTTGAGCTCCAGAACGGGGAAATTATCTGGAGAAAAACCCGGGAGGAGAACAAAACAATTCGAGGGATTTTTTCTGGTCATAACAGCCATTATTTTTCGTTAATATTTTTTACTAAAAACAAAACTCCGGAAATCAATTTTTTCCGAATCCAAACCGGATTCCGCTGAATATTTTTTGCGGGGATTTCTTTCCGCTAAGTTAACCTCTCCTAATGAAATAATACGTAATTATCAGCCAGTTGTAAAGCAGCATGATCTTGATCAAACGGATAATTGACTATTTTGTTAACTGGCTATATATTTAAAATAAATAATAATCATTTTATATCTATTTATGCAGGAATTAAACCAAAATCTACGGACATTTTTGGAAATACCCTACGATCAGCTGGAAGAAATGAACGCAAAGGCGGCGCAACAGGCTCAAAAAATGCCGCAAAAAGAGTTGGAGAAAGAATATCGAAGTTATCTTGAGAAAGAAAAAAAAGTGAAAGCGGTGACGATTTGCTTTTCCGACATCGAAGGAAGATTTCATATGCTTGATTATGACAAGAATTTTCTGCTTCGCTCGGCGGGCAATCTGACTTTCGATGGCTCTTCGATCAGAGGCTTCAGCGCGCTTCAAGAATCGGATTTGAGGCTTGACCTGGACTGGTCGAGTTTCCGCTGGCTGCCCTCGGATGTGTTCGGGCCGGGGAAAGTCGTTCTTTTCGCCTATGTGCTAAATCGGGATCGCTCGCTTTACCCGTCTGACTTCAGGGGACGGCTCAGGGAATATTGCGAAAAGATTAAAAAAGAAGTAGGAATAACGGGATATATTTCGGCCGAAGTGGAAGGGTTTTTGGTGGATGGGAAACAAGCTGAACAAAATTATAGCGATACCAACAAGTTCAAGCTCATTTCCGGCGGGGGATATTATCACTCGCTTCCTCTGGGGAGATTGCGGACTTTTATTGACCGGGCGGCCGAAGCTCAAAGAGCGATGGGCTTTCGCAACGAAAAAGATCATCCGGAAGTGGCGCCTTCCCAGTTCGAGCTCAATTTCACTTACGAAGACGCGCTCAAGGCTTGTGATATGATCCAGCTCTATAAGCTTGTTTGCCGCCAGGTGGCGAACAATATGGATATGACCGCGACATTTCTTCCCAAACCGACGACGCAGATCAACGGCAGCGGAATGCATCTTAATTTTTCTCTTTTTAAGGACGGAAAAAACCTTTTTTATGAAAAAAACGGGAAAGACGGGCTTTCGCAGATGGGCTGGGATGTCATCTTGAAGGTTCTTAACCACGCGCCCGAACTTTGTCTCATTCTCAACTCAAGTGTCAACGCCTACCGCCGGTTGGATCCCAAATTCGAAGCCCCGAACCAGATCAAAGCCTCTTCGATCGACCGGGGATCAATGATCCGCATTCCGATCGGGGATGAGAAAAGCACGCGGCTTGAGATTCGTTCGGTCGCGCCCGACTCAAATCCATATTTAGTTGTTTATTCTATCTTGAGGACCGCCATGGAAGGTAAAAAGCTCAAAAAAGACAAGGACAAGAGAGAGCGTTTGCGATTTTTGCCGGACAATATCAACGACGCGATAAAAATTTTCAAAGCGAGCGACTACATTTCAGATATTATTGGTGAAGAAAACAAGACAAAATACATTGAGCCCAAACAATTCGTCGCCGATCGCAGCCCCAAAGAACTGGGAACTATGATCAAAACTTCCGAAATAATATTTCACCATGAGGTAACCAATCAGATGCTCTGGAACCGGTTTTAGGGGAAAATTGAGCAAAAATAAAAATCCTTCGGCAGGATTTTAAATTGCGGTACGGGAGGTCCGAACGAGTCGGTGCCTCCCGCTTTTTTGTCAAAAACAAAGGAGTTTGTTTCCGAGGCTGGTCAATTCTTTGGCCAAAGGCAGCTTTATGCCGCCCCCTCCACAATCCAAAAACAGATATCCGAGACGTTTTTGGAAAATGAACAAAATCTCACTTCCATCGCTACGAGACCGATAAGTCAGCAGCATTAAACTGGAAATTTTCCTGAATTTCTCCCATATAATGCCCACTGGCTCTTCTCGGTATTGCGGAAGAGGTTGCTCAAACCGTGAATTCGCAACGACACAGATAGAACTTTTGGGCAACTGTTCGAGCTCGACCAAAGCGTTTATGAGCGCCCAGCTGGCTTCGATTTTTTCAAAGATGCCCAGAGACACTGCGTTTGTTCCCCACCGCATAGTTGTTTGAAGAATCTGACTCATGAGTCCTCCCGAAAAAAAGGTTAAAAAAATGATTTCATTTTTTCAGTCCATTCTGGTTGCCAGATCCAACTAGTAAAAGCTCCGGCAAAGAGAATAACACTTAATAAGTGGTTAAATCTTATCTTGACAATCTCATCAACCCAGTTTAGGCGTAATTGTTGTATTCCAAAGATAAGAAAGACGCATAACACCGGATAAAGAGCAGTTACAAGCTCTATCTCCGGTACTTTTCCTGGGGCAACTTCGAAGGACTTCATGAAAAAGATATATGCGAATCCTGAACAGATTCCGTTGGCTATGGAAAAAGCCATTGAGGTTTTGGAGACTATCTCAAGATTCGGAGGGTAGAGGAGTTGTAGGATGACAGAGAAAAGTACTAAAGTAACTGTTTGCACATGAAAAGTCATAACGAATCCATGCGCGCCATTTGCCTTACCGAGAAAAATCCCGGTAGGTGTCCAGAAGAATAGACATGCCAATGAATAATAGATCCAGTTCATAAGACTGGGCTCCTTATCTTCCGAGTTAACTCGGTTATTTTTAAATTAAGGTACAGCCAATCACAATAGTACGATAGCAGAAACATGTCAATCTTTGTACCTTTATTGACAAAATCAAAAAAACAGTATAATGTTACAAAGTAAACACAGCGGGGTAGAGCAGTCCGGTAGCTCGGGTGGCTCATAACCACCAGGTCGTGGGTTCAAATCCCACCCCCGCAACAAGCGTCCGCAAAAATAAACCGGCCCAGAAATGGCATGCTGGCTTTTTATTGATTAACATCATAAGTTGATTTAAAATATAAGCATACGCCGGGGTAGCTCAGCTGGTTAGAGCGCGGGACTCATAAGCCCGAGGTCGAGAGTTCGAGTCTCTCCCCCGGTACGAAGAAAAATTAAACATGGGGGCGTAGCTCAGTTGGTTAGAGCGTCTGCCTGTCACGCAGAAGGTCGCCGGTTCGAGCCCGGTCGTCCCCGCATCATTTTTGAGGCTTGTATAAAGCCTCTTTTTTGATGGACGACGGAACGGCTCGAACTGGGATAATGCGTTGTGCAAATCGCTCGGGAAAAATGCCTCATCTTGAGGTGTTTTTTCGTGAGAAAGGATTTCTTGACATAGCTGAAATCGTATGCAATTATTTATTGTTCTTTGACAACACTTAATTGGGACCCGAAAGGAGCTTTCCACGGCTTTTTCCGGGTCTCAATTATTTAGTTCGTGTGATAAAAAATCACATTGATATAAAAAACCTTAATTGCGGGGTAGTCATAATGTTGAGAGGAAGACTGGTTTTACGGCTGGAACAGATCCTGAGCCTTTGGGAAGACTACTGGTTCTCGATTTATCACCACAGGATACTGGATCTAAAAATGGGAATGAGTACGGTGAGCCTCCCTTCAAAAGGGCCGATCGTCAATTTCGCGGAGTTGCGCAAGTATCTCCTATCCTATTCCTTGGACGAAATTTTTGATACGATGAGGTTCGTCGAAAAAGATTGGGATAAAATGGGCAACCAGCTTGGCGCCTTGCCACTGGATCTCGGTGCATGGACCGCCGGGTCGCGTCGTGTCTTTCATCTAAGCGAGGAACTGATCCGTTTTTTAGACCAGACATCGTTGGGACACCTCGGATGGAAGGACATCCATTTCCCGTTCGGATCTTTCGTCATCACTTTGGATTGTCCCATACCGGGCGACGGCCAAAATTTCTTCGACGCTATCATTGTGAATGGGAACTTGTTCGACACGCTTGGACAAGCGCCGGACTTGGCCGATATCGTTTCTTTCCGACTGCTGTCAGGCAGGCTGGAAGAATATAAACCCATTTCGAGACTGGAAAAAACCCAGCTGAAAGACTTCGTCCGCCGGAAGCAATGGGATAAAGCCAACAACCGGCTGAGGCGGATAACGGATTTCATGAACCGGCAACTTATTCGGCTTTCATGCCCGAGCATAAACATCCGGGGGAAAGAGTCGAATGATCTTGGAAACCTCGAGAAGAGCATCAACATGACCAACGACGGGAAATTTGTAGATGCCACACTCAACACGTGCCTGAAAGCAGTCAGTCTCGTCTGCAAGTTGTGTATGTATCTCGATGCTCTCCCGCCTAAAGAACGGCCAGCTGGCGAACGGAAGGTGCGGATCGTATCCGAAAAGAAAAAGCAGCTGGATGCGACCGCAATTACCGACGAAGCAGAAATTTTCGTCGTGAAAAGCGTCCATCCGATTATTCGCGATGCCATGGATAAGGCGGTTGGAAATGGCGAAGGCACGACAGGACGACAAGTGTGTGCCCACTGGAGGAGGGCCCATCGCCGCAGGAGAAAGGGTGAAGGAAAGAATCCGAATGCCCCAAAAGTAGTTTCGGTTCGCGCCTGCTTTGTTAACCGCGACTCACTTCCGGAAAATGCTTTGCCATCAGGAAGTGAATCTCTACTCCTCTAATAACAAAGGAGGGCGATGGAAAAATAACTTTTCTTTTCAGGGCAACTGCCCAGCCAGACTTTCAAGTCTGGCTATTTTATTCCCCGAAATACAAGGTTCTGACCCTCATATGCTTGTGTTGTAGTCAGAAAAAAATTCCATATTTCTAAAGGTTTAGAATAGCTTCTTTTTATACCATTCTCAAAAGATCGAAGTTTATACTGAATCCCAATTGAAAATAATCTCGAACGCCGTTCATGATGTCCCGATGATGAAATAATCCCTTGTATAAGGGATTATTTTCTTTAACCTATGGAATGGCTCGAACTATATATTTTATATTTTCTTTTCATAACCCGGAGAAATGCCTCATTTTGAGGTGTTTTTTATAATTCATGATATAATCAAATCACTATAATATTCAAAATAAACGTTATGGAGCGATATTCATTTGAGCAAGCTGAAGATGAAGCCTATAAAATTAGAGATAACGCTCTTCAATTGAAGGCGTCAAGAAACGAAAAAGGAGAGCCGGATAGGCATGATTATGAGGAATCGGAGCGATTATTGGAAAAGGAAATAGAACAGCAAAGAATAGTCGATAATGAGAAAGAGGAAGAAATAAGAAGAAGATTGAAAAATAGCGCTGATAATGAAACAGAAATTGAGAAGATTCCTGATGATAACAATATTAGGGCCTTGAAATATCTTGATGCAAAGACAAGAGAATCCGCTGAAAGCAATATTGCCGCACGAAAACAAATTATCGATGCCTTACTTGAGGAATGCGGCGAAGATCCAAGCAAAGTTTTTCAAGAAATTTTTGGCGTACCTTCAAGCCAGCTCGAGATGATAAAAAAGCCATATGGTTTATATTTTCATGGCAATGAAACGGCTTTCAAGAAAGTATATTCGAAATACAATACTTTCTTCATCGGAGGGATTGGCGGTCTTACATACTTGGATTTTGATAAAGACCTCGCACCTCTAAAAAGAGATAAATTCATCGGAATGGTAGGTTTTGGAGAAATGGGCTCTTCGGGCCATGAGCTAACACACATGTTTAATTCGGCATTGCCAATGCACGAAATTTATGAAAAATATAAGGATATCAACAATGAATTTCAAAATGCAAAAGATGAAAAAGGCGCCAGGGAAATTACTGAAAGACAGTATGAGCTTTGGGCCAATTCTCGTCTTAAGGACGAGATTTTGGCTCGAATTGACAACAATCAAATATTGGAAGCCAAGGAAGAAACTCCCGACAATCCATATACCAGCGGAACAAGAATTTTCAAATCCTATGAGCCGGATAAACATGGATATGATTTTGTACATCCAGAAGATGAGGATGACGAAAGCTTTAGTCCCGAAAACATTAAAATATGGGAACAGTATCAAATGAATGTTGTTGATCCAGTGAGAAACCTGTGGATAGAAAGATTTAATCAGAATATAAGAGCTATCAAGAGAGCAATTGAGAATGGAGTCGAAAAAGCAAAGGTCAAAGCTATTATAATCCAGAATCCCTTTGAAAATATTGCAGGAGAATTGGAAAAATATGAATAATGTGGAGCAGATAAAAATTTAACGCAAAGCTATGCCAATTGAAAAATATAAAGAGGTCTGGATAAAATTTCAAAATAAAATGGCGCTTCTTCAGAAACGACAATCGGAAATTTTGGAGAATATTTCCAAAAAATTAGATCAGCAGCATATCGAAAAATTGAGGAATAAGTTAAAAAACCATGGCTGATGTGGAACAAATAAAATTTAGCCCTGAACAAAAACCTCAGATTCAGGAAAATCAGGAAACGCCCGTCGTGCAAGAATCAGCGGACGATTTTTGGAAAAGAATGGCAGGACAAGCTGGGCAGGAAGTGAGCAATTTTCAAAAAGAAGGTCAGAAAGGACTTGAAGCGGCTGAAACAAGAGCAACCTCTGAAGGATTAGTCATTGATGATGCAGATAGGAACGAATTAAATGAATTGAATCAAGAAGCCGAAAATGCACGTGGAGAATTTTCAGGCGCAATAGGTGAAGACATACAGGCTATACCCCAAGTTGATACCGTAAAAATAAATATTCAAAATCCACCCGCAGATTATGCTGGAGCGACAAGGACAAAAAATAGAGAGATTAATGAATCAAAACAAGAAAAAGAGGCGGAGCTTCAGGAATTGCATAATAGCCATGAAAAGGCAGAAAAACGATTATTTGGAATCGGAAAACTTTTTGGTAGAAAAGAAAGAGAAAGGGAAATCAAAGTTCTATTGGCAGACATAAATTTTTTAGAAGAATCTGATAAAGAAAACTTGCGACAAGCGTGGAATAGCTTTAAAGATATTCAGGAAGACGCAAATCGTAGAGAATTATTATTGCGAAACAGCTATATCACAAAAGAACAGGCCGAAACAGCGTCAGATGATATAATTTGGAAAAAATTATTGGAATTGGCTGAACAAGTAGAAAGAGATGCTGAAGAGGCTCAAGAAATTAATCGTGGAATCAATGAGAGCACTTTGTCTATCTTAGAGGCCCAGAGTCCTCAAGCTAAGGAGCTTCTCGATCAGCGGGAAGAGGAAATTTTATCGCACCGCTACAAAGAGAGAGGGAACGGAGACCAAGAAAAAGAGGACAAATTAAATTGGAATCATTTGGCCTTTATCAGAAGAACGGATGTTTTACCCATATTTGATCCGGAAAGTGGCAGAGTTTATGTTCACCGACCTATAACTGATATAAAAGATTATTTTAATCCACATTTCGATCGACCAACAACCCATTGGGGATTGCAAAGACCAGCTTACGACCCTAATACATTTGGAGGAGGTGGATACGGGACTGAATATATTATTTTTACCGATGGAAAGCAAATGGTCGAAGAAAATGGGCTTCCGCGTAGTCTATATGAAGAGGATACTTATTGGGATCATGATTTAGTTTTGCCTAAAGGCTCTGTCATTTTTACAAAAAAAATATTAGATACGCAAACAATGGATCTTTACAAAAAGAGTGGTGTAGAAATCATGATTATTCCAGAAAATGAAGACATGCGAAAAATAATTGAAGATTTTTCTCATAATAAAGGGTATAATCAAGGCCTTGCCAAAGCAGGTTTTGATCATTCAGCGCTTCAAGGCCTTGCACAGGAAAATGGACTTAGATATGGCCTGCATGAAGGTGATGAATCTGACGTGGCAGTTCATCGCTTGGCTGATATAATTGAAATAATGAAATTGTATAATTCTGACGACCCATCGAAGATTGATAGGCTATATGTTAAGCATTTCTATGGAGAAAGATTAAAAGGGGAGAAAGGGTGGTGGTCGGGAGACAATCAACAAATAGCAGGGCTGGCAGAAGAATTTAGTAATAAAGAGACTCAAGAAATAAAGTCTTGGCTGAAAAAAGAAATAGTTATTCAATATCAAGATCTTTTATCCTTTTTAAGATCAAGGCAACACGTAGCAATTTTTCAAGAGCAACTTCAAAAGGTTGAATCTTTAATGGGGCCAGTAATTGAGAAGTTATAGAGGATTAAAAATTCCCCGATTGTGCAGATTCTGACCACAATATGCTAATGTTATAATCAGAATAAACATCTTATTTTTGGTTAATTAAAATATCCATTTATTTTACTATTTTCAATATCCCAAGATTTATACTAAATCCTAATTGGAAATAATCTCGAACGGCGTTCACGATGCCCCGCATCGAAATTTGCCGCAAAAAAATAGATCACTCCCCCTGGAGTGATCTATTTTTGCCTTCAATCTTTTTCTCCCTCGACGTCATTTTCACTTTCCATATCGGATTTTTCGGCGAGGCGCCTCATTTCGCGGAGGAATTCGAGCTTGGCTTCAAGTATTTTTTCCTTTTTCTTCATTTTGGCCATTATGAATTCCTTTTTGAATTTTTTCGGCCACTTCATGCATCCCATTTCCATGTGCTCTCCCATTCCCTCATTTTGTTCACTGCATTCTTGATCAAACATATTTTTGTAAGGATTATTTTATTAAATTATTTTTGTCGACCTTTCTATATTTATTTACGATGACAACGTGATATTTATTTCGTCACTCTGCTTGTTCGCCAAAAAAAAGCGGCTCTGATAAGCCGCTTTTTTTATTTTACCCTCAACCTAGGAACGTTCTTACAGTCCCAAATTTTTATTGGATAAATTGTCCGAATTGAGATCGTTTGTATTCGTCGAGTTCAGATCCTTTTGTATATTCTTCACTTCTTCATCCGGGTTAGTGCCGGGCTGGGTGCTGACATCGGAAGGAAGGGCGCTTTGGGAATTATCAGCCGAATTATTTGTAGCATTTACAGCGGGCTGGGTGGCGGGTGTCTGCTCCGGCATTGTCGGAGTTGCCGTCGCAGCCGTTTGATCGCTACTTGTCGGCAGAGTGTTTACCGCAGTCGGCTGGCTGCCGCATCCTGCCAGAAGCGCGGCAACGGCGATGAACAATGAAATTGTGATTATTTTTGATCTCATTTTATATTTTTCAAATAATTATTATTGCACCGGATTTAATTCGTTTCCGGCGCCCGTACCGACCCCATTCCTGTTTTCCGTCGGTTGATCAACATTGGTCATCGCCTTTTGCTTTTTGAGGGCCAAAATATCCGGAATAACCTTCGTTTGCATAAAGGAACGGATGTCCATCGCGTCTTGGCGAACAGTAAGAAAGGATTTTCGCGCCTCCTGCAAAGCGCCCATAAACTGGCCGTTTGAATGTCCGCAAGCAAAGTCCTTGGTTGAACCCAATTTCGTGTCAGAAGCGGCCAGGTCGGTCGAAAATTTCGAGATCTTGGTGTTTATTGTCGCTAGATCATTTTTTACAGTCGTTGTATCCACTCCCGACGCCGAGAGCCGGTCGATGAATTTTTGGATCCGGCTGGTCATGTTTGCATAGACGGCCGTGTGTTTGGCCTTGACGCTGTCGAAGTTGGCCATCCGGCCGGCTATTTTATCTTGGATCATGGAGCAACGCTGGTCGGTCAGCGCTTGGCCTTGCTGATCAAGACCCTGTCTTTCCTGCATCATTGTTTGCCTATTCTGAAGCCGTCCTTCCTGATTTGTCGCGTTTGATCCAGTCGCGTTGTTATTCGGGGTGTTCCCGCTTGGATCAATGACTGTCCCTGCTCCAGTGTCTGTGAAGGCAAGAGCCGTATTAAAACAGAGGAGCGCCGCCAAAGAAGCGGCCGCGAGTGTTTTCTTCATATGATTTTCTTGTTCCGGAATTTTTCCGGTTCTTAATTATTAGCAAATTAATTATATATTTTTAAAAATTGTCTGTCTATGGCGACTTGGCAATAAAATCCAAAATAAACAGATAATTCTCATTGTTCGTTGTTTACGTCATAGGGCGAACAAAAATTTCGCATCGATTTGCAGGCGCTTTCAAAATTTCCTTAAATCCTTTAAAATATAAAAAGGAAAATTTATAATCCGGGCAACGGTTGGTCTGGAATGATAGGTATATATGACTAAGAGAACAACTTTATTTGTTTTATTTGTTTGCTTGGTGTTGGGAATAGCTTTTCTGTCCCATGTTTTTGTCTATTTTTCTTTGCTGAAATTCTTCGGGATCAATTCCCCGGAAATAAAACTGAACTTATTGATCCTTCTTATTTGTCTGCCGTTAAGCTTCATTTTTATCTCGGTCTTTACCCATTACTGGGAAAATTTCTTTATCCGTTTCCTATATTTCTTTGCCGGCCTTTGGCTTGGATTGGTCACCACGATCGTAACTTCCTTTTTGGCCGTCTGGGCTCTTTTTGCCCTTAGCGGTTTCATGGGTTGGACGCTAAACCTCGGTAGGCTGGGAGAACTAGCCTTGATATTTTCATTTGCGTATTCCGCCTATGGAGTCTTCAACGCTCAAAAGCCGCGAACAAAACATATCACAGTAACGATAAAAAATCTGCCGATCGAATGGCAAAATCAGAAAGTGGTGCATATTTCCGACGTCCATCTGGGCCATGTTTTCGGGAAGAAATTTTTCGGCAAGCTGGTGCGGGAAATCAACAATTGGCACCCGGCAGCCGTTTTTGTCACCGGGGATCTGTTTGACGGCATAGAAAACGGCTTTGAATATGTCGCGCCGATGGTTAACTCGATCGAAGCGCCGAAAGGCATCTTTTTCGTTACCGGTAACCACGAAAACTACCTGGGTTTGAAGAAAGTTGACCAAATATTGAAGGAAACAAAGATAAAAACTTTCCGGGATGACATGACAGTGGTGGAAGGTTTACAGATCATCGGCATAAACTACCCTGACCGTTTCGTCAGAAAATCCGTGGGCAAGATCATCAGATCAATTCCTGGCTTTGACCCTGAAGGGCCGTCGATCCTTCTTTATCATTCGCCTTTCCAGGTGAAGCAAGCCAAGCGTGCCGGAATAAAACTTCAATTGTCCGGACATACCCATCGCGGCCAAATTTTTCCTTACGGCATCATAACCAAAATTATCAGCCGCGGCAACCATTACGGTTTGCACCAAAAGGGCGATTTTTCGGTGTATACTTCAAGCGGGGTCGGCACTTCGGTACCGGCCATGCGCACCGGCACGGCGCCCGAAATTGTCATTATCACTTTGAAATGAGGCTGCGAGCCGCAAATTGGATTAATAAATTATGAATTTTGAAAAACTCGAGGAAATAATGAAAACCGAGCCGGCTTATCGATGGAAACAGGCGAAAAAAGCGATTTTTAAGGATCTGATCACGGATTGGAATGAAGCGACCGCGCTTCCAAAAATTCTCCGTGAAAAATTTCTGCGGGAAGTTCCGCTGAGGATCGAATCGGAAATTTTGTCTTCAAAGGACAAGAGAAGCGTAAAGGCCTGTATCAAGCTTCGGGACGGTCTTTCCGTTGAAGCTGTACTTATGAAGCACACGGATCGGCGCAATACGGTCTGTGTCTCTTCTCAAGTCGGCTGTCCCTTGGGTTGTTTGTTTTGCGTCACCGGAAAAATGGGCTTCAAGAGAAACCTCACTGCGTCAGAGATCGCGCGGCAGGTTTTATTTTTCGCACGGTACGTCAAAAAACAAGATGAAAAAGTGACAAACATTGTTTTTATGGGAATGGGGGAGCCGTTTCTTAATTGGGTTGAGGTGAAAAAAGCGATTGAAATTATCAATGACGATAATTATTTCGGCATCGGCGCGAGAAAAATTTCTGTTTCCACTGCTGGCATCATAGAAGGAATTGAAAAATTGGCGCGGGATTTTCCCCAAATTAATTTGGCAATTTCGCTTCACGCGCCGGACGACGCACTGCGAGGGGAGCTGATGCCGGTCAATAAAAAATATCCGCTCTCAAAAATATTGAAAGCAGTCGACGAATATATCGAAAAAACCAACCGCAAAGTGATGTTTGAGTATGTGATGTTGAGAGGCGTAAATGATTCTGAATTCCAGGCCAGGGAATTGGCGAAACTGCTGAAATATCCCTTATACATGGTGAACCTTATTGCCTATAATCCTAATGGCAGATTCGAACCAACCCCCGAAGAAAAAATAAAGAAATTCAAAGCAATACTCGAAGCGGCGGGCATATTCACGACCCAAAGATACCGCTTCGGAACCGACATTGAAGCCGCGTGCGGGCAGTTGGCGGCGCGAAAAAGCCACTGATTTCGGCAGGGATATATTCAGTGATAAAATTATTTACTTAGAGCTTTTCCGGAAATAAAGAACCCGCTACGCAGGTTCTTTATTTAGACTAATTTTTTTTGCAGGTCTACTCTGTAGTTTTTCCATCGAACTCGTCCGTTTTGTCATTCATCGCATCTTCTTTCGTGGCGTGAACGACTCCATCGCGGTGTTCAGGCGGGGAATAAATCGTATAAAGCTTCATCGGCACGTCAGAAGAGGTGTTGATGAAGTTGTGCTTGGTCCCGGCCGGAACCACGATCGCGAAATTATCGGCAATCTCACTCTCTACACCATCAAGCACGGCTTTCCCTGTTCCGGACTCGATTCGGATAAACTGGTCGAGGGTATGAACCTCTTCGCCGATTTCCTCATTTGGCTTCAAGCTCATCACAACCAGCTGGCTGAATTTGGCCGTGTAGAGAACTTTACGGAAATTGTCATTTCCCTTGGTCGCGTCTTCGATGTTTCCAACATAACCTTTCATAGTTTTTTATATTAATGCTTATAATAATATTATAGCATAGAATAAATGTTTTTCTTTCATTTGTCTTTGACACTCTCGTGTTATTGTGATATTGCTTATGAAACCTATTTATTGGTTGGTTTTTAAAATCCAAGGAGGTAGAGGCATGGCGGCAAATCCTGATGGATCGAAGTTTCGGGGAGTGGGAACGGCGCTGATTACGCCGTTTGATAAACATGGCGACGTCGATGAAGTCGCTATGGAGTGGCTCATCGAAAGACAAATCGAGGCCGGTATCAGTTTTCTGGTTCCCTCCGGAACGACCGGAGAAGCTCCGTGTTTAAGTCACCGGGAGCAGATGGACCTGAACGCCTTTGTGGTAAGGACGGTCAATGGTCGAGTTCCAGTTGTGGCCGGCACTGGTTCCAATAATACTGCGGAAGCGGCAAGATTGACCCGGGCTGCTTTCAGCGCTGGGGCTGATGGGGCGCTGCTGACTTCTCCTTATTACAACAAACCCATGTCGGCCGGCTTCCACGACTACTATAAATGCGTCGCCGAAGCAGGACTGCCAGTCATCTTGTATGATATTCCCGGCAGGACGGCGAAGAGCGTGCCCCTGGATGTCATTCTGGAGTTGAGAGACGGGGGTTATATCGCCGGTATAAAATGGGCCAGTGGAGATCTGGAGCAACTCAAGGCCGTTGTCAACGGAGCACCAGAAGGATTCTCCGTCTTATCTGGGGATGACGATCGGACACTCGAGCTTATGACTCTGGGTGGCCATGGGGTTATCAGTGTTCTGTCAAATCTGCTCCCTGTCCAAATGGCCCGGATGGTCAAGGCAGCGGACAATAAAGACTGGGACGAGGCCAAGAGACGGCATGAAGATTTGTCCCCTCTAATGAAAGCCATGTTCATTGAGACGAACCCCCAACCCATAAAGACGGCGATGTCCATGGTTCATCCCGAAATCATCTGGCAGAGATTCCGCTCTCCAATGATGCCCATGGAGCCGGCGAACCAGGAAAAACTTCTGCGCGTACTCCAGGAATATAATCTGGTAGGCGTGAGATAGCGGGGTCTCATGGTGTGGAGTGAAAACAAAGAAAAAGAAGGAGGATCACGGGGGGTGTGCTGCGTTGCACCCCTCTTAAAATTGATTTTTCGGCCTGGAAATGGTATATTTTGCCTATAGTATAAGCAAAAATAAAATGTCGAAAATAAGCATTGTCGATGAAAATGACCATATTATCGGCGCCGAAGAGTTCGAAAAAGCCAAAAAAGACGGCATTTATCGCGTTGCGGCTCTTTGGATCACCAATTCGCGCGGAGAAATTTTGCTGGCTCTTCGTCATCGGAATAAAGTACACGATCCGCTGAAATGGGGCCCGGCGGTTTCGGGAACGGTGGAAGAAGGGGAGAGTTACGAGCAAAATATCATCAAAGAAGCGAAAGAGGAGCTGGGACTCGAAAATATTTCACCCAAAATCAGGCCTAAAATAAAAATAGAAGATGAATATAACTATTTTGTACAATGGTTCAATCTATCAACAGACCAAGCTATCGAAGAATTAAAAATCCAAGAAGATGAAGTGGAAGAAATAAAGTGGTTCACGAAAACAGAATTGCTGCGCGAACTCGAATCGCATCCCGAAAACTTCACACCGGGGATGCGGAAGTATGGGAAATTGTTTCTAAATTGAAAAATTATGAAAACATACCTCAAAGACTTCGAAAAAATGGCGAAAAAGGGGATTGCGTATGTGCCGCTGGGCGTTTTGGAATGGCATGGGAATCATTTGCCGATTGAGACGGACTATCTGGTTGCGGTAAAATTATGTGAAATATTGGCCAAGAAAAAACCGGGTTATATTCTGCCGCCGATATATTTGGGGACGGATAAGCATAAAATCGTAAATAACAAAAAATTGGTGGGAATGGATCGCTATCTCGGAAAAAAGTTGCCAGGGAACGTGTATTATCTGGAACCACCACTTTTTGAAAAAATGATTATTGGACTGGGAGAAACTCTTGGGGTGCAGGGATTCAAAAAAATATATCTCGTTGCAGGACATACAGGGACTGGACAAATAGCCGCGCTCGCGAGAGTTGCGAAAAAAATGCCAAGCCTCAGAATTGTGGATCCTTATGAAGAATTGAAAACAGAGATTAGGCATGCCGACGAATACGAAACCTCAGTTTTGTGGGCTTGCCATCCGGAAGAAGAAAAAATCAGCCGGCGCCGGAAAATTACGGCTTCGGATGATTGTTTCCGATTTTACGGCTACGACCCGCGGGGAAAGGCGTCTATAAAAATAGGCAAAAAGATAGTCAACGAAATGTTAAACAATTGCATGAAGCAAATAAAATAATATTTATGCTGGAAAAATATTGCATCTTTTGCGATAAATACATTAATGAATAAAAATATGCCACAAAATACGTTGGAGGCAGGTGAATTAATGCCGTCCGGTGAAGATGGATTAGTAGTAGAGATCAGCAGATATCTCAATGAGCTGGAGAATAGAAAAATTTATTATCCTCTTGAATATGGAAAAATATTGAGTCTTTACGGCTTAAGGAAAACCAAGGAAGGAAAAAAATTAATAAATGAGAGACGTAAGGTACTGAATCAAATTATCGCCGCAATTGAGCTGGAAAAAGAGGGAGGCATTTGGGAATCAAGTGAAGCCAACAGAGAGATACTGGAAACACTTAGAGATTTAATAAAGGAAAATTAGCGGTTGAGTGAAGGTTGCTATCCATACATTGTAGTCTTAGCAACTCATAGGATATAATTTTATGGCAACGATTGAAGATTCTCAACTCTCCAAAATCCCGCCGTCAATAAATTATAAAACTTATGGATAACGATTTTGTTAGGATAAATATTACCTTCAAGCTCCCAATCGAAATTGCTCAATCGGTGGCGGATATTGGCAATGATATAAGTAAAAAAGATGAAACTTATTTTGTTGTTGATAATAAGAACATATTTGCTCATATCACGATTTATTCTCCTGAATATCCGGCTGGCAATCTCGAAAAAGTTCTTAAAACTGTTGAAAATATTGCGAAAGAATTTTCAGCTCCGAAATTTATTTTTCAGAAAGTGAAAGCCGGTCAAGGTTTTGTGACGCTTGATTTTGATTATTCGGAGGAAATAAAAAGGATCCATGAAACAATCGTTGAAAAACTGAATCCGCTTCGTGAAAACCATGTTCGTCAGAAATACACAGATTCATATATGATGAAATTTTCGGAAGAGAAAAATGAAAATATCAGAAAATATGGCTATCCCGATTCAATGCGTTTTTATCATCCCCATATGTCTCTGGCAAGATTGAAAAATGAAGATTTGGCTGAAAGAATTGCAAAAGAGATCTATTGGCCTGTAAAAGAATTCAAAGTTGAAAAATTGGGAGCTTATAGAATGGGGGAGCATGGAACTTGCGTTGAACTGTTGAAGGATTTTGCGTTGGGATAAATAGATTTCTTTAATTCTCTCAAATCTTGCAAAGAATAATAATTTTGCTTAATAATCATGAAGCTCGCAATAATTTTTGATTTTGACGGGGTGATCGTGGATTCGCTTGAAGTTTGGGGAGATGCATTTATTTCTGTATGCAATCATCACGGTTACGGCCACTTATCGACACAAAAGGCCTTTCTCGATCTGTTCGACGGCAATATGCATGAGAGCATGCAGAAGGCCGGCATATCCGAAGTTACCATTCAAGAAATGATTGAAAAACTTGTTGAGGATTATGCTTCAAATATGCATAAAGTGGAGCTATTCAAAGGGATCGATAAAATGCTTTTGGAACTGGCCGGAATAGGTGAAATTTATGTAGTTTCCTCCAATTTTACGGACTTAGTGCAAAATTTCTGGAATTCCCACAGATTGGCAAAATGTGAGGAAATACTGGGTGGAGACAAGGAAAAGAGCAAGGTCAAGAAGATAGAGGGTATCGGCAAGAAACTTCCGGATCATGAAGCACTCTATATCGGTGACACGAAGGGCGATATGATCGAAGGGAAGCTCGCTGGAGCGAAAACAGTGGCGGTAACCTGGGGCTGGCACAGCGCGGAAAAATTGAAAGAAGGGAAACCGGATTATGTTGTAAAAACGCCGGATGAATTAGTGTTGCTTACAAAGAAAATATTGGAAATATAATTCGATTCTTCAAAATACCGCTGAATATTTTTCTAAAAAAAGAAAATACATAAAAATTACTATTAACCATAGTTCAAATGAAAGTAGGCATAAAATTCGGAGCGTTTGACTGGAGGGAGCGTTTGGAAAAATCCAACGCCAAATACGCGGAAGTATATTTTCGCTTGGATTGGAAAGAAAAATACCAGGAACTTTTTCAGTATCTTCGCGAAAATGAGATCCATTTTGGACTTCATTTTTGGGCGCTTGTAAAGAGCAAATATATGCCAAATCTTGCCTATTGCCGAGAGGGAATCGATGAGGAAACCGAAAAGTTGATAAAGGAATCTCTTGATATCGCTTCAAATGCCGGCGCTTATTATGTCAATTTTCATCCGGGTTCTTTGAGAAATCTGGAATTGGACCTAAATAAACAGGAAATAAGTTTGGCGGATTCCGAAAAAATATCGGAGAAGGAAGCCTTCGCTTCGCTTGAAAAGCATATGCGGAAATTAAAAAGCCATGCAGATCAATGCGGAGTAAAAGTATTCGTGGAAACAGTTCCAATCTTTGATCCATCAAATTTCAGAGAAGGCGATAAGCAATTGGGGCGACAGAATCCGATCAAATCTTTTCATCTATCGAATAAATATCTAATTGAACTTGGCCAAAAAGGTTATGATATTTGTTGCGATGTAGCACATGCTGCCGCACAGTATCCCAACGAATCAAGAGGCAATGTTTTTAAAAAGATGTTTAGTGATATTCAGCAATTGGCGCCGTACGTAAAATTAGTTCACGTAAACACGACTCTGGAGCCGTTGAACGGCACCGACTCTCACAACGGAGTTATGGAAGATGATTTCCAACAAAATGTTTTTCCTTCGAGAGAGCAATATTTGAAAATTTTCGGGGTTTTCAAAAAATATCCCGATATCTGGTATATACCCGAGCCGCAGATGGAAAAAATGGTCGATAATTATTTTGAGATCCAGAAATTGCTGGACGAGGCCTAATAATTTTATTAGTCATCAAGAATAAAATTTTATGCAAAAGAGAGTTTTCATTATCCATGGCTGGGAGGGAACACCGGACAGTAATTGGTTTCCTTGGTTAAAGAACGAACTCGAGAAAAAAGGTTTTGCGGTCGCGGCTCCACAGATGCCGAACGCCGTTTGTCCGAAAATGGGCGAGTGGCTGGCGTATCTTCAAAAAATTGTGGGAAAACCTGATGAAAATACTTTTTTTGTCGGGCATAGCTTGGGTTCAATCGCGATCCTTCGCTATTTTGAATCATTACTAAAGCGAGAAAAAGTAGGCGGCGCAATTCTCACCGCGGCATTTTCGCAGTCTATTGGCATTAAGGTATTGGAAAATTTTTTCGCGAACCCTCTCGATTTTGAAAATATAAAAAAGCTTACGGACAAAATGGTTGTTATAAACTCTGACAATGATCCCTATGTTCCGCTTGCGCACGGAGAAACTTTGCGGGACGAGCTTGGCGCCAAATTGATCGTCATCCCCAAAGGCGGGCATCTCAATACCGGAAATGGACATTTTGAATTCCCAGTGGTTCTGGAAGAGATCTTGAAATTGGCGAGTTAAATTCAGCACACGTATTTTAAATCTCCCAAAAAAGGTCGAGAAAAAATTGATCTATCAATTATGCTAAAAGCCATTATTTTTGATTTCGACGGGGTGATCGCGGACACATTTCAAATGTGCTTAAATATCCATCGAGATAATAAGAGAAATATCACTACCAAATTATACCGAGATTTTCATAACGGCAACGTTTATGAAAGTAAAGTCTTGAAGTTTACAGAGAAAGAAACAAAAAATTTCTGGAAATGTTATTGCGACAATGTTTCGAGCAAGCACCTATTCCCAGTTAAAGAACAAATTAGCCAATTAGCAAAAAAGCAGAAAATTTTTATAATATCTAGCACAACGGAATGCGTTATTGCGGATTTTTTATCTTCAACAGGAATGAAAAAATATTTTCAGAAAATCATGGGAGTCGAAACTCATAAATCCAAAGTCGAAAAATTCAAAATGATTTTCAAAGAATACAGATTGGAGCCGAAAGAATGTATATTTGTCACCGATACGCTTGGCGATCTGCGCGAAGCGAAAAAAGTTGGCGTGCCAACGATCGCAGTTACTTGGGGCTATCACGGAAAAACACGGCTCAAAAAAGGCTCGCCGAATTTGATGATCCATGATTTCAAAGAGCTTGTTCCGGCAATTGATAAGCTGAAAAATTAAAAATCGCTGAAACGACGGTTTCCTGGTATAATTGGACTAATGAACGAGGACAAAAAAATTGAAGAGCGGCTTTCCGAATTTCAGGCTCTCGGAAAAGAGGATAAAAATGTCGATGTGGCCAAGTTGATGCTCTATTCCCTGAACCAAAAGGGGAACTTCGTGTCTTCCAAAAAGAAACGCTGGGCGTATATCCTTTCCCTGAGTCTTCCGCCGCTGGGATTTTTGCTGGCGCTAAAATACTATTTCGACGACGAGGACGATGCCCGGCACGTGGCAAATATGTGTGTGATCATCACGCTTCTGGCCTTGCTCCTGGCTTGGATCTCCATAAAAATGATTTTTTCGGGAACCGGAACCAGTCTTGAGCAGATCCAACAGGTCAATCCGAAGGATTTTCAGGATTTAATGAAATGAACTCATATCGCATTTTTGCCGGAACTTTATGATTATGATAATATAAAAGGGCTAAATAATCTTTAAAATTAATAGCAAAACCATGAAAACAAAGACAAAAAAAGCGCTTTGGTCAGCGACGGCCTCTTTGGCCATAATGCTGGCACCTCTTGCGACATGGGCCGCATCAAATGACCATGAGCTGGCAGCGGAAGGTGATCCCTTTTGGACAATTTTTGCCGAAATGAATAATCCGACCAATACAACCTCTTGCGTGGCAGCCGCGACTAGTTATGTAAATAGCCAGAATTTTTCAGCTGAACAAAAACAGGGAGAAATAGCTGGCTATACTCAAATGTGCACGGAAGTTGCCAGTATGCCGGCTGAGATGGAAAGTGAAATGGCGGCGGAAGGAGTGACATCCAATCTTTTTGCTGCTTCCGATTGGCACCATGTCAATAATCTCTTTTTTGAAAAAGCGGGACAAGGAAAAATTCAATTTACGAACACAATTGATTTCATGAGTTATCGCTTCATGACCTTCATGAGCAATTTCAGAAGTATGGTCAAGTTTGATGATGGATACATAAGTCTCAACGCCGCCATGGTGACCGACATGAAACATTATGGAGCGCAGCTCACCATGTCAGGACTTGATTTCACGGAAATGCCGGATATCTATGCGACCGATGCAAATGGCACGACAATGCATCTAGCGACCAGCAGCGATATCAGCGGGGAGAATTATAATCCGACCACAGGAACACTCACTTTCAATACGTCTCATTTCAGCTCTTTTCGTTCAGTAGCCAAAGGATCAAAAGTCAAGGCGATGAAGATTTCAAGTGTCAGTCCCAAAAACATAAAATATAATAGCCGAAAGAATACTTTCAAGCTCACGGTAAAAGGAAAAAATCTTTATAAAAAAGGTTCAGATGTCAGCTGCACGCTTGGCTTTCAACGGGCGGAAAAAGTTCGATCCGCGAGAAATGGAAAAAAGGTCAATTGCACCTTTGGGATGTCGAATTTCAGCACGCTCGGTCTTTATCCGGTCTCCATTATGGTTGGTTCCACGGGTGAAGTGTCAAAAGCAAACGCGGTGAGTATAAGGTAGTGTTTATGTGGAAAAGGGGCTATTTTTAGGCTTTATTTAAGCTAATTCTAGCTCCTTTTTCATTTTATATTTTAGGCGCGGTTCGGCTTGGCAAATTCGAAAATATCTGCTAGAATAGAAGAGGTAAAATCAGCCTAAGACAAAGAAAAAAATGACAATTCGCGCCTATCTTTGGGGAATGAGGATAAGCACGCTCGTGGCAGTAGCTTGTCTCGGGCTCATAATCCGATTTATCAATCCGTTAAAAGACGGAATATTAGGGCAAGCGCTGTTCTACGTCAGCCTTTTTTTCTCTGTCACAGGTCTCGCCACTCTTTTTTTGTTTTGGCTCCGGAGATTATTTTCCAAAAATGAAACCGCGTACCTCAATGTCGGGATCAGTTTTCGCCAAGGTGTGCTGGTTGCGCTGGCGGTTGCGGCCATGTTCGTTTTGCAGAGTTTCCGTCTGCTGTTGTGGTGGGACGCGGGGCTGGTGATCGTGGGAACGCTGCTGATCGAACTATGGTTTCTTTCGAAGTGATAAGATAAATTTAAAAAATTTACCCATATTATGTCTAAAAAAATCCAAGAATCCAAAAAATCAGAATATTCCGCCAAATCCATCCAAGTCCTTGAAGGATTGGAGCCGGTGCGAAAGAGGCCGGGAATGTATATCGGAGGAACTTCCGTGGAGGGCCTTCATCATTTGGTTTGGGAAGTGGTCAATAACTCGATCGATGAAGCGATGGCGGGGCATTGTAAAAATATCCTTGTCGAGCTTCTTCCGGAAAATAAGGTTCGGGTAGTGGACGACGGCCGCGGCATTCCGGTGGAAATACATCCCCAAACGAAAAAATCAACTCTGGAGACAGTGATGACCAAGCTTCACGCGGGAGGAAAATTCGGGGGGGAAGGATATAAGATATCCGGCGGGCTCCACGGCGTTGGCGTGAGCGTGGTGAACGCGCTTTCCGACTGGATGAGAGCCGAAGTTTCCCGGGAAGGGAAGACCTGGATCCAGGAATATAAACGGGGGAAACCGATTGCGCAAGTGAAATCGAACGGAAAAACAAAGCTAACCGGAACAACCATGACTTTTTCTCCCGATCCGGAAATTTTTCCCGAGATCGTCTGGAACTGGGAAAAGATCGTCGATTATATCCGCCAGCAGGCCTATCTAACCAAGGGAGTCAGCATCAGGATGTTCGACAGGCGGGAAGTGACGAGCGAGAAGGAGGCCTATAAGGAGAAGCGAAAGGGCTTTTGTTTTGACGGAGGAATTGCCTCATACGTAAAATTTTTGAATCGCGGAAAGGAAGTGAAAAATTCCCGGCCGGTCTATGTGGAAAAAACGGTAAACGACGTTTATGTGGAAATATCCCTGCAGTATATCGAAGGTCTCAAAGAGCATTTGTATTCTTTTGCTAATAATATTTTCACCGTCGAAGGCGGAATGCACGTAACGGGCTTTCGAACGGCGCTCACGAGAGTGCTCAATGATTACGGGAAGAAAAACAATCTAATAAAAGACAAAAACGGAGGAAGTCTCACGAGCGATGACGTTTCGGAAGGCCTTACGGCGGTTGTTAGCGTGAAGCTTCGCAATCCCCAATTTGAGGGACAAACCAAAGCAAAACTCGGCAACGCGGAAGTGAGGGGAATTGTCTATTCGGCCATGGCGGAGGGGCTTAATGAATATCTCGACAAGAATCCCAATGACGCCCGGTCCATTATCGGGAAATGTTTGATTTCGGCCCAAGCCCGCCTGGCGGCTCAAGCAGCCAAGCAAGCCGTGATCCGAAAAGGCGCGCTTGAGGGCATGACGCTGCCGGGAAAACTGGCTGATTGTTCCTCGCGCGACGCCTCAAAATCGGAACTCTATATTGTAGAGGGAGACAGCGCGGGCGGAAGCGCGAAACAAGGGCGGGACAGGATGTTTCAGGCTATTCTGCCTCTGCGCGGAAAGATTCTCAATGTTGAAAAAGCCAGAATTGATAAAATGCTGATGTCCCAGGAGATCAAGAATCTGATCATCGCGATGGGGACAGGGGTGGGAGACCAAAAAAATATTGATAAGATGCGCTATCACCGGATCATCATTATGACGGATGCCGACGTGGACGGTTCACATATCCGTACATTGCTTTTGACATTTTTTTACCGAAATTTTGAGGAAATAATCAAGCGGGGATACTTATATATCGCTCAGCCTCCATTGTTTCGAGTCCAAAAAGGCAAAAATGTCCAATGGGCGTATAACGAAGAGGATAAAAGCGAAATTATCGCGGAATTTTTGAAGCAAGACAAGGAAAAGCCGAAGAATATCGCGAAAGCCAAGAAAAAAGCGGAGCAAATAGATGAAGATGAAGCGGATAGCGAGGTTAGTGATGAAGAGAAAAAATCCGGTGTGAACGTCCAACGCTATAAAGGTCTGGGGGAAATGAATCCGTCCCAACTTTGGGAAACCACTATGGATCCGGCTAACCGGGTGATGTATCAAGTCAATGTCGAAGACGCTGTCGAAGCCGACAAAATTTTCGATATCCTTATGGGAAGCGAAGTCGAACCGCGAAAACGCTTTATTCAGGCGGGAGCGAGAAGCGTGGCGAATTTGGATGTGTAGCAATAGGGAATGCAGCCTGGCTTGATGGTATTTTTTTGAATAAGGCAATATTATAATGTATATAAAAGCTTATGCAAGTTTCGGATATAATGACCAAAGAAGTTATTAGCGTTTCCCCCTCGGCTAAAATAATCGGAGTAGCCGATTTGCTGCATCAGAAAGGTTTCAACGGTGTTCCAGTAGTTGAAAGCGGGAAAGTCTTGGGCATGATCACAGAGGCAGACCTGGTGTCCCGAGGGCCGACCTCTTTTCATATTCCTTCTCTAATTAAATTTTTTCACGAATTCAAGCCAGAGAAATACGTTCAAGGAAAGCTCAAAGAAGATTTTCGGTCTATTTTCGAAGCTGATGCCGCATCCATAATGAATTCAGAGTACATTGCGGTCAGTCCATACGCGGAAATTACAGAATTAATAAAAATATTCCAGGAAAAGCATGCCAATCCGATACCGGTAATTGATAAAGAAAAAAACTTGTTAGGAATAATAAGCCTTTCTGACATAGTAAAGCTCATCAGCCACTTCCGGGAGTCGGAACTGAATTTTATCAGTGGAACGGAATTGTGAGTTGCAGCCTTGAATGTGTGCGGTTATTAACAGCAATATTGTGTTATATTGATATATATGTCATAATGTCAATACAGGGAACATTGAGCAGGTTGTAAATCGCATGTCTGGAAAAAAAAGAAAAAATCAAAAAAAAATTTGCAAATCTCATCCAGAATTTTTTGAAATCGGCTCTTTTTAGTGCCGATTTTTCTTAAAAAAAACTTATAAATCAATAAATTAATATAAAAAATAATGTTTAAATTTTTCAAAAAATGGAAACAAACAATAAAAAGGGAGGATCGAGAAGCATAGATCAAACGATCGAAAAAACATTCGAGTCCATCAGCTCGAAAATAGTGGTCGTCTCTTCGATGAAGGTTGCCGCTTGGAAATCGTATTTCATTATCATGTTCGTGGCCGGTTTTTCGGCGGCTCTGGTTTTTAGCGGTTATAACTCATGGTTCGTGAGTTCGAATGCGGCAGTGGCAATTTCTACGCCGAGCCTGGTCAGTCCATTGAATAATGCTGCCATAAATACTAATAATCCGACTTTTTCCTGGTTACCTTCGCCGGGAGCAGCAAAATATACTTTGCAAGTAACTAAAAATGGACAAAGTTTCAGTCAATCAATGATAAACAAAACAATAACTTCAACTTCTTGGACGGCAGGTTCGAGAAATTCACTTCCTAACGGAATTTATAATTGGCGAGTAATGGCTAAATCTTATCGAAGAAATAGTGGATGGTCGAGTGTTTATAAATTTACTGTTCAATCAGGCTCGCCCACTCCCACTCCCACTCCCACTCCCACTCC
>PMJF01000012.1 GCA_003157295.1 Candidatus Moraniibacteriota bacterium | reverse complement strand
GATCGGCGGATCGGTGTTGGGCATGTCAAAAATTTTCGTGACGCCTTGCGCGCTCGCGACTTCAAGCGCGTGTTTGATGGTTTCTTTGTACGATTGTTTGCCGTCGCGGCAATGGACATGGGGATCGATATACATTGTGATTTATGATTTAAGAATTATTAATTTTATTCGTCATAAACCTTATCCTTCCCAATCATCTCTTGCATATTTTTCCTGGATAAAAATTGTTTAAAAGCAATGAATTTCACAATCCCGTCCGAGCGGTTTTCGAAAGTATGCGAACCATGTCCTGGCTCGATAATATCGCCCGCCTTCACAATTTGCTCTTTCACTTCCCCACTCTCCTTCCATTTTACCACCAGCTCTCCCTCTATAATATATATCGTTTCCCAAATTTTTGCATGGTGGTGCCACTTGAGAATCGCGCCTGGCTGCTGCTCGTCATATTGAAACTCATATTCCGGAAAACTATATATCCAGGCTTTGCGCCCTTCAGGACTGTCAAAAAATTTCGCTTTTCCTTGTGAAATAATTTTCATAAATTTTCTAATGCTACATTGATTTGTTTATATAGATCTTCTTCGTTTTTCACTTCGATTTTGAATTTTACCCCCGGGTTTCCCAGAACAAAACGGCTTACTTTTTCACCCTCGAACCACCACAAAATGATTTTCCGATTATTCATCCTCGCAATTTCAATTTCACCGCCGGTTCCCAGCGATGGAGCACCGACATAGGCAATGATGATATCGCTGGATGCTACGTGTCCTTCTTCATTTTTCCATACTTCGTCTGGAGTGACTTCCGGATTTTTTACAGGACACATCCCGTCGACATGAGGATTGAACACTTCTCTGGAGAATTCCCTGCAAATTTTTCCGATTTTCCCGTAAATTTCTCTTGGCTTGCTCCCCACATGCGTCAACGCCCCGGCGATATATATTTTATTGATTTTCTTTTCCATAAAGCGGAACATAAATAATTTTTTTTTCGCGACTGGATATTTTTTATTTTATCAATTTTCGTGATTATGCGGAAATTTTGATGAAATGACCTTCTTTTTGAAGATTTTTCGATTCGGCAAGCGTCTTTTCATAAGCGCCATCAATTTCTGAGAGCCTCTTCAGCTTTCCGTTGAGAAATATCTTCGGATCAACGACCCTAATCTTTACCTTGAGATGATAGTCGCAATCAATTTTATCCGCCGGAACTAATTTTGTCTTTTCTGAGATCAAGCTCATTCTTTCCAAAATAGCCTGGTCGCCCGAAGAAACCAATTTTCCTTTCACCTCGTCGTCCGTCGTGAATAAATCGTCTTGAGAAATTATTTTTTTATCCAGCGCTATCTTTAAGGCTTCGGCGAGCATAGTGTGATAGAAGATGGCCCCTGGAGAAGAATATATTTTCCTATTCGTCTCGAGATATTTTTCGCCAAAGAGCAGAGCTGCTTCTTTGGAGCTGAAGACGATCTCATTATTTTCCACAACGAGAGCTGAAAGCAAAAATTTTACTTGATCCATATCCAAAAGATCGAAGTGAAACGCATCGCGCAAAAGGTAATCGATCCTGTCCGCGCATAGATCAGGCAATGATCTTTCGAGAAGAGGGAAATTTTCGTGATGCATCAATCTGGACATGGAGTAACCATATTTTTTCAATATCTCCGGCAAATCCGATTTTTCAAGAAATGCTTCGGCCTCAGTTTCGTGAAAATCAGCAGACGACTGAACGTTGAAAACAAAATCAACGACGTGAGAAAAAGCACAGTGCGCCGCGTCGTGAAGAAGTCCCGCAATTTGCTCTTCAAGTGGTGCTCCAAGTTTTTTAAGCAATAGGAAAACACCCAGAGAATGGTCGTAACGAGTCATCACAAGTTTTTTCCATACCCATACGTCCGGACCGTGCTGTTGAATGCCCTTGAGCCTTTGCATCGATTGGGAACTGAGAATAGCCCGAACTGACGGCTCAAGATCGGCATTACCATAAGCTTCCCAGTTGTATTTATCAATTTTGACCATTAAATAATTTGTTTATCCGTTCAGATCTTCCAGAGGGTAAATATCATAAGCCGGCTTCTCGTACGGGTGAACTTTTCTCATTGCATAAACCGCTTTCTCGACAATTTCTTCTTCACACAAGATTTCGATTTTTTCCTCTTCCATTTCTTCAACTTTCCCAATTTCTCCAAAAGCCGGATGCGCACCCTTTTCCGGTTTGAATCTTCCTGTGCCGCGAGAACTAAAAGAGCAATGGGAATAGTTTCCCATTCTTCCCCCGCCGGCCTCATGAATCGCTTCTCTTACTTTCTCTGCATAAGCAATCGGAACGAAAACTACCAATTTATATTTTTTAGACATATATTTTATATTCGGAAGCGGGAGGGAATCGAACGTCGCTCCGCCAGCTGGCGGAGCTCCTTGAAACCTTGCGGTTTCAATACTTCCACTTCAGGAAAACTCACGTTTTCCCGACCCCTTTCCTGTTCGAATCCTCTCTTAATTATAATTTTTAAATGAAACTGCGGAAGCGGGAGGATTCGAACCTCCGGTGCCATTTCTGACACGGCAGTTTTCGAAACTGCTGCTTTCGTCCACTCAGCCACGCTTCCATCATTTTTTTGGATCTGGGGAGAATCGCCCGCCTCGACTCGTCGTCTCAGCGAGGCGGGAACTCCCTCCTCAATAACTCGCTCATTATACTTTGGACTCGAGGGGAATCGAACCCCTATTTATGCAATGCGAATGCACCGTTCTACCACTGAACTACGAGCCCATTTTTACAAAATATATTTCGGGTGCGAATGACATGCATGGATCCTGTCCGCCCGCCTTGCCAGCGAGGCAGGCCTCTGACGGAACTATACTACAGGCCCATAAAAATATTATGCAATTTGCTTCAATCTGTCCGCTTCTTCTTGAAGCAGCCGGCTATCCTCGCCATACTCTCCCGAATGCATGCTCGATCCCCCATAACTCGCCGCTTTATGGTCAATATGAAAATTGACGTGAAAGCTGAAATCCACAATTCGACAGAAGAGATGGAATCTCGGAAATGGCTGATCAGTGAGGCGTCGAACAAAAGCCATTTCCTCGCCTTCTCTTTTTTGAAAATGATATCCCGCCCGGCGAAAAAAATTAGCAACGCTTGCGGATGGATTTTCGATCACGATTTTCATATCGGATAGTCATTGCTTAATGGACAATAAAATACTAGCTAATCTTTCGGATTATGTAAAACCCGCCTCTCATGAGAGGCGGGTTTAGTGAGACAATTTGGAGACTGCTATTTTTTCTTCTTGGAAACAAGAGCTACAACAGCCGCACCGATCGCTGCGCCGATCCCGGCCGAGATGATCGCTGCTTTTTCCGGATTTTTCTTCACAAAAGCTTCCACTTTCTTGGCCGCTTTGGCCATTTCCGCCTTTGCCTTGGCGAGTTCTTTTTGGGCGAAAACTTTCACGTTCTTTTTCATCGCTGCCACTTTTTTTTCGGCTTCTTTTTTATTCATGTTTTTTTACTTTTTAATTATTATTAATCCAATGAGTAGCGCAAAAAATCCGACTACTGCGTAACCGACTCCGTTGCTGATTTTTACCAGATCATTTATAAACATTACAGCTGCGATCATTGCGAAGATAAATCCAATGAAAATCAAAAACATGCCAAGAACATGCTTCTGAATGGAAAGGTAAATAGTGTGAAGCTGCATTTTTATTCTTTCCACAAATCCGCCGGCTAAATTTTTGGCAAATTCTCCCAAGTATCCTTCGATCTTTTCCTTCCAGTCTGTTCCATGGCTTTCTAGATTGTCGCTTTGTTTTTTCTCTGTCATTTATATTATCTTACAATTATATTATCGCATTTCTTTGTATTTATTACAAATCCTAAAAAAGAAATATCACGCGGATGCCTAAACAGTAAAATCAAATGGATTAAAATCTTGTTCTTTCAATTTTATCAGAGGATAAAACAGTGGTTCCGGAAGCTCGTTCCACGAAAACCAATCCCACTTTTCCCACTTTTCTGGTTCCGCTAGCTTTGCCTCGCCCGAATCATGATCCGCAACTATATGAATCGTCACCACATGTTTTCCTTCTTTTCTTGGAATATCATTAGTCACTGCCCCAAATCGGATATTTTTTATTTTTATCCCCGCTTCTTCAAGCGTTTCTCTTTTTGCACATTCTTCCCAAGCCTCACCGAATTCGAGCCAGCCACCCGGCGGGCTCCAGGTATTTTTCCCATGCGCGCCGATCCTTTTTCCCATTAAAATTTTTCCGTCTCGCAAAATGTATGCTCCAATTCCGACTCGTACTTGTTTTTCCATAAAGTTATTCAGATTGGTCGGGCTGGAGGGAGTCGAACCCTCTGTTTCACGAACCCGAATCGCGCGTGTTGCCGATACACTACAGCCCGTTAAATTATTTCTTCCACAACTTTTTTTAGTATTCCTACCGCTTTTGAATTATTTCTCAATTTTCCCAAAGCGTCAATAATTCCGTCCGCTTCATTTTTCATAGACGGTTGCTTGCAAAGAAATATTTTGATCGTTTTATCGGATGGCTTTTTTTCAAAATACTTGCTAACTATCGCGTACCAACGTTCCAATGTTTCTTGTGAAACATCAAGGGGGGTTGTTATTGTCGGCGGATTATTGAGAAGCAGACTAAGCTTTTCCCAATTATTATATTTCTCGTATAATATTTCGTCTTCCAGAAGTCTCGCTGTCATTCCTCCGAAAGTAGCCGCGTTTTTAATGTTGAGAAAATTATATTTGTTCAATATCTCGTATCGTCTCATGTCGCACCAGAGATGGAATTTCCATCCGGATTGAAAGCCGGTCAGATCATTGAAGTCCAGATCCAAATGCTTGAAAAAAATATGCGTCTCATGCCGAGACAGCTCGTCTGCGATCCGTCTTACATCAGGGAAAAGCGTCCCCAGCAAAAAATTATCCGCGTCTTTGCGAGGATGCTTATCCAGATATTTCTTGGCGTAAACTATATGCGCGACTTGAGAAGCCATAGGGTCAGAAATTATTTAACCCAGTATTTTTTTTTGATCTCCTTGTCTTCTTCTTCTTTTTTCTCCTCAATTTTTTCTTTCGCCATTTCGCGAAGAGATTTCAAGTTTTCTTTATGTAATTCTTTCGCTCTTGCCAGTAGGCTTTCTTTTATATTCTTCTTCGGATCTTCTATGACCTCCGAAAGCAGAACATCCAAAATCGCCCCGACGATCGGTCCGGGTTGCAACCTCAATTTCCTCATAAGATCATTGCCATTGAGTTTTAGCATCTTAACCGAAAGCGGATCATTTGAAACTTTATCAACCATATATTTGAAATGGCGAAGTTTATACGGCACGGCTTTCGGCACGCCCGATCCTAGCCGATCGCCGACACGAAGATCAATGAGATCGTCGATATTTTCCAGTCCCACTTTCCTGACCAATCGGCGCACACTCGAAGCTCCCACTTCATCGACGTTGTAATAGAACATATGATTGTCCACCAGCAGTTTCACTTTCCAGATTATCTCGGAAGAATACTTGAGGCGGCGCAAAATTTTTTCCACCACCCGAGCGCCGACATGGTCGTGGTTATAGAATGTGGAATAGGCGCCCTCACCTCTTTTGGTTTCGGGCTTCGCAATATCGTGAAACAAAGTCGCGAGACGCACTTCCAATTTTTCCGAAGGACAATTTTTGAGAGACAAAATTGAATGTTCGTAGATGGTATAAATATGATGCCGGTTTTGTCCCACTCCATATCCTTTTTCCAGCTCGGGAATGATATGCGGCAGCAATTTCAATTCACGCAAAAGTTCAATGCCTTCCGCCGCGAAGTCTGAAATCAAAATCTTATTCAACTCATCCTGAATTCTTTCAAGCGCGATAAATTTTAAATTTTTTGCGCTCCTCGCAATTGCTTTCTTGGTTTTTTCTTCGATTTGAAACGGCGTTTTTTCGCTCAACTTTCTGGGCCCCTTGGTTCTTTTTATATTTATCTCCCCATCAAGCGTCACTGCGAACCGCACCGCTCGCATCATCCGCAACGCATCCTCGTCAAAGCGCTCATTCGCGTCCCCTACTGCGCGAATTAATTTATTTTTCAAGTCTCCCTGTCCGCCAAATAGGTCGACAATTTCAAAGTCAGTTTTTTTTATTTTTAACGCCAACGCGTTAATCGTGAAATCACGCCTTGAAATATCCTCCTCCAAAGATTTCGCGAATTTCACACGATCCGGCCGACGTTTGTCAGAGTATTTCGATTCAATTCTGTAAGTCGTTGCTTCCACAACCCCAATCTCCGATTTTATACCAACAGTTCCAAATGCATTTTCATAGAAACTATCCGGAAAAATATTGCTTATCTCCTCCGGCTTCGCATTCGTTGTCACATCCCAGTCTTTCGGTCCGCCGGCTGGCGGATTTTCCATCAGTAGATCCCGCACGCACCCACCCACGATAAACGCCTCAAAGCCGGCAGCTTCGATTTTTTTGATTATTTCGATGATTGGTTTGGGGATTTTTCGGATCATGTTCCAATATTAACACGCTAATCCATTATTACAAGAAGAAGATACTTAAGCAGCATCTTCTTCCCTAAAATGTCTTTTGTTGATTATTTTTCCTTATTCTATATTAGATCTTCTCATCGCTCCTTCGATCAATTTGTCTAAAAATTGTGAGAAATCCATCCCCGCAAGTTTGGCCGCTTCGGGTGCGAGGCTCGTGGGAGTCATACCAGGAATGGTGTTGATGTCGGTGAAATAATATTCATCATTTTTCTCGCTCCAAAGGAAATCCACGCGCGCAAGATCATTGCATCCAATTGCTTTGAAAGTTGAAACAGCATATTGCTCAATTTTCTTTTGGTCTCCCTCTGAAATTTCCGCCGGGCAGACGTGCTTCGATCCTCCGTCTTCGTACTTAGCCTTGTAGTCATAGAATTCGGAAATGATGGGAATAATTTCTGTTATGGCCAAAACTTTTGGATCGTCATTTCCCATCACCGTCACCGTGAACTCTCTTCCTTTTATATATTGCTCCAAGATTACTTCGTCCCCGTGAGAAAACGCGTCCCTGATTCCTCTTTCCAGATCATTTTTTGTTTTCACGAGGGATATCCCAACCGAAGAACCAAGTTCGGACGGCTTTACCATCATAGGGAGAGATAATTTTTCTATTATGTCATCGAGACTATACCTTTTTTCCTTTTTGATCACAATATCTCCAGGTATCGGCACCCCGAACTTTGCGGCAATGATTTTGGCTTTCGGTTTGTTCATTCCAACGGCATGCGCCAGCACTCCCGAAAAAACATACGGTACGCCGAGCATGTCGAGCATTCCCTGCAATCGTCCGTCCTCGCCAAACGGCCCGTGAAGAATCGGAAAAACCAGATCGATTTTCGCTCCGGCGTTTCCTTCCGAATAATTAGAAAGGCTTTTCTCTTCGTCGCTTATTGTCACTGATTTCTGTGATTCCTCAATACTTATCGCCCCTTCTTTGCCAATTTTTTCTTCGTTCATTTTCATATATTCCGCTCCTTTGTCGCCAATAAGCCAATTTCCTTTCTTCGTGATCGCGACCGGGATCACATTATATTTTTCCTTGTTCAAATTTTTCATCACACCCCGAGCCGAGGAAAGCGAAACTTCGTGCTCTCCGGATTTTCCACCAAAAATTACGGCGAGGTTTATTTTTTTTGGCATAATGTTTTTCTACTTTTTAAATCGTGCCCTCGGAGGGAATCGAACCCCCATTTTTCCCTTAGGACGGGATAGCTCTATCCATTGAGCTACAAGGGCTTGCTAACCAATTTAATTATGACTTCAAAATCATCTTTTGGTAAAGATTTTACCTGAAACTTAAAGTTACACTTCATGCATACATAGTGTATGGTATACTTTGTATTTTTCATATCGATACTGATCGGCTCCATCAGTCCCCCGCAATTCGCCGCGCGGTCGCCCGGGTTTACATCCACATGCTTTCCCCAAAGGCAAGCAGGGCAATGGTCAGTATACCCGTTGCCTTTTACGTCTGTTCCGCATTTTTCACAAACAAAGTCTTCGATTCGACGTTGAAATTTTTTAGATTGCATTTGTGGAGATATGGGGATTCGAACCCCAGACCCCTTCCATGCCATGGAAGTGCTCTACCAGCTGAGCTATATCCCCGTTGGGTGAATTTCCGCCAGATACCTGTCTGTCTCTGGCGGAAACTAGTGACCAGATACCTCTCTATACTATTTCTAAAAACGCTTTCAGTCAACGAAATGTTTGTGCTAAACTCACTATATGGCAAATAGTTTCACAAGAAAAGCAAACTGGCTTTGGCAAAATGCAGAGAATTTGTTGATTATACTTTTTTTGGCGACTTTTACCTTGAATATCCGCAAAGTCTTTTTGACGCCTTACTCTTTCCTGAACAGAACATTTAATGAATATATGACTATGAGTTTCAGTTGGGCGGATGCACTAATGATTGCCGTGATATTTATTTATACAATAAAGATAATAATGAGTCAATCTAAACACAGTTCATCAAACTTAAGTGAAACATCCAATGGGAAAACTATAAAAGAAAACAATAATGTATTTATGTCAATACCACGCCCAATCTGCAATATTTCACGTGAAACATATTTTCTGTTACTATTTATCGCCTGGTGCTTTTTGTCAATTGTTTGGTCACCTTATAAACCAATAGCTATTTATAGGTGTTTAACTTTACTTGAAATCTTAGCATTCTCCTTTGTTATATTTAAAAAATTAACCGCCAATAATCGTTTTTTCAGGTTTTCTCTTGTTGCTTTAGCGATAAATGGCTTTATTCAAGCTCTAATTGGTATTATCCAGTTTTTTTACGGTCGTTCGATCGGATTGCGCTTTTTTGGCGAGAGTATCGTTTCACGTGAAATACCTGGGGTGGCAAAGTTTATTATTGACGACATGAAACATATTAGAGCCTATGGAACCTTTCCGCATCCGAATATTATGGCCGGGTTTTTAATTATACCCCTAATAATAATTTTCATGGAAATTTTATCCAGATGGAAACCCGAACTAATTAGCCTTCCAACATTACCATCAGCAGAGAATAAATCCGAATTTGTTACACGTGAAACAAGCTTGAGCCAAATCTCTATTTTTATAATTATAGTTTTCCTTTCAACCATAGGCCTAGGATTTATTTTGACCTTCTCGCGGTCGGCCTTTCTGGGCCTTTTTATAATCTTCCTGTTCATCTCGTATAAATTTGTCCTAAGCCTAAAATACAAGAAAGCAATTTCGATATCATTTATTGTGATAATAATTGCGCTAATCGGACTCACATACTCTATGAATCGCAATTCGTCTTTGTTTTCTGATCAGTCCATCAGAGAAAGAGCCTCATATACAAATGTTTCACGTGAAATAATATTGGAGCATCCTTTAGTTGGTATTGGAATAGGACAATTTGTCCTGAGCGAATACAGAAAAAATTCGACGCTTGAGGGTTGGCAATACCAACCGGTTCATAATATATATCTTCTAATTACCAGTGAGCTCGGTATAATAGGTCTAGCACTCTTTCTGCTCTTTATTACATTCTTATTCCTAGACCAAAGAAAAAGAGTCGAAGATTATTTAGGATTGACATATTATTTTTTTTGTTGCATTATGTTTTCTTTCTTGATTATGGCTCTTTTCGACCACTTCTTTTGGGATATCAAAATGGGCACCTTAATATTTTCTTTGGTAGTCATCTTTATCTTTTTACGCAATCGAAATATTGTAAAGAGCTCTTCCGGGACATCGACGAATACTTCTATACCAGACAAGCCAAATTAGACAAATATTTTTTAGATGTTATAATTCAAATTACTAGCCCCGTTCAAAATTAGCGAGGGTCAAAACAAATACGAATATACTATACATCGAAAGGCAGATTGACCCGAGCAAATTTATTGCGGGGTGTTAGTTTGTTTCAATTTTTATATAATAAATAATTCTAAGAAAACTAAAATGAAAATTGATCTAAAAAGAGGGGGGGAAGCTATGCCTCCCGTAAGACAAAACGTTCCTTACATGGATCACAGAGAGATGATAAATCGAGCTCCGCTGCCTCAACGGCCTAAAAAGGACACGCGTGTGCCGAAAATCATCGACTGGCTGATCGCCGGCGCCGTTTATCTTTTGGCTTTTTTGGTGCCGATATTCTTTCTCCCAATTGTCCCCAGCATCCTCGAATTGAACAAACAAATTTTGATCGTTGTTCTTGGAGGAATCGCTTTTCTTGGTTGGATCGGAAAATTAGCCTGGGAAGGAAAAATAAGGGTAAAAAAGAATTTCATTTTGATACCTATTTTGCTTCTCCTTCTTATTTTAGCGCTCAATACTGTCTTTTCTGTTTACCGCGACCAGAGTATGTGGGGAAGCTTCGGCACCGAGAGTCTTTCGCTCGTTACCGTTATCGCTATGATAGCGATTTTTCTGGTCATTATGAACAATTTTGGGGCCAGAAAAAAGATCGACACACTTGTTCTTGTCATTATCGGATCCTCAGCCTTGGCTAATATTTATGCCATATTTCAAATTTTTGGAAAGTTTATTTTCAAAAATCAAGCAGTTGCCCAAAACTCGTTCAATACCATCGGATCCGTTTATGCCTTGGCAATTTATTTAGGCGCTGTTCTTATACTTTCCGTGGCCATGCTCCTTGAGAAAAAATCATTGCCGGTAAAGATCGCTTTGATTGTTTTTTCTTTACTGTTTATCTTCACTCTTATCATGATAAATTTTGGAACGGCCCTTATAATTTTTCTGATTGGCATGGCGGTCCTTTTGGGTCTTGCCATCATTACAAGCGGCAGTGAGGAGAAAAATAGGGCTCTTATCATTCCTATGGTTGTTTTGACCTTGGTTCTCCTTGCCGCTCTTATCGGCAAACGCAGCTCGATTGTGCGGGTGCAACTTCCAGTAGAAGTCGGACTATCTTCGAGCGCCTCTTATGATGTTATGAAGGGAGCTTGGAAAGATAACTTTTTGCTTGGATCCGGCTTATCTTCTTATGACCTGGCCTACCTCAAAAACAAGCCTGCTGAGATCAATCTGACGAACTTTTGGTCAGTGAAATTCAATGAAGGTAGCAGTCGCTTCTTTACTCTGGCAACCACCACTGGCTTTTTGGGTGCGGCCGTTTTTCTCTTCTTGGCTGGATCCATCCTAGTCTATATATTTTCCTCTTTTGTGAGAATTTTTGGGCGAAACGAGGAGGGGACTTACACCCTCATCGGTCTGACATCCGCGTGGATCTATCTTACCCTGGTTTATTTTCTCTATCCGTCCAATATCACAATTGACTTTATGTGGTGGATCACAACGGCCTCTATTATAGTTCTGATCTCCTTGGTTTTTCAGAAAAGAGAAGAAATCATCAGCGAGACATCTTCTCCTCGTGTATCGTTGATCCTGTCCTTTGTATTCGTATTGATCATTGTCGGATTTATTTCCCTTATTTTTCTTGAAGGACAACGATATGTGGCCGCCGCGGCTTACAACAAAGCTCTTGCCAGCGACGCTCAGGGAGCTAAAGTCGATGATCTTGTCAATAAATTATCACGGGTGGTTAGTCTCGATCCGAGCCGCGACCTTTACCACCGCAATCTTTCGGTTGCCTTGTTTGCCGCTCTTAATGATCGCATTTCCCAAAAAGGAGCTGCAAACTTGTCGGAAAATGATCGGGCGGAAATAAGCAACCTGTATTTTGCAGCGGAAGATGAAGCGCGAAACGCGATCAATCTTAACCCTAAGAATCCCGATAATCTTGTTCAGCTCGCTCAAATAAGCCAGAACGTGATCGGATCGAAAGACGGCGCAGACGAAGCGGCTCGCTCGAATTATATGGAATCCTTGAAATATGATCCAAAAAATCCTTCCACTTATTACCAAATCGGTCAAATTTATCTTATGATGGCCGATCTAGAAAGCGCGAAGAACGCTAGCCAGCAACAAGGCTCCAATAAAGCTCCTCAACTTTCTGATAAGGCCAAAGAATATACCGCCTCGGCTTTGCAAAATTTTGAAAAAGCGGTCGAAATAAAAAACAACTACATTCCCGCTCAGTTCATGGCCGCCGTGTCTCTTGACAGGCTGGGCAAAATTGACGAAGCAATAGCCAAATTGGAAGATGGCAAAAAAATGAATCCGCAGGATGTGGGGATAGTCTTCCAACTGGGAGTCTTCTACTATAAAGCTGGAAAATTCGACGCGGCTCGCAATGAGCTTGAACAAGCGGTAAAACTGGCGGATAATTATTCCAACGCCCGTTATTTCCTGGGACTCATCTATGACAAACAGGGTGATAAACAAAAAGCACTGGAGCAATTCAGAAAGGTTGCAGATCTCAATCCGGATAATGCCGATATTAAGAAGATTGTCTCTAATCTTGAAGCCGGGAAAACCGCACTTGCCGGACTTGAGGAAAATACGGTTAACCAGGGCGCTGGAGGACAACAGTCTGGGCAAAATCAACCTTCCGTCCAGCGAGATCAGGCCCCTGTTCCACCGGAAACGCCGATTGGCCCTCAAACTCCATAGGGGAGTTAGGATAGAAATCATCCATCGCACTGCTTTTGTAGATCTTTCCCCGCTCCTTTCCGAGCGGGGAAATTTATAAATTTGACATAATTTCGATTATTTCTTAATATACTTATAGAATTTATCTGAAGCGATTTGAGATGTCCGAGTGATCGGACATTTTAATTTAAATTTTGAATTTACTATGTATGGCGAAAAAAAAGAAATTGAAATCCCAACCTGAGGATGCTCAGGCTGGAAGATTGGGACAGTTTGGAAGCGCGATTGCGCAAATTTGCGAAGAAAAGGGAATCTCTAAAGACAAGGTGGTCGAGGCCATTGAATCGGCTCTTTCAGCCGCGTATAAGAAGGATTATGGCCGGCGCGGACAACATATCCGGGCGGAATTCAATGAAATTACGGGTGGAGCAGACTTTCATTTGGTAAAAGAAGTGGTCGACGAGACTACCCGCGTTTTTGAAACCGAAGAAGAAAAACTGGCCCGCCTAAGTGAATCTGAGGGACTTATAAATGAAGAAAAGAAAGGCGGAAAAAAGCCAAGGATAGAAGATAAAAAAGAAGCGGCCGAGGAAGAAAAGGTAGGCGACGAGGGACAGATAAAAATTCCGCGCTTCAATCCCGAAAGAGATCTGACTCTCGAAGAAGCCAGAATTAGAAAAGCGGAGGCTAAAGTGGGAGACATTATTGAAGAAAAGTTGGAATCAAAAAACGATTATGGAAGAGTGGCTGCTCAAACCGCCAAACAAGTGATCATTCAAAAAATTCGGGAAGCTGAAAGAGACGCGATGTACGACGAATACAAGCAAAAAGAAGGAGAAGTTTTGAGCGGAGTGATCCAAAGGATCGAGGGTCGAAATATTTTTGTCGACCTTGGAAAATCCACCGGAGTATTGTTTCCCTCTGAACAGGTTGATGGCGAAAGATACCGACTGGGTCAGCGGCTAAAAGTGTATATCATGAAAGTTGAGGCTGATCCAAAGGGGCCAGGCATTGTGCTTTCTCGAACACACCCGGTTCTGGTGCAGAAACTTTTTGAAATTGAAGTTCCGGAAATTTTTGCCGGTACAGTTGAGATAAAAGCTATGGCGCGTGAAGCCGGTTCACGCACCAAGATCGCCGTTTCTTCCACGGAAGAGGCAATCGACCCCATTGGATCATGCGTAGGCCAAAAGGGAACTCGCGTTCAGGCCGTCATTGACGAATTGGGGGGAGAAAAAATTGATATCATTGAATGGAATGACGATATAGCTAAGTTTATTTCCAATGCTCTTTCGCCGGCCAAAGTTTTGGGGGTCAAGACGGATGAAGTGAAAAAGGAAGCCCGTGTGTCGGTGCCCTCCGATCAGTTATCGCTCGCCATTGGAAAACAGGGGCAGAACGTAAGATTGGCGGCTAAGCTTACCGGTTGGAAAATCGATGTCGTGGCCGGGGAGATCAAGAAAGAGGAAAAAAAGATTGAAGATGAGAAGAGCCAAGAAGAAAGCGCTGGAAAAAGCGAGGAAGTCGAAACTGAAAAGAAAAAGGGGAAGAAAAAAGAAGTTGATGCTGCTGCCACTGAAAAAATTGAGGAAAAGAAAGAAGAAGATAAAAAATAATTTTTAATAAAAAACATATGTCTAAAGGAATGAATTTATGGCACGACATTTCCCTCGGCGATAACGCTCCCGAAGAATTTAATGTGATTGTCGAAATACCCAAGGGTTCAAAAAATAAATATGAGATAGATAAAAAAACGGGACTAATCAAGCTTGATCGTGCGATGAAAACGTCTCAGGATTATCCTTTTGATTATGGTTTTGCCCCGCAAACTCTTTGGGAAGACGATGACGCGCTGGACGTAGTCATGCTGACAACTTACCCGCTTTATCCAGGGATTCTACTTTCGGTAAGACCGGTAGCAATAATGCATATGACGGACAGCGGGGAATCGGATGACAAAATAATTGCAGTTCCGGCTGAAGATCCGCGTTGGGATGAAACCAAAGATCTTTCAGACCTGAACTCATATATTTTGAAGGAGATCAAGCACTTCTTTGAAACCTACAAGTCCATCACGGATAAGGTTGTTACCATAGACGGCGTTGAAGGTAAAGATAAAGCGCTTGAAGCAATCAACAAAAGTGTTGATTTGTATAAGAAAAAATTTAAGAAATAATGGAAATAAAGAAATTACCAAAATCACAGATCGAGATCCTACTTGCTGTTCCAGCTCCAGAGCTTGAAAAATTTTTGGATATGGCAGCCGAAGAACTGTCCAAAGAAATAAAGATAGACGGATTCCGCCCCGGGAAAGCACCTCGAAACATTGTTGAGCAAAAATTGGGATCCGAAAAAGTACTGGCTCACGGCGCTGAAAAAGCCGTAAGGAAAAGCTACGTAGACTCGATCACAAAAAACAAGATAGAAGCGATCGGCGAGCCGAAAATAACCATCACCAAGATCGCACCGGGAAATGATCTGGAATTTAAGGTCGTAGTCAGCGTTATGCCGGAGATAACGCTGGGAAATCACCGCAAAGACGTGAAAAACATCAAAAAGGAAAAGAGGGTTGGGGTCTCGGAAAAAGATGTCGATTCGGAACTTAATAATCTGGCTCGCAGCCGGGCGAAACTCATCACAGTGAATCGTCCCGCGCGAGTTGGCGATAGGGTGGAGATCGATTTTGAAGCTCAGATCGAAGGAAAGACCATTGAAGGCGGAGTCAGCAAAAATCATCCGCTTACGATCGGGGAAAATTATTTTATTCCTGGATTCGAGGATAAGCTGATCGGCATGAAGGAAGGCGAAGAAAAAACTTTTGAGCTTCCCTTTCCATCCGATTATCATAAAAAAGAATTAGCCGGCAAGCCGGCCACTTTCAAAGTTAGGATCAGTCTGGTTCAGCAAAAAGAATTGCCCAAAATAGATGACGAATTTGCTAAAAACCTCGGCAAATTCGAAAATTTGGAAAAATTAAAGGCCAATTTGAAAGAAGGAATGGAAGCCGAGAAAGAGAAAAAAAATCAGGAAAAATGGCGAACGGAGGCGATCGAAGAAATTGTCAAAAGCAGCCAAATGGAAATTCCGGATATACTCGTGAATGGAGAATTGGATAAAATGATGGTTGAGTTTGAGCAAAACATCGCCCAAATGGGAATGGCGATGGAAACTTATCTTTCCAATCTCAAAAAATCAAAAGAGGATCTCCAGAAAGATTGGCAGGAACCGGCCGCGAAAAGAGTTAAAGCGGCTTTGGTGCTTCGTGAAATTGCCGAGGCGGAGAGCATAACTGTTGAAAGCCAGGAAATTGAGGAAGAAATGAACAAGGTTATAGCGTACTATAAGAATATGGGCAGCCTGGAGAAAAATATCGACATGGAAAGGCTGTATAATTACACCAAAGGCGTACTGCTCAATGAAAAAGTTTTCCAGCTTTTGGAAAATCTTAAATAATCTAAAATAATCATGCAAAATCAAATTCTTATCCCTACTGTCATCGAAAAAACCGCCTATGGAGAGCGGGCGTATGATATCTATTCCCGACTTTTAAAGGAAAGGATAATATTCCTTGGCGGAGCGATTGATGATGTCGTCGCCAATTCAGTGATTGCCCAGTTGCTGTTTCTGGACAGCCAGAACGGCAAAGAAGATATCAAAATTTATGTAAATTCCCCCGGCGGGCAAGTCAGCTCGGCTCTGGCAATCTATGACACTATGCAATATGTAAAGGCGGACGTTTCAACTATATGTATCGGACTGGCCGCTTCCGGCGGAGCGCTTCTTTTGGCAGCCGGAAAAAAGGGCAAGCGGTTCTGCCTTCCCAATAGCGAGATTCTTATCCATCAGGTAATGGGCGGAGCTAGCGGACAGGCGACGGACGTGGCCATTCATGCCAATCACATAGTGAAGATGAAAGAAAGGCTCAATGAAATTTTGGCCAAACATACCGGACAGAAGATAAAAAAAGTTCAGGAAGATACCGAGCGAGACTATTTTATGAATGCCGAGGAATCTAAGGTTTACGGAATTGTAGACAAGATCATAAAATGATCCAGCTACCTACGCCATATTAAAAAACGCCCCGGATTAACGGGGCGTTTTCTTTATTCTACAATACTCGCAATCAGATTTCTTCTCCCAAAAGCGAAGGCTTGCTTTTTTGTTTGCATATAGATATCAAAGTGGTTTGCTTTAATTGCTCCGCCGCGGTCCTCGCAGACATAAGTTCCCATCCCATCAATTTCAATCTTGGTGCCGAACTTATACTGCTTAGGGCAAGCCAGCGTCCGATTCTCCTGGACTCGTTTGCCGCTCGCGGTGATTCCGTCGCTCTTTCCACACTCGTCAGCCGCGGCCGTATAGGCACTGGCATTAACGATAAAACTTCCGGAAGGAAGCGAGCTTATATTCTTTGGTCGATACTTTCCACTGGTTATCAAATCCATGGCTGTATGCGGAAAATAGATGGCCGAGATAAAGTTGTCATTGACGGAAGCGATCCTACTGAATATGGACTCCGGTGTCTGGTTTTCATTTTCATTCTGGTTGTTATTTGATATTTGTTTGGTATTTTGGTCGATAACCTCCGCAGCTTCGGCCTTGTTGTTTATCGGAATAGTGCTTAAGGCCAAGCTGATAAGAAGGGCGCTTGCCAAAATACGCATTAGTTTAGTTTAATTGTTAATGCTAAGCTCTTACTTCAGGTAAATAAAAAATCCCTTTTCAGGACTTAACGAACTAGTGTAGCATTATAAATATCCAGAGTCAAGGGCAGCAGTAACCACCCCTTGACAAAGTATAAGGGTAAAATCAGCTTGTATAAAGCCTAAAAATCGTTGCTCAAGATATTTTAGCAACACCGCAAGAGAGGAAAGTTTTGTTTTTGGCTCATTATTTCCGACTCCAGGAAGATGTTTCACGGGCTATGAAGATGTTTCACAAAAAGCATAAGCCAAAACACAAAAAGGAAGGGTTCTTTGAAGGGGAGAGGTTCCTTCCTTTTCTCCGACGATTGACGAAATACGTTATTAATTATATGATAGTAAAGCTTTAAAAAGTCATTTTTTATTATGGAAAAAATATACCAGTTCAATCAAAAGGTCAGGCAATCCAAGAAATATCCCGCTCTCAAAAGCGGCGATATCGTCAAGATCCATCGCAAAATAAAAGAAGGCGACAAAGAAAGGGTCCAGATATTCGAGGGTATCATTGTTAGTATCAAGGGAAAACAAAGTTCTTCTCCGATGGTTACCGTAAGAAGGGTTTCTTTTGGCACTGGCGTTGAGATCACCGTTCCCCTGTATTCTCCCGCTATTTCAAAGATCGAAGTTGTGAAAAGCGCCAAAGTCCGACGTTCGAAATTGTACTACTTGCGGGAAAAAGGATTCCGTCTTTCAAAGCTTAAGATGAAAGAACTCGGTCAATTTGTTCACCCAAAGGAGGAACCTAAGACAAAGGAAAAAAATGAGGAAACAAAATCCGAAGGACAGCTGGCAAAATCTGACGAGAAATCAAAAATTGAAGATAAAAAATAGGAATTAAATAAAAAAATACTTTTTGCCGTGGTGCCGTCCGCCTCGCCGAGACGGCGAGTCGAGGCGGGGAATCGGAAGATTCAGAATTAATAATCCGACGCAGGCGTGGTGGAACCTGGTAGACACGCAAGCTTGAGGGGCTTGTGAGCACTAGCTCGTGGAGGTTCAAATCCTCTCGCCTGCACCTATAGCAAGAAGAGATCAAGCAACGAACGGGCGCGTAGCTCAGTTGGTTAGAGCATCTGTCTTACAAACAGAGGGTCAGAGGTTCGAGTCCTCTCGCGCCCACTCGAACGGGAAAGAGGTCGGGAAAACGGGAGTTTTCCCGCAGTGGAAGCTTTGAAACCGGAAGGTTTCAAAGAGCTCAGCCAACTGGCTGAGCGACGTGAGTTTCCCCGTAGGGCTACCCATTTGCTTGTTTTTCCAGGAATATGCTATGATTCTTTAGTAATTAAGGGGTTATTAAACTTTAACATAAAACGCATGAAGAAGAAGGAACTCGTTGAAGCGCTTGTTGAGAAAACTCAATTAGCCAAAAAGGACATAATCATGGTCCTAGAAGAAATGGCTGAGATCGTGAAAGCCACGGTCAAGAAAGAAGCCGTCGAAATTCCCGGCCTCGTGAAGGTCGAGAAGAAGCACCGGGCCGCCCGCATGGGTCGCAACCCGATGACCGGAGAAGCAATCAGNNCCCAAATCGGGGGATTTTTTGATTTTTTGCGGTCTTCTTGCTACGCTAAAAGGGCAATGAGCAAGAAAACATACAATGGAGAATCAATTTTTTTGAAGGGTAGTAATGAAGTGGGAATATTGCTTCTTCATGGTTGGTCTTCCTATACCGATGAGCTTTTGCCGCTCGCAAAATATTTGAATTCCTTCGGCTTTGCAGTCTCGGCGCCATTTTTGCGTGGTCACGGGACAAAACCGGAAGATTTGTTCGGTGTCACTTGGGAAGATTGGCTCCAAGACGCAAAAATTGAGTTGCAAAAGCTCGAGAAATATTCTTCAAAAATTTTCATTGGGGGCATTTCAATGGGTGGGGATTTGGCGATGCTTCTTTCAGGGGAGAAATCTGTTGCGGGTTTGATATCTCTTGGCAGCGCAGTGAGATACAAATTTCAACCGTTGGTGAAGATAACTCTTTTTTTCATGGGTTTGACGAAAACACACCGAAAAAAATATTATCCTCCCTGGGCGCGAAAAAAAATGGGAGATAGAAAAGTATATCCTTCATATCCCGTAGAAAGTGCAAAAGAAGTGGTGCGATTGGCTGATGCGACGCGGGCTATTTTGCCGCAGGTTACAAAGCCGATTCTTATCATGCAGTCGACGACCGACTTCTTGGTTTCCAAAAAATCGCCGCAGATTGTTTTTGAGGAAGTGAAATCAAAGATAAAAAAAATATACTGGGTGAAAGACGGATATCATGTTTTTGTTGAAGATAGAAGGGTGTGGAAGGAGATAGAAAATTTTGTTAAAAGCAATTTATGAAAATTGGTATTTTCACCAACAACTATCTGCCCAATCCCTATGGCGTGGCGGGCTCCGTCGAAAGTTTTCGGAAAGTTTTTGAACGGCTTGGCCACGAAGTGTATATTTTCGCGCCGCGCTGGAAAGGATATGAAGACAAAAATCCTCATGTTTTTCGCTATCCGGCAATCAAGACAAATATAAAGATCAAATTTCCGATTGCGATTCCATATTCGCGAAAGATCAGCGGGATTATTGACAAATTGGATTTAGATGTCATCCATTCCCAGCACCCCAATCTTCTTGGAAGCGCGGCGATGCGCTGGGCACGCAAAAAAAATATCCCGCTGGTTTTCACTTGGCATACTCTCTATGATCAGTATGCGCATTTTGTGCCGCTTGTTCCGCAAAAATTGGCCGCCTGGCTGGCAATCCGAAACGCGCGAAATTTTACTAATAGATGCGATGCAGTGATTGTTCCGACACCGTCGGTTGGGGAGATCATCAAGAAAT
>PMJF01000032.1 GCA_003157295.1 Candidatus Moraniibacteriota bacterium | reverse complement strand
AAGACCGCTTTTTATATTTCTTTTTATATTACAGTTCAATTATACAACTGCTTTCAAAAGCGTGCAAGAGATGCACATATAAAACATAAAAGAGAGCAGGCAGAAACTGAAAAAAGAAAAAATAAAATCTACGTATTTGATCTAGCTTCAAAAATTTCTGTTTATTTTGTTTTCGCTATCGTTCTGGTTTTTACGTGGCGCTTTATACGAAAAAGTGGATAACTTGTGCGCAATATCAGGAGCGAGTGGCTTGTATAAGCCATTTTTATTTTTGACGCCAAGTGTTGACCGATGTTTTGAAGTGGATTAGAATGTAGTCACGGTGTTGAGAAGTGGATAGAAGTGGGGATAAGTCGAGCGATAAGTGGATAAGTTTATAGGAAACCTGATGTTTATCGGTGAATACTCGCACAATGTGGATCCGAAGAAGCGACTGGCGATCCCGGTCAAGTTTCGAAATGATTTTGGCGGGAAAGCGGTGGTGACTCGCGGTCTTGATAAATGTCTTTTTATATATCCGATGAAGACCTGGGAAGAACTTTCAGGGAAACTCGGCAGTCTTCCGATGGGGGAGTCGGGGACAAGGAGTTTTGTGAGGCTGATGCTTGCGGGTGCGGTCGACACGGACATCGACAAGATGGGAAGAGTGCTGATCCCGGACTATCTGAAGGAATACGCGGGACTTAAAAAAGAAGTGGTGATCGCCGGACTATATAACCGCCTCGAGGTTTGGGACAGCGCGAAGTGGAGCCAGTACAAGAAAGAAGCGGAAAAAAATACGGATGAGATAGCGGAACAATTGGGAAAACTGGGGATTTATTAAAATGATTCATAAACCGGTATTGCTAGGGGAAGCAATCGAGAGCCTAAATTTGAAAAAAGGAAGCGTGGTCGTTGACGGGACATTGGGAGCTGGCGGGCACGCGATTGAGATTGTTAAAAAGATCTTGCCCAGAGGGAAATTGATCGCGATCGACCGGGACGAAAGATCGATCGAAAATTTCAAAGGAATTATTTCGAAAAAAGAGCTGATCGGAGTATCCGATAATTATGCCAATCTGGAAAATATTCTTAGGGGGCTGGGGATAAAAACCGTGGATGCCATTTTGATTGACCTCGGATTCAATTCTGATCAGATCGAGGACGCCCAAAGAGGATTCAGTTTTCAGCATGATGGGCCGCTGGATATGCGCTATTCCCTCAAAGATCAAAGACTTACCGCCGCCGACGTGATAAATAATTATCCGGAAGAAAAATTAGTTGAAATATTCAGAAATTACGGAGAGGAAAAATTTGCCAGGAACATTGCGCGAGCCGTGGTTGTCTCCAGAAAAGAAGAGAGGATAAACCGGACGGGGAAATTGGTCGAGATCATAAGCGCAAACATTCCTCAAAGATACAAAAGCAGCCGAATTCATTTTGCCACAAAAGTTTTCCAAGCTCTGCGAATCGAGGTTAATCAAGAGCTTGATAATTTAAGATCATTTTTGGATCAATCGATTGGAGCGCTCGCTAGCGGGGGGAGGCTAGCGGTTATCAGTTTTCATTCGCTGGAAGACCGGATCGTGAAGAATTTTTTCAAGCTGCATTCGAAGGATTGCGTTTGTCCGCCGAAATTTCCAAAATGCATTTGCCAGCACAGAAAAAGCCTGAAAATAATAACCAAGAAGCCAATAATCGCGACCGAGGAGGAGATCCGGAACAATTCCAGGAGCCGAAGCGCGAAAATGAGAGTGGCCCAAAAATTAGTTTAATAAAAAATCGATCTTAACAGAGGGGGGACGAAAGTCCAATGAGCCGGTTTCTCACAATCACCAATTCCAGTTCCGTAAATTTTGGTGAGCGGAAAAAAACAGTAAAATCGCAATCAACCAGGATGGGAAATGTCACCTTGAATTTTTTGGTGGCCGCTTTGGTTTGCATATTGGGAGTTTTCTATATCTTCGAAGTGAATAATATGGCAACCAAAGGATATCAGATCAAGACACTTGAGAATCAAATGGGCGATCTCAAAAAAGAGAACGAAAAATTGAAAATTCAGGAAGCGGAGCTCAAGTCCATGTATAATATCGAAGAAAAGACCAAAGAGCTGAACATGGTCGCCCCGAAAGATGTCAGCTATCTAAATCTTCCGGGCGATGTTGCCATGAAGTAAATTCTTTTGAAACTCGAAAAGCGCCTGAGCGACCGGCCCGCTTTGACGCGACGCGAGGCGAGCCGACGCGTAACTTATAATATAGGAAAATTCAGTGTGACAAAAAATAATTATTCAAAAAAGAAAAGAAGCTCTCTCGCGAAAAACTACCGGATATATATCCTGGTCGTTTTTGTTTTCATGTTATCCGGCCTCATTTTTTTTCGCCTCTACGCCCTTCAGATCGTCGCTCACGGATATTATCAAGAACTGGCTTTCAACCAGCATAATATTTTTGAAGAGCTGGTGCCTAAGCGCGGAGAGATATTCGTGAAAGACGGAGATGGATATTATCCGGTCGCGGCCAACAAGGAACTGAACATGATCTATGCCGTTCCAAAAGAGATCGAGGATCCCGCGGCCGCTGCGAGTGCCATTGCGGAAATATTGGGGCTGGACGCGGGGGAGCTCAGGGGCAAACTGGATCAGCCGGAGGGTTGGTATACGGTCATTGCCCATAAGATCGAAGATGACAAGGCGGCCGCCATAAAAGAAAAAAATATAAAAGGAATATATTTGGCGCCGGAAAACGAACGTTCTTATCCGGCGGGAACATTTGCCTCGCAAATAGTCGGTTTTGTTGGATCGGACGGGGACAAGGTTAAGGGACGCTATGGTCTCGAGGCTTATTGGGATAAGGAGCTTGAAGGGCAGGAAGGGAAACTGGAACAGGAAAAGGACACAGGAGGAAGGTGGATATCCATCGGAGACAGAAAAATAACCCCGGCTGTGAACGGATCCGATCTTTATCTAACGATCGACCATACGATCCAATACCGGGCCGAAATGGCGGTAAAGAAAGCGGTGGAAAAGTATCAGGCCGATAGGGGCAGTATTGTGATCACGGAGCCCCATACCGGAGCGGTTTTGGCGATGGCATCCTGGCCGACCTTCAACGCTAATGATTTTTCAAAAGTGGAAGATATATCGGTTTTTTCCAATCCGGTCGTCAGCGAAAATTATGAATGCGGTTCATCTTTCAAGCCGGTCACGATGGCGGGGGGGCTGGACGTGAAACTGGTGACGCCGGATACCACTTATACTGACACCGGAGCGGTCACCGAAGCTGGGTATACCATAAAAAATTCGGACCTGAAAGCGAACGGTGTCCAAACCATGACCCAGGTTTTGGATAAATCTCTCAACACGGGTGTGATCTTCGTCGAAAAATTGCTGGGCAATTTGAGATTTCTGGAATACGTGAAAAATTTTGGCTTTGGAGAAAAAACAGGCATTGATACTCTGGGGGAAGTTTCCGGCAATATCTCCGGCATCAAGGAGCTGCGGAATATCAACGCTTTTACTGCCTCTTTCGGACAAGGTCTTTCCGTGACTCCTCTTCAGTTAGTGAACGCCTTTGCCACTATTGCCAATGGTGGCGAGATGATGAAGCCTCATCTGGTCGAAAAAATTTCGAGCGGAGACGGAAACGAGAACATTATCGAGCCTCAGGAAGTCAGAAGCGTTATTTCTAAAGAATCCAGTCTGGACCTGACCGGAATGCTGATCGATGTGGTCAAAAACGGCCACGGAAAAAGAGCGGGCGTTCCGGGGTATCTTGTGGCGGGAAAGACAGGGACGGCTCAAGTGCCAAAAAAAGACGGCGGAGGTTATGAAGACGGAGCGCATATTGGGTCCTTTGCTGGGTTTGCGCCGGCCTATGACCCGAAGTTCGCCATGCTGGTGAAACTGGACAATCCCAAGAATGTGGATTGGGCGGAGTCAAGTGCGGCTCCTACTTTTGGCGAGATGGCCAAGTTTATGCTAGATTATTTCGGGGTCGAACCGACCGAAGAATATACCCAGAAAGACATTGAAACGTTCAACGCGACACATGACGTTTCGATCTATCAGGCGCCTAAAGTTGAAGTTCAAACGCCGCCGGTGGAGCCAGCGCCACCTGTGCAAGACGACAAAAATAAGAAAGATAAGAAAAAAGGTTAGAAATTTTCTCTATGAAATCTAAAAAAATAATATATCTTGAAAAAATTCTGAAATACTTCGCCGTCAAAGCTTTGCGCCGTTTCAAGCCGCGTATTGTCGGCGTGACAGGATCGGTAGGGAAAAGCTCGGCCAAGGAAGCGATCTATACGGTTCTCAATTCAAAATACCGGGTACGCAAGAACGAAAAAAATTATAACAACGAAATTGGTCTGCCTCTCACCATTCTCGGTTTGTCCGGCGGAGGCGGCAGTTTCTTAAAATGGATCGGAGTTTTTCTGCGCTCGATCGGAATTCTTTTCTTTTCGTCAAAGAAAAGATATCCCGAAATTTTGGTTCTCGAAATGGGAGCGGACCGGCCGGGAGACATTAAATATCTGGTCGATTTTATCCGACCGGAGGTGGGCGTGGTTACGGCCATTGGTATCAGCCATCTTGAATATTTCAAAGATAAAAAACAAATTGTCCGGGAGAAAAGCTATTTAGTCCGTTTTTTGAACAAAGAAGGGCTGGCTGTTCTCAATTATGACGATGAGGAAGCGAGGAAAATGGCCGAAGCGGTGAAGGTAAAAAAAATGTTTTATGGTTTTTCGGAAACGGCGGACGTGGGAGCCTCGGATGTTTTTTTCGGCTATGAAACATTGAAAGACAACCAGGGTCTGGATATCAGCAAGCTTCGGGGCATCAGCTTCAAGTTGAGCTTTGAAGGCACGACGATGCCGGTGAGACTGACGCAATCGGTCGGAAGGCCTCAAATATATTCGGCTCTCGCGGCCACGGCGGTGGGAATCCATTTCGGGTTGAATCTTGTGGAGATTGCGGGAGCGCTTAAAGATTTTCAGGCGCCGGTCGGAAGGCTCAATATCATTGACGGGATAAAGAATACGATGATCATCGAAGATAGTTATAACGCCGCTCCGCAGTCAACGCTGGCCGCTCTCGAAGTGCTGGAAAAAATTCAAGCGCGCCGAAAGATCGTGGCTTTGGGAAATATGCTTGAGCTGGGAGAAGCGGCGGAAGCGGGACATCGGGAAGTGGGAAAGAAAGCGGCTCAAGTTGCCAATCTCCTGTTCGCGATCGGTGACAAGGCGAAATTCATTGCCGATGAGGCGATCCGGTCAGGGATTGACAAAAACAATGTTTTCTGCTACGATAGTTCGTTCGAGGCTAAGATCCCTATTCAAAAAGCCTTGAAAGAAGGGGACGTGATCTTGATCAAAGGATCCCAGGGAGCGCGAATGGAGCTCATTTCCCAGGAAATAATGCGTTATCCCGATCAGGCGGAAAAGCTGTTGCCGAGACAAACAGCCGAGTGGAAGCGAAAATAGGCCTGTGGATAAGTGCCCATTGACGCGATTCGGCTTCGGTAATAAAATAAGGAGGCGTGAAACAAAAAGGGAAAATTGAATATAAAGAGAGCTTGCGGTTGTGAAAATAGGGGATAACCGTCAGCTCTTTGAAAAAACGATCCTTGCAGGTATTGCCGGATCGTTTTGTGTTTTAAGGGAGGAAAACACAAGAAGTCTTGGGATCTTTTTAGAAAATTTATTCATAGGATAGTTTTCTATAATGATTTCAAGACTAACCAATTTTTCAATTTTCGAGATTTTTCTTGGAGAGGAGAAGGCCATGTCGCCCGATCAAAGAAAGAGAGAATTGGCAGAGGAATACAACTCGGTCCGCCAACTCATCGCTCCGGTAGATATCTTGGCTCTGCGGAGAAGAGTTTACAGCTTTTTCGGCGGTCATCATTTCGACCATGAAGTCGAATTGGTGGAAGAGTTGATTATCAGCCCGATTTCCGACACGGTTTTGCCCTATCACATTGCCCTGATGGCTTTGAACGGCGGTAGAGCTGTCCTGACGGAATTCGCGCATTAAACGGAGGTGTCGCCATTATGACATCGACATCATCCAATCAGGGTCCGTGGTATCTGCCTTGCAGATACATCCAACACGGACCCCTTTTTTTTGGGAGAAATATGGACAAGCTGAAAAAATTTTAGTAATGTATAGAGCGTTACGCCGCTATCGTCTAGTGGTTAGGACATCAGGTTCTCATCCTGGAAACCGGAGTTCGATTCTCCGTAGCGGTACGAAATAAGAATATAAAAAAATTTATGCTGGAAACAGCCCAAAGAATAGAATATCCTAGGAAAGGCGATCTGCCGCGGCGTCGATTCGACAGAAAAATATTTGAAGATTTTCTAGAAAGTGTTCCAACTGTGGAGGATTTGAATATGGGAAGGGAAGAAAAGGAAGAATCATTTAGGGCGAGCTCTTTTATGGATGATCTTGAGAGTTTTAAAACAATTCTTCTTCATTTTCAAGAATTATCTAAGGTAGAGCAAGAGGCAGTTTTGGCGCGATCTGATACTATGCTAAAAGAAGCTCATCGTTGGAGCCATATATCAAGTACGAGAGATATTCAAACAGATTTAAGAAAGATGATCGCCCAAGCGCATTCCGCAATGCATTCCCAACCGAAATTGAAAATTGTCCGTGTGCAGAAATTTAGTTGACATATAAAGGGAAGAAAAAATTTTTCCAATAAAAAAACACCCGGATCGGGCGAGTTGCATCTTGTAGATTTAAAGTTGTTCTTAAAAAAAATGTTGCCCCCGGCACCGAGATATGATAATCGCTTGGTGGTGTCGGGGGGCTTGGGGTGGCGAGGGTTAATTCCTGGTGATTCTATGCCCGCAATAGCGGACGAACTGGCTCAATTGTCCCTGGCAGTAGGTGTAACCTTTTTCTGCCAGTCTGTTGAGCTGAGCTTGACTCAGCTTACACCCGCACTGCGAACAAGATATCGTTGCGTTTTCACAGCTCATTACAAACTCCCTCGCTGATTTTAAATAGTTGATAATTTACATCCGGCGGTTTATTAATCCGCTTCCTCTTTGCCGTTGCAAAGGCCTCCTTAATCCCTACGATATTTAACACATTCTTAGCTAACATTATATTCTAATTTATGACATTTGTCAACAATATAATTTTATATTACTATATATAAGCCATATTTAGGCTTTTCTACAAATTATGGACGCAAAAATTGAGCTTTTGAACTACAAAAAAATAATCGATCAAAAATTGGCGAAGTTTTTTACCAAAAAGCTTCTGGAAATGAAAGACGTTGGTTTTTCGGCGCGGGACACCGTGAAAAGCATCCGCGATTTGACGCTCGCCGGTGGGAAAAGGGTGAGGGCCAGTTTCATGTATTTCGGTTACCGGGCGGCAAATGGAAAGGAATTCGAAAAGATCAGCGAGGCGGCGATGAGCATTGAGCTGATCAACATCTTTCTTCTTATTCATGATGACATAATCGACCGCGACGATCTGCGGCACGGCGTGGAAACGATCCATAAAAAATATGAACGGCTGGCGCGTCGATTTTATAAAAAAGTCGATCCGGTTCATTTTGGCGAATCGATCGCGCTGGTGGCGGGAGATATGGCGGCGGCGTTCGGAAATGAGATCATTTTCAATTCAAAGTTTACTCCGGAAAAAAAGCAAAGAGCGCTTTTGAAGCTTCAGGAGATCGTCGTGAATACTGTTTCGGGAGAGATCCTGGACGTGATGCTAGAAGCCAAAGGCCGGGCCAGCGAAAAAGAAATTCTTGAGGTTCACCGTAATAAAACGGCCAAATACACGGTCGAAGGCCCGCTTCACTTGGGAGCGCTGCTCGCTGGGGCCGAAAAAAAACAGCTTGAAGTTTTGAGTGATTATGCCATTCCAGTTGGAATTGCGTTCCAGATCCAGGATGACGTTCTAGGTGCGTTCGGAAACGAAAAGAAACTGGGAAAACCGGTCTGCTCGGATCTGCGTGAAGGAAAGCAAACGCTGCTCGTGGCGAAAGCTCTGGAGCTTGGGAACAAAGCGGAAAAGAGAGTGATAAAAAATTTGTTGGGAAAGAAAGACGCCAATCTGAAAGAAATAAATAAATTCCGCGAGATCGTGGAAAACACCGGATCATTGAAATATTCGCAGACCCTTGCCAAAAAATATATTGAGGAAGGCAAGAAAGCTATTGAAAGATCGAATTTCGATCAAAAGACACAAGAATTTCTCATCGGAATCGCGGATTATATTGTGAATAGGGAGGTTTGAAATATTCGGATAAAATTGGAGTTTTTCAAATAGGCTGGTCCTCCAGCCAGCTGTCGATCTAACGCGATATTTTCAAAACTCCAATCTTATCCTCTCTGGGCTTGTAATTAACTTGGCATTAATGTAAAATAATTATAAATTTAACGGAAAGCAAAAGCTTTTTGATTTTGTTTTATGTCTAAAAATATAAAAAATATCCCCAAGCATGTCGCAATTATTCCCGATGGAAACCGGCGCTGGGCGCGCGAGCGGGGTCTTAAGCCGTGGGAAGGGCATGATGCCGGAGCTCAAAATCTTGAAAAAGTGCTTCGGGAGAATCTGGATCTGGGAGTGGAGTACGTCACTTTTTGGGGATCGTCGCTGGATAATATGCGAAAAAGGCCCTGGAGAGAAAAGAAAGCTTTGCTCGATGTTTATCGTAAGTATTTTTTGAAGCTGACCGACAGCGACGACATCCATAAAAATCAGGTCAGAATAAATGTGATCGGGAAATGGGAAGAGCAATTTCCGGAAGCGCTCAAGCGTATAATCCATAAGTGCATCAACCGGACAAATCGTTATCGAAAATATTTTCTGAATTTCCTTTTGGCCTATAGCGGGGATGATGAAATTTTGGAAGCGATGAAAAAAATTACCGAAAAATGCAAAGGTAAGGCCAAGATAACGGCTCAGACGATAAAAAGCCACTTGATGACGAAAGATCTGCCGCCGGTTGACCTTCTCGTTCGCACCGGTGGCGAACCGCATATCAGCGCCGGTTTTATGATGTGGGATCTCCGGGATGCCCAGCTTTATTTTTCCGAAACTCTCTGGCCGGATTTTGACGAAAAGAAGATGAGGGAAGCGGTGATGGATTATTCGAGGAGAGCGAGAAGATTCGGAAAGTAAATTTCCAGTTGGCCTAATTTTTAATAGAAATATATATTATTTATGAAAAAGATCTACATTATTTCTTTGCTAGCTTTATTTCCTCTTTTGACATCTGCCCAAGATGCTGCCAAGAAAAAGGCCTATTTTTTCTATGGCGATACCTGTCCCCACTGTAAAAAAGTTGAAGCATTCTTTCAAGAGAACGGCATATACGACAAATATGACATCACAAGCCTTGAGTTTTCGAATCCTTTCAATGGGCGGCTCTTGATGAAGTTCGGGGACGTTTTCAATGATCCGAACAAGGGGGCGGTTCCCGCCATGGCTTTCGCGGATAAGTTCATTGTCGGGGATCAGCCGATCATTGATAATTTTGCGCGTGAGATCGACGCGGCGGATGCGTCTTCTCTTCCCGATCCGGACAAGATCAGCAAAAATAGCGCCGCGGAAAATCCGAGTAGCGCGAATGTTCCCGCTCCAGCCGGAAAAAAAAAGAATTATTTTCCCGTAATAATGATCGCGCTTATCGTTTTGGGCGCCGGGGCATTGGTCTTCGTAAATCGTAAAAAGCATAATAAATAAATGTATGGCGCAACAATTCACCGATCAAAATTTTGATCAAGAAGTGCTCAAGAGCGATAAGCCCGTTTTGGTTGACTTTTGGGCGGCGTGGTGCGGACCTTGCCAAATGATGGGGCCGATCGTTGACGAGCTTGCCGAAGAAATGAAAGATAAGGTCAAGATAGGAAAATTGAACGTGGACGAGAATCGCGAAACGGCCACAAATTATAGCGTGATGTCAATTCCGACGTTGATAATTTTCAAGGAGGGAAAAGTTGTGAAGCAACTGGTAGGATTGCAAAATAAAGATAATTTGAAGGAAGAGCTTGGTAAAATTATTTAAAGTCACAAATAAATAGGGCTTTTCAGGCAGGCTAACCTGCTCCGATTATTAATCGGAGCAGAACGCGATCGCTCCAAAGCCCCATTTATTTGTTTATTGATTTGATCAATTCTATGGCGAAAGATATTTACGACCTAATAATTATTGGCGCCGGGCCGGCGGGGCTGGCGGCTTCGATCTATGCCTCGCGGTATAAGGTCAAGCATCTTGTTATCGCCAAAGAGCCGGGTGGACAAGCCAACGAAGCTCACAAGGTCGAAAATTGGCCGGGAACCGTTTCCATATCCGGTCTCGAGCTTGGCCAAAAAATGCGCGAGCATAGCGAAAAGCTGGGAGGAAAAATAATCATGGATGCGGTATCGAGCATCAAGAAAGAGAGCGATATTTGGAACATTACAACCCACACCGAGAATTATAAGGCGAAATATATTATTTTGGCTCTGGGGATGGAATATCGAAAATTGCAGATTCCGGGAGAAAACGAATTCAAAGGAAAAGGAGTTTCCTATTGTCCGACTTGCGATGCGCCGTTTTTCAAAGATAAAACAGTGGCTGTCGCGGGAGGCGGAAACAGCGCGGCTTCGGCGGCGCTTCTTTTGGCCGAATACGCTTCTAAGGTCTATTTAATCTACAGAGGTGATAAGTTGAGATGTGATCCGTCCTATTGCGAAAAATATGAAAAAAATCCAAAGATCACGGTGATCTATTCCTCGAATATAAAAGAGATCCGCGGCGAAAAAATGGTTGAAAGCATAATTCTGGATAAAGAATTCGAAGGGAAAGAAAGCTTGGCGGTCGATGGTGTGTTCATTGAAATTGGGAGCGAACCCGGAGTCGAGTTGACCAAACAGCTGGGAGTCTCTTCAGACGAGCAGGGTTTTGTCATCGTTAGCGCGGATCAGAGCACAAATGTGCCGGGAGTCTATGCTGCAGGAGACGCGACGACCGGTTCGAACAAAACGCGCCAGATAATCACAGCCGCGGCGGAAGGAGCGGTTGCCGCCGGGAGCGTATATCGAAAATTGCAGACTGCATAGGTTTTTTATCTTGGTATATATAAATTCATTTAAATCATCGAAATCCAAACAGAAGAAATTAAATTTTTCCGTTTGGAACATAATTTATGCCTTTTTCTTTCAAGAAAGGAAAGATCGAGATCAAATCTTGCTATAAGATCACAAAAAAATCTTTATCTCTTTTGTATACCCCCGGTGTCGCCGAACTCTCAAAAGCCATTGCAAAAGACAAGAAAAGAGTTTTCGAACTAACCTTCAAGCGCAATAGTGTAGCTGTCATTTCAGATGGCAGCGCTGTTTTGGGTTTGGGCAATCTGGGCCCCGAAGCGGCCTTGCCGGTAATGGAGGGGAAAGCTGCCTTATTCAAAGAGTTGGGAGGAGTGGACGCGGTTCCGATCGTTCTCGCGACACAAGATACGGAGGAAATAATAAAAGCCGTAAAATATATTTCACCGACATTTGGCGGGATAAATCTGGAGGATATTTCCGCCCCGCGATGTTTTGAGATAGAGCAGAGACTGATCAAGGAGCTTGATATTCCCGTTTTCCATGATGACCAGCACGGAACGGCGATCATCGTGCTGGCTGGGATAATTAACGCGCTGAAGGTGGTGCATAAAAAAATTTCCGAAGTAAAAATTGTATTATCCGGCGCCGGCGCCGCGGGAATCGCGATTACGAAACTGCTCTTGAAATACGGGGCCAAAAATATCATAGTTTGCGACAGCCAGGGAGCCATTTATCAAAACAGAAAAAACGGCATGAATAAGGCTAAAGAGGAACTGGCAAGATTGACGAATAAGGAAAAAAATAAAGGCAGCCTGAAGGAGGTATTGGCGAACACCGATATTTTTATCGGGGTGTCTGCTCCAGGCCTGCTGGACGCGAGCGATATCGAGAAAATGAACGAAGGCGCGATTGTTTTTGCGATGGCCAATCCAGTTCCGGAAATTTTTCCNNTTTCCCAATCAGATCAATAATGTCCTTGCTTTCCCTGGAATTTTCCGCGGCGCGCTCGACACGCGAACCCGATTCATTACGGATAAGATCAAGATCAAAGCGGCCGAAGCAATCGCCGGCTTGGTGAAAAAGCCAAAATACGATAGAATAGTGCCAGAGGTGCTGGACAAAAATGTTGCGAAAGCAGTGGCGGGAGTTTTTGCATCTGGCGGATAGTCTTTTGCATCTGGTATGTTATTTTTATACCAAATACTAAATACAAAATACAAAAAAATGATCGTCCACAAACAAAAAATAGAAAAAGAATCTCGCAGCCAAATCGAATTTATCGACATCACTCACGAGGTCGAAGAAGCGGTAAGGGAGTCGAAGGTCAAGAATGGCCAGGTTCTGGTATTTTCTCCCCATACCACTGTCGGCATTTCGATCAATCAAAACGAGACCTTGCTGATGCAAGATTTTCAGCGGCTGCTTTATAAACTTGTTCCGATCGACGAGAGATATTCGCATGATCTTTTTGAGCTCAAGTCCGGATCGAAATCGGATGGTAGGAGCAACGGCCATAGCCATTGCAAAAATTTGATCTTGGGTGTGAGTGAGGCGGTTCCGATCGAAGAAGGGAAGCTGCTTTTAGGGAAAAGGCAGAATATTTTTATGGTCGAACTGGACGGTGGAAGAAAGAGAGATATCATTGTCCAGACAATGGGGGAATAATAGTATTTTTTTATGGATTCTCTTGTTCGCGATCTGATCTATCAAGGCTATCTCAAGACTGACCGCATAATCGAAGCCTTTTCGAAGATCAAGCGGATTGATTTTTTACCGGATGACGTGCAATCGGCATCTCAGGCGAATATCCCGCTTCCCATCGGCCAAGGCCAGACCATTTCTCAGCCACTCACCGTGGCTTTTATGTTGGAAAAACTCGATTCGCAGATTGGGGATAAAGTTTTGGATGTTGGTTCCGGATCGGGCTGGACGACCGCGCTTCTCGCGCACATAGTCGGAAAAAGTGGGAAAGTGATCGGGATCGAAAGAATCAAGAGCCTTCGCGATTTTGGAATGAACAATATTAGCAAATACCACTTGATCGAAGGAGGGAAAGCCAAGATAATTTGCGCGGACGGCACGAAAGGCTATGTCAACGAATCGCCCTACAAAAGGATACTGGTGTCCGCAGCAGCCTTAGAGGTTCCGAAAGATCTCAAAAAACAACTAGCCGTCGGCGGGAGATTGGTCATTCCCGTCAGGAACAGCATCTGGGTTTTTGAAAAATTATCCGAGAAAGAATTCCGGGAAGAAGAATATCCGGGGTTCGTTTTCGTGCCGCTCGTTTCCGAGAGTTGAGCTCTAGGGATGATTTTCGGGATGTGGATAACTTGAGATTGAAAAAGAGCTTTAAGCAAGGTATAATTTGGTTGTAATAAACTTTCTATAAAATAAAAATGGATCCCGTTAGACATTCAAAAAATAATGTCGCGGAGATTCGAAAAAATAAAAATTAAGTGTCTAACGGGATGAACAAAAAAATCAACTCCGGATTGGCGCTTGTTCTCATCGCTGTGCTGGCCGGAGCAGTAGTTTTTTTGCTGTTGTCCGGCCCAAAAGAGCCGGAAAATAATTTTTCGACGAGAGAAACGGTCAAGAAAAATGCCGAGCAAGTCGTTGTGCGGAACGGCAACTTGATAAATAAGGTTGAAGGCTACAGCCTTCAACTTCCCGCGAGTTGGAAGATGGAATTTGATGTTCCCAGCCACGTATTTCTCGACGAAACCGAATCCCAGAAAAATTTGAATGACACAAGAAAGAGGAATGGAGCTGGGGAAGCGCCTTCGGATGCAACGGTTGTTTATTACAAAAATTTTGCCGACTTCAAGGAAGAAGATTCGCTGAATGATATCAAAGACATCAATAAAGATTTGAGTTCCGGGACAAATGATCTGGCCGGCTATATAAATGTGGCGAAAAAAAACAACTCAAATATGAAGAATATAACCGAAGTGGGTTTTGCCGGCGGGAAAGCCTGGCTAACGGATTTTGAAGACAAAATGTTCGGTGGATCCAATGCGCTTCTGATAGCCGAAAAAAATAACCATATATACACAATATTTTTCTGGGGAGCCAAGAAGATCCTTTCTGATGAGCAGAGACAAATAATTTCTTCATTCAAATTCAATTAATATTAAAAAAAATGAACAAAAAAATTATTGCCATACTGGCGGCCGTAGCAGTTGTTTTTGTCATGGTTATCGGAGGAATGTTCTGGTGGATGAAAAAAATTGAAAATGCGGTGAAAAATCCCGCAACTTCAGTGGCTAGCCAAGTGAAAACAGCTGATGTGGTTCAGAATCAGCAACAAGCCGGTCAAAGCGCAGTTGCTCCAAGCGCGAAAAACAACGAGGACGGAATGGTTGAATGGTACGCAGCTCCTAAGCTTATCCCCACACCTCAAATATATTCAACCAACAATGATTTCAGCGCGAAAGCGTGGGAGGCGGGAAAGATTGTATCCGGAAAAAATTCCGGTAATACAATAATTCTGATGGCTCTTTATCCCGAAGGGCCTGGAGGGATCACTATCGCAAGATTTATGAAAAAAACAAACGACCAGAGCCTGGCTCTTCTCGATCGCTATTCAAACGGAATAGATCTTTCTGTCGGGACAGGGGATATAAACACTGCGGTCTTGGATGAATATCCGGCCTACGGCGTGACGCTCAATTCTCTTGAATATCCGGGAGTTCTCTATACTCCCAAGGGAGAAAAAATGATCAAAGCGGATGATTTTCCGGTCAATAATGTCGATGAAAAGTTGGAAAACATTTTTTTCAGAACCGATCTTATCAAAAAAGCTTTCACTGATCCGGTTTATGGCGATTTCTATACGACCGATCGGACGAAAGTAAATGAAAACAATGCTGGCAGCATTTACGCGGAAAACGGTTTTTATGTGAAAGCGCCGGACGGAACGTTCAAGGTCTATTCATTGGCGGTTGATTTTATGGGAGAAAACGATGTGCCTCAGGTTACCTGGAATGACGGAAAGTCCAATGCTTCAAAGTTTTCATTTCAAGGGAAGACGAGTTGCGGTGCGGGAACCTATGCTGATATGGTGGACGGTGAGCTTTCAATGAATGATTTGGTTCCGGCCGGAAAAACCGCCACGGGCGAGATAATTTATGAACTTAAGGATAGAAACAATCAATATTTGAAGGATTTCTATCAAGAAGATGTTGATTATGTCAAAAATTCTCCCGAAATTTTGGAAGGGAAAAAGTTTACCAAAGGAATGTCTTATGACCAATTTGTGGCTTCTCACACAGTATTTTATTGGAAAGACTCATTCGGGAGAATAATGAGGTTTATCAATGATGATTACCTGATTGATCCGGGCGGTTGCGGGAAGCCCGTGATCTATCTCTATCCGGAAAAAACAGAAAAAATTTCCGTGAAAGTTGCGCCGAGCGGGGAACTCACAAAGACCGAGCCGGATTATGGCAATGGCTGGAATGTGATCGCCGATCCGCTGAGCCGGATCAAAAATCTGGCGGACGGGAAAACTTATCCTTATCTCTTTTGGGAAGGGAAGAGCAATGAGATATATAACCGTTCTAAATTCGGATTTGTTGCGGCGCGTGATGGTTTAGAAAATCTACTCAATGAAAAACTTTCTTTGTTGGGGTTAAATGCCAAAGAAATTTCCGATTTCAAAGAATATTGGCTGCCGAAGATGCTGGCGGAAAACAAACCCTACTATTTCGTCACATTCGTCCCGCAAAGAAAAATTGACGAGCTGGCGCCGTTGGAGATCAATCCTCAGCCGGATACGGTTATCAGAGTTTTAATGGATTATCAGGGGCTCGATGAAAAAATCGACGCGCCGGGGTATGACATCAAAACCCCGGAGCGCAACGGTTTCACGGCGGTGGAGTGGGGAGGAATGTTGAAATAAATTATAAATTACAATAATAAATAATGGCTAAAAATATGAACAAAAAAATCTCAACCGGAGTGGGGATTGCGGCAGTAGCCGTGGCGGCAATTATAGTTAGCACAGTAATATGGTTCGCATTGACGCCACAAACTCAAACGCTGATGCAAACAGCGCCTGCGCCTTCTCACCAGCTGAATTCCATGCAGGGGAAAATAGAGAATAAAAGTCAACCAACTGAGACAATCAACAAACTTGATTTCAGCAAGATTCAATTTGACGCCTGTGGAGGAAAGGCAAAATATGAAAAAATGCCTTGGTGGAATAAATTTGGTGTTCAAGTTGGAAAATTAAATTATTATACTGAAAATTATATAGATTCAGCAGTTAAGGATGCCAACAAGAATGATACATTGAATCCAAACAAGATAAAATATTCTTACGAAACTTTTTGCAACGATAAAAATTTCAAGGACTCAGTTGTTTGCGGTGACGGAAAAAATAAAAAAATGTCTCTTGATGATTTCAAGGATTATGGCGAAGGATGCTTGTCAAAGGACGGGTCGGTGTTTGTTGCCGTATTTCCCGGCGAGTATATGGGTGGCGGAAACTATATTTTCCGATATGATATAATCAACGACTCTCTGGAAGCAGCGCAAAAGATTGATGAGAATCAGGCATATGGTTCGGCATGGGTGGATCCTCCGTCTGTGTTCGGAAAAAGATTTGGAGATATCATCAAAATGACAGGCGGCGGCGGCGATGCCGGTTGCGGCTCAAATACGCAGTTTGATTATGATTTCGTCTCGAATCAGATAAAAATGATCAAGCGATGCACGAGTTGCCAACAAGAAAAAGCGCAATGCGAAACATTTAAGTAATTCTTTATCTGAAAAATATGAACAAACAAGTCTCAACCAAAGTCTGGATTGTGATTGCAGTTGTGTCTGTGGTCATTGTCATTTTATCAATCTGGATCGCTCTTGCTCCGCCGGTACAACCACCAACGAAGACTGGAATAGCTAGCCCAAATACGCTGACGGGTTCAGCACAAGATCATTCTCCAGTGAGCGTGGGTGATGACAAACAAAAAGCGTGTCTTGACTCGAGAGGAACCGTCGCGGCTGCTTCTTGTTGCGGACAAACCCAGGATTTCCCGAACAATTGCGCGATTGGAGCTTGCGGGTGCGCTCCGGCTAGCAGCCATCAGGTGAAAACCTGTAACTGCGGGGAGGGGAAGTGTTTTGATGGGAAGGCTTGCGTTGACGCAAAAGCGCCAACTGCTCAAACAACCAATACTGCATCTAATGTGGATGAAACGGCGAACTGGAAAACTTTTACAAATACCAAGTATGGCTATTCATTTAAATATCCGCAGAATTTTCCGGTTAACGCGGGAGAAGAAGACGACGCGTCTCTGGGCAGCAGAGATAATTGGGTGACTATTGGCGACTTGAGCAAAGAACCGTCGCCCGGTGTCCCGGCGTCCGATATTCTGGTCATGAATGTATATATGGGCAAAAAATTTTCCTTTCTTCCTAAAATAAAGAACTTTTTCTTCGGAAATAACTGTCAGAAGGAAGAAGACGTTGACCTTGCAGGACAAAAGGCAAAAAAACTAACCTGCACTGACGCATACTATGGCGCGCCGACACAGGATTATATATTCGAAAAGGGAGGAAACCTTTTTCAGATTCATTTCATCAAAACAGACGCAAAGCTAAGTGATGTTTACAATAAAATAATCGCAAGTCTCAGTTTTCAAAAATAAAATAACAGCAACGTGATAAAAACCCCCTTCTTTTGACGGAGGGGGCTTTTTGATTTAGGATGGATGTGGCTGGAAGGGGAAGAAATTCCTCTTGACGCGCGTAGAAAATAGTATAGAATAAAAATTAGCACTCGGATACGAGGAGTGCTAGTGGGTCTAACCAACATTTAATGTTGGGGCGACCCTAACATTGAATGTTAGGAAATTATGGATTTAAATAAACTTACCCTAAAGTCGCAGGAAGCTCTTCAAGGAGCTCAACAGATCTCCCAAGCTCAGCAGCAAAATGTTGTGGATGTTTTACATTTGTTCTACGTTCTCTTGGGACAAGCGGAAAGCATCGTGCCAACTATCATCAGCAAGCTGGAGATAGACAACAAAAAGCTCAAAGAAAAGGTTTTTTCGGAGATCGAGAAGATACCAAAAGTAACGGGCGCTCCGCAATTCTTTCTATCTTCCGAAATGGCCAATGTTCTTCAGGAGGGTTTCAAACAAGCCCAAGCCCTTGGGGATGAATTTATCAGCACTGAGCATCTATTTCTAGCGTTGCTCACTGTACAGAGTCGAGCCAAGAAGATCCTTGAAGAAAATAAAGTTAATAGCGAAATAGCACTCAAGATTATGAAAGAAGTTCGAGGAAATCAAAGGGTGGACAGCCCGACGCCGGAGGGGAAATACCAGGTTTTGGAAAAATATACGATAAATTTGACCAAAGAAGCGGCTGAGAAGAAACTGGATCCAGTGATCGGCCGAGAAGAAGAGATCAGAAGAGTGATGCAGGTTCTGACGCGCCGGACAAAGAATAACCCGGTGCTTATTGGGGAAGCGGGAACCGGAAAAACCGCAATCGCGGAAGGATTGGCGCAAAGGATCATCTCTTCCGATGTTCCGGAAAGCCTCAAAGGGAAAGAGATATTGATGCTGGATCTGGGGTTGCTCCTGGCCGGTTCCAAATTCAGGGGTGAATTTGAAGAAAGATTCAAGGCGGTTCTTTCTGAAATAGAAAAATCAGCGGGAAAATATATTCTCTTTATCGACGAGCTGCACACTTTGGTCGGCGCTGGAGCTATGGAAGGAACGATGGACGCGTCCAACATGATCAAACCGGCTTTGGCTCGGGGAAAGATCCGTGCCATCGGCGCGACGACCCTCAAGGAATATCAAAGATACATTGAAAAAGACGCCGCTCTCGAGCGAAGATTTCAGCCGGTGTATGTCACCGAGCCTTCCGTTGAGGATACGATCGCCATTCTTCGCGGGCTCAAAGAAAAATACGAAATTCACCACGGAGTGCGCGTGACGGACGGGGCGATCATTGCGGCGGCTAAGCTTTCTAGTCGCTATATAACGGATAGAAATTTGCCTGACAAGGCCGTGGATCTTATTGACGAGGCAGCATCGGCTCTTCGGATGGAGATCGACAGTTTGCCAGCGGAAATTGACGATCTGGACAGGCAGAAAAGGCGTCTCGAGATCGAGAAAGAAGGTCTTAAGAATGAAAAAAACAAGGGAGTGAAAGACAAGCTGAGGGATATTGAGAGAAGATTGGCCGATATCAACGAAAAGGCCAATAAATGGAAACTGCAATGGAAAAGCGAAAAAGAACTGATCACGAATATTCGCTCCCATAAGAGTGAAATGGAGCGGTTGCGCGGAGAATCGGATATTTTTGAGCAGCAAAGTGAATTGAGCCGGGTGGCCGAGATCCGTTACGGAAAAATTCCGGATCTGGAGAAAAAAATCAGAGCCGAACAAAAAAAATTGACAGCCATTCAGAGCAAAAATCCCATCCTCAAGGAAGAAGTGACGGAAGAAGATATTGCTCGAGCGGTGTCGCGTTGGACCGGAATACCAGTTTCCAAAATGCTTGAGGGTGAGATGGAAAAATTGGCCAAAGCCGAGGAAAAACTGAAGATGAGGATTGTGGGCCAAAACGAAGCTATAAAATCGGTCGCAAACGCCCTTAGAAGATCACGGGCCGGCATCGGCGAGGAAAATAAGCCGATAGGGTCTTTCATATTTCTCGGACCGACCGGTGTCGGAAAAACCGAGCTGGCGAGAACCTTGGCGGAATTTTTGTTTAATGACGAAAATGCCATGATCAGGGTGGATATGAGCGAATATATGGAACAGCACAGCGTGGCAAAAATTATCGGATCTCCCCCTGGTTATATCGGCCACGAAGAAGGGGGCCAATTGACCGAAAAAGTCCGCCGTCGGCCATACAGCCTAATCCTATTCGACGAGATTGAAAAGGCTCATCCGGATGTTTTCAATATT
>PMJF01000076.1 GCA_003157295.1 Candidatus Moraniibacteriota bacterium | reverse complement strand
AGAGCAACTGTTTTGTAAACAGTAGGTTGTGGGTTCAAGTCCCTCAGGTGGCTCCAGCTTAAATTGATACTATAAAGTAAGGAAAAACGATGGCAAAAGAAGCAAGAAAATCGGGCTTCGCAGGTTCGAGTCCTGCCGCACCCACAAAACATATAGGTTCTCACCCCGCGGGTGACCAACCGTAGGTTGGGAATTCCTCCCTCTCCACCCAAATCGAATAGATATAAAGGTAAAGGATAAAGACGACCGGAAACAGGTTGTTTTTATTTTGCCTATTTTATGGTATTATGTTGTCAAAAGGGGACGGAAAAACAAAATGAACATCATCTTTTGGCATTTTTCCCAAGGAACAAAAAAACTTTTGCAGATCTGGAAGAATTATCTAGGTTTTTTTTGGTGGTATTTCGGAATTTCCCGGCATGCTGGAACACTATTTTCTTCTTGGAAAAGGGACATTTCGCGTGTCGGGCGGCGGGGATTTCATCCGGGGCTTTGGCTTCAGTCCGCGTTTGAAAATCTGATCACTCGATTTTTGGGAGCGATAGTGAGGTTTTTTGTGATCTTGACCGGACTATTCATCGAACTGGCAACCCTATTGGTCGGTTTTTTTATTTTAATTGTGTGGATTTTTTTGCCGCTGTTTATCATATTGTCTGGAGTTGGAGCGACTATTTCATTTCTTGGCGGATCAATTCCCATTGTCCTTGGCACGATCTTCATTTTTTTTGTAACAATTTTTTTGATTAACGTTTCAATACGAGCATATTTGGATGATAAAAAAGAATTAGGGGCCGAAAACTTGTCGGAGCTAATGTCTCAGCCGTGGTTTTCCAGAGTTTGGCAAAGAATTGGCAAAGAAACAGCAGGTGTCGACCGTAGATCTCTTTCTGATCCCGAACAGTTAAAAAATTTTTTGAGAAGCTGCGATCTGACCGTGGATGAATTTCAAAAAATCGTTGCGTGGGAAATAGGATGTCAGATCAAAAAGGAAAAAAAGGAAAGATTCTGGCTGAAGGTTAACTTGTATAATACCGCGCCAATCGGCCAAAATTGGACTTATGCCTATACAGTTCATCTTGACCAGCACTCCACAGACCTCTCCGAAGGTGATCCGACCGAATATAAGAAATCAAAACTGGTCGGCCATGTTCAGGAGCTGGAACTATTAGAGCTGATCTTGACCCGTCCCCGACAAAACAGCGCCCTTATCATTGGCGAAGCCGGAGTCGGAAAACGAACCCTTGTCCACACCTTGGCGAAAAAAATCAGAAAAAGAACGGCCAGCCCGTACTTGATCGGAAAAAGAGTGCTTGAGATCAATATCAGCGAGATATTTTCGGGTCTAACTAAGCAAGGCCAAATTGAAGACATTCTGCGGTCCATGTTTTTTGAAGCAGCCTATGCCGGAAATATAATTCTCGTCATTGACAATCTTGGCCATTTTCTCAAGTCCGATCCTCACAATCCGGGCGATGATATTTCAGGCGTGCTCGCGGAATTTCTGGCTGCGCCGACTTTTCAGATCATCGGCCTCACGAATTTTGCCGAATTTCATGAAAATGTCGAGAAAAAAGAGGGGCTGATGAAATATTTTGATAAGATCCAGATTTCGGAAATGACCGGTGACCAGGCTCTCGAGGTTCTTCTGCACAATCTTCAGGCGATCGAGAATGGACGGGTTATTTTTACTTTTCAGGCTCTTCGCGAGATCATAAAGCTCTCCGATCGCTACATTACCGATTCTCCTTTTCCGGAAAAAGCGCTCGATTTGATGGAAGAAGTCCTGCTTTACTGGTCCCAGACACCGTCGGAAAAATACATCGGACCGCAAACGGTGAGCGAGGTGGTCTCAAAAAAAGTGAAAGTGCCTCTGGGAGAAATGCAAGAAGACGAAAAAGAAAAACTGGTCAATCTCGAGGAAGTTCTTCATGAGCGCGTTATTGGACAGGATTTTGCCGTGCGTCAGATTGCGGAAACAATGCGCCGAGCTCGGGTGGGTATGGCGAGTTCCACAAAACCGATGGGCAGCTTTTTGTTTCTGGGCCCTACCGGCGTTGGAAAGACCGAATCGGCCAAAGCCCTCGCAGAGGCCTATTTCGGCGACGAAAATCGCATGATCCGCCTCGATATGAGCGAATATCAAAAATCCGATTCGGAGAGTAGGCTCCTGGGCTCGGTGGAAATCAATATGACCGGGCAGCTGACCAACAAGGTCAAAGAAAATCCATATTCATTGTTGCTTCTGGATGAGATCGAAAAAGCGCATCCAGAAATTCTGAATTTATTTCTTCAAATTTTGGATGAAGGCTGGCTAACCGACGCTTTTGGCAAAAAAATCAATTTTCGCAATTTGATCATTATTGCCACATCCAACGCCGGATCGGATTTTATCAAGGCTGCCGTGGAAGCCGAAATGGATCCGTGGGAACTACAAGACAAATTGACCGACCATATCATCAAAGAAGGCATTTTTCGTCCGGAATTTCTGAACAGATTCGAGGGAGTGATCTTTTTTCATCCCTTGAGCCGGGACGAGACAACGAAAGTGGCTGCGCTTCAGCTTGGAAGATACGCGTTGCGGCTCAAGAAGGAGGAGAACATCAATGTGGAATTCGAACCGGAAATAATTGAGTTCGTTGTCCAAAACGGCTATGACCGCAAATTCGGCGCCAGATCCATTGATCGCTTTATCCAAGACCGGATCGGAGACCGGATCGTAAAAAAAATGATCGGCGGGGAAGTCAAAAAAGGAGACAATTTTTCATTGGGGGTTGAAGAATTATTAAAATGATCATATAATTTATAAATATCCAATCTCCAAGGACTTGGATAGTTTTGATTATTTCTCTTTTTAATTTTATTTAAAAATATCAAATGCCACACATAAAATTATTACAAAAAATTAAAAAAGCCGTTAAGGCGCAGCCATTCGCGGATGGCAAAGATAGCCACAGTCGGTTTCAGCATAATAATAAAAAAAATCAAGATATATTGATCCACAATATTCCCTTTACTTTCACCTGCGACGAGAAGGAAAAACTGAGATGCTTTACAGATCATTCGATCATAATAAAGGGCGACACCATCCAGGAATTTTTACCTTCCAAAAAAGTCAGAGGCAAAAAATTTGATCTTATATATGACGCCGGGAAGCGTGGTGGCATAGTGGTCACCCCCGGACTTATCAACACCCATTCCCATCCGCCGATGTACCTCATGCGTTCCGCCATGATGCTCGACGAAGGAGAGTCTGTTGATGAAACGATCGCCGCTTTTCCTCAGTGGGAGCAATCTATGAGCGATGTGGATTATGCCTACTCGTCGATAGGTGACATAACGGAGCAACAAAAAAGCGGAATAACGACAACATTGAGCCATTTTTCGTCATATACGCCGCTTGAGGTAGCGGCTAGGGCGACCAAACAAAATATTGTAAATGCCGTTAGTGTCGCTTCCAGCGTCCACCCGGAAAATTCTCCCGAATTGATCAAAAAATTACTGAAGGGCAGACATGAATCTGCATCGCAATTGGCAATCTGTTTCCATTATATATACAAAGCCAAACCGGCTGTGCTGAAAGAAGTTCAAAAACTTAGTGAACAATATGATCTGCTGGTGACTTGCCATATGGCGGAGAGTCCGGGAGTGGCAACTAAGTGCAAAGAAAAATATGGATTGGGGGAAGTAGATACATTGGGAAAATACGGGTTACTAAACAGCAGAATGATCGTGTCGCACTCAATATATGTTAGCGATAAAGATATAGGAAAAATGATAAAAAACCGGGTCGGAGTCGTGCATCTTCCCACTTCGAACGTCATTCATAAGAGCGGCACATTTCCTCTTTGGAAATTTCGCGATAAAGATGGCGGCCAATTTCTTTCTTTGGGTACGGATGGAGTAGTGAGCAAAAGCCGTTTGGATCTCCTATCTGAAGCTTATCAAACTCGCATAACACATCTTTACGGCCGGACAATAAAATTCGGATCCCTTTTCAAGATGATGACGGTCAATAGCGCGCGGATCCTAAATATGCCTGATCGGGGCCGGATCATGCCGGGGATGAAAGCGGATCTGGCATTCTGGAAGCTCAAAGATCGGGGATTCATTCCGTTTGACCAAAAAAACCCCATGACGATCCTGGGGAATCTGATCACCCATGGCGGCCGTATGGTACGCGATGTGATGATCAATGGCGAATTTATTATAAAGGGACGTTATCACCAGTTCATAAATGAAAGCAAGCTGCTCGAAATACTGCAAAAAAGACATATGGAGATGAGAAAAAGGGTCAAGAAATAGGGGATAGTCAAAAAATAATCAGATCAATTATCAAAGTTGACGATTCTGGACTTCTGTTCACTTTTAGGCTAGATTTAGGATATGGAAAAAGAGAAAATTATCATCATTAAGTCAAGATTCCTGGCTGAAATCGGAAACTCTCGAAACGAGAAGGAACTTTATGATATAAAAGTGAAATTTGTCGGACGAAATGGCGAACTCACTAAAATACTCAAAAACTTGAAAAATCTGTCGGCGGTAGAGAGGAAAGAAATCGGGCCGCTGGCCAATCAGGCTCGGCAGGAAATAGAAGGGATTTATGAGAATAGAAAAAAAGAACTTGGATCGCAGGTTGACTGGGAAAAAGAAAAGATTGACGTGACGCTTCCGGGCGAAAAGATCTCTCGCGGCAGTCTGCATCCGATCACTTTGGTCTATCGGGAGATCGAAAAAATATTTTCTTCGATGGGTTTTGAAGTGGTTGAAGGTCCGGAACTCGAGACGGATTGGTATAACTTTACCGCTCTCAATTTTCCGCTTGACCATCCGGCGCGCGATATGCAAGATACTTTCTGGATAAAATCGCCGAAAGAAAAGATGGTTTTGCGAACGCATACCTCGCCGGTGCAAGTGCGCTATATGGAAAAAAGAAAGCCTCCTTTTCGGATAATTGTTCCCGGGCGAGTATATCGCAATGAAGCCACCGACGCCGCACATGAGCACACTCTCCATCAGTTTGAGGCGCTTGTTGTTGGGGATGATATCAATGTCGGCCATTTTAAGTATATCGCCAAGGAATTTTTCAGCGCTTTTTTCGGTAAACAAATAAATATTCGGCTGCGACCAAGCTTTTTTCCTTTTACGGAACCGAGCTTTGAATTTGATATAAGCTGTACCGTTTGCGGCGGAAAAAAATGTCCCTCGTGTAAAAATTCAGGCTGGCTTGAGATCGGCGGCGCCGGAATGGTCAATCAAAATGTTTTTGTGTCGGCAGGATACCCACGCAATAAGTATCAGGGTTTTGCCTGGGGATTCGGCATCGAACGCCTGGCAATGATGAAATATAAGATTGATGATATTCGCTGGTTTGAGAGCGGGGACTTACGATTTATCAAACAATTTTAGGCTATGAAATATTCATATACCCGGCTAAAAGAATTATCCGGAACAAAAAAAACGCCCAAAGAATTGGCGGAACTTTTGACCATGCGCGCGTTTGAGTTTGAAGAAATGAAAACCGAGGGAAAAGAAACCCAGCTTGAATTTTCAATTCTTCCTAACCGCGGACATGACGCTTTATCGCACATTGGCATGGCGCGGGAGATCAGCGCGTTGGAAGGGAAAAAATATGGTGAGCTTGCCATCTCAAAGCTTGACCTCAAAGCGGGACTGAAAGTTGAAATTAGAGAAAAAAAACTGTGTCCGCGCTATATTGGGGCGGTTATTGAAAATATAAGGATCGCGCAATCGCCAAAATGGATGCAGGAAAGGCTTGTCGCTTGCGGGATAAAACCGATAAACAATGTCGTCGACATCACGAATTACGTCATGTTGGAAACAGGACAGCCATTGCACGCTTTCGATGCAGACAAAACCGCGGGAAACATAATCGTACGGAAAGCCAAAAAAGGCGAAACGATCAAATTATTGGACGAAAAAATATACGAACTCAATGAAAACGATCTTGTCATTGCCGATTCCGAAAAGGCGCTGGCGCTGGCGGGGGTAATGGGCGGGTTTGATTCTTCGATAAGCAAAGAAACAACTTCGATTATCCTTGAATCAGCCAGTTTCAATTCGACAAATATCCGAAAAACAAGAACTTTACATAATATCATCACTGAATCATCTCACCGCTTTGAGCGCGATATCGATCCGAATTTGGCAGAAATAGCGATGGTGCGGGCAAGTGAGCTTATCAAAAAAATTGGCGGAAATAATGTCGAAGTCACCGCAATTTCCGATATGTACCCGAAAAAAGTGAAGCCGTGGCAGATAAAATTAGACACGGATTACGTCAGTAGTCTCTTGGGCGAAAAAATTCCAGTTTCCAGAATGAAAAGCATTCTGGAAAATCTAGGATTGGTTATAAAAGTATCTGGAAAAATCTTGGATTGCGAAATTCTAACCCGTCGGATTGATCTCAAAACCCAAGAAGATCTCATCGAAGAAATTGGTCGCATCTACGGATATGAAAATATCAAAGAGCAAGCGCCAATTGTCGAAGTGAAAACCCCGCCTCAAAACGCGAAAAGGAATTTTGAAAATAATTTGCGCGATATTCTTGCCGGCCTTGGATTTTCAGAGGTGATGAACTATTCTTTCTATGGAAAAGAGGATATCGAAAAATGTCTCCTAAAAATCGAAGATCATGTTGAAGTGGCGAATCCATTGAGCTCGGAACAGCAATATTTGAGGAGAAATTTAATTTCGAATCTTCTCAAGAATGTCGAGCTAAACCTGAAAAACTTCCCTAAAGTTCAAATATTTGAGATCGGGAATAAGTTTTGCAACGATAAAGGGAAATTCAGTGAAATACCGCTCTTGGTCGGAGCCATAGCTGACAATGGCGCCAATGATCTGCTTTTTTTTCAGATGAAGGGGAAACTTGAAGCATTGTTCCATGACATAGGTATTCAAAGCACTGATTTTCAAATATCGAATGAAGAGTATAAATTCTGGCATCCGACTCGGGCGGCGCGGATCATGATAAATGGAGAAAAAATTGGTAGAATTGGAGAAATAAGCCCAATCGTCTTAAAAAAATATAGTATAAAGCAGCGTGTAGCGGTTTTTGGGCTTAAGATCGAAGAATTAATAAAGATCAGCGCTCAAGAAAAGCAGTATCAGCCGATCAGCAAATTTCCAACTGTGGAACGTGATATTTCCATGTTTGTGGGAAAGGAAACGAAATACTCTGATATAGTTTCCAGCATTCAAAAAAATGGTGGAAATCTCGTGAAAAATATTGAACTTTTTGATGTTTTCGAAAAAGAAGGTGAAAAAAGTCTGGCACTCCGGATCAAGATCGGCTCCGACTCGAAAACTCTGACATCCGAAGAGATAGACGCGTTGATGAAAAAAATAATTTCCGCGCTACAAAGAGAATTGAGAGTAAGAGTGAGAAAATAGAAGCTAATGAAAGAAATATCCAAACATTACGATCCGCAGGAAACCGAGCCGAAGTGGCGGGAGTTCTGGGAAAAAGAAGGAATATATAAATTCAACTCCAAAGCCCAGGGGGAAATTTTTTCCGTTGACACTCCGCCGCCTTATGTTTCGGCCGATCATCTCCATGCCGGGCACGTCATGAGCTACGCGCAAGCCGAATTCATTGTGCGTTTCAAAAGAATGTGCGGGTTCAATGCCTATTATCCGATGGGTTTTGACGATAACGGCCTTCCCACCGAAAGATTTGTGGAAAAAAAATATAAAATAAACAAATCAAAAATTTCAAGATCGGATTTTATCAAACTATGTCTTGAGGAGACCAAAAAAGGTTCGGAAACATACAGGAACCTCTGGACACTTCTGGGCATTTCAGTCGACTGGTCAAAAACTTACAGCACTATCAATGAGCATTGTCGCCGGATCTCGCAGTGGTCATTCATTGATCTCTACAACAAAAAAAAGGTTTATCGGACAAAGAAGCCAATTCTGTGGTGCACGACTTGCCGAACTGCCATCGCGCAAGCGGATCTTGAGGCCGAAGAAAAAGAAAGCAATCTGGTTTACATAAAGGCCAAAGCGGAAACCGGGGAAACGATCGTTTTCGCGACAACGAGGCCGGAACTCTTGCCGGCAGTGATGGGAATTTCCGTCCATCCGGAGGATAAAAGATACAAAAATATCATTGGGAAAAATATCACGATGCCGCTTACGAAAAAAAAGGTAATTCTTACGGCGGACGAAGCCACGGACATGCAATATGGTTCCGGGGTTGTTTATTATTGTTCCTATGGCGGAGGAGAATGCATTGAATGGCTCTCACGCCATCCGGAAGCGAAGCCGATCGAGCTCGTTCTGCCCAACGGAAGATTTTCCAGCAGCGGGGGCGCCTACGAAGGCATGAAAGTTTTGGAAGCCAGAAAGAAAATAATCGAAGATATGGAAAGGGTAGGAGCGATCGAAAAAATTGAACCGATCAAGCATTCGGTTTATGTCCATGAAAGATGCGGAACGGATGTGGAATATATGGAATCTGAGCAATGGTTCATAAAAATACTCGAAAGCAAAAAGGAATTTCTGAAACGTGGCCAGGAACTTCATTGGTTCCCCAAAACAATGAAGCGCAATTATGATGATTGGGTATCCAATCTCAAATGGGACTGGTGCATTTCGCGCCAACGTTATTATGGCGTGCCTTTTCCGGTCTGGTATTGCGAAAAATGTGGTGAAGTTATATTGCCGGATATGAAAGACTTGCCGGTTGATCCTCTCGAAGAGCAGCCGAAAATAAAAAGTTGCCCAAAATGCAAGGGAAAGAAATTTTTTCCGGAAAAAGACGTATTTGACACTTGGCAGACATCGTCTCTCACGCCAATCATTGCCCAAAAACTTATCGGCGACTCAACAACACAGAAAAAGCTATACCCAAGCTCCCTTCGGCCACAGGCTTTTGAGATCATAAGAACCTGGCTTTTCTATACGATCGTAAAGTCCCATTACCACCACAACCAGCTGCCCTTCGTGAATGCTATGATCTCGGGGCATGGCCTTGATGAACAGGGAAGAAAGATATCAAAGCGTTTGGGAAATTATATTCCGCCGGAAAAAATCATTGAGGAATATGGCGCGGACGCCGTGCGCTACTGGGCGACCGGGGCGACTTTAGGCCAGAGCTTGAAATTCAATATTTTGGAAGTCAAAAAAGGACGCCGGACAACAACGAAGTTGTGGAACATCGCCCGTTTTATGGCGATGCACGAAACAAAGCCGAAACTTGTCCAAAGTGGCAGCCAGCTGGAAAGAGCGGACATTTGGATCCTTGAGGAAATGAACAAAACCATCGCCGAAGCCACTAAAAATTTCGAAAATTATACCTATGCCAAGGCGAAAGACGCCATTGACGATTTTTTCTGGTCCAAGCTGGCGGATTATTATATCGAGTTTATCAAATATCGGCTTTTTGGAGAGGACAAGAGATCAAAAGAAGCGGCCATAAAAACGCTCGCGATGGTTTTTTTCAATGTGATAAAAATGTACGCGCCGATCATGCCCTTCGTGACCGAAGAAATTTTTCAGGAATTTTTCAAAAGCGCTGAAAAAACAAAGAGCGTCCATCTTTCCAAATGGCCCAAAGAGCTCAATTTTTCAAAAAAAACCAATATCTCTGATTTCAAAGATGCGATCAAAGCCATTGACGAGATCCGTAAATTCAAGACCGAAAAAGGAATATCACTGGGAATTGACATTGAATCGCTGAAGTTGAAAACCAAAGTCGATCTCAAAAAATACGGAGAATTTTTGAAAAAAGCGGGACGGGTGAAGAAATTAGCCTAATAGTCGCGTAATAATGAAGAAAAGGAATATTAAAATAGCAGTAGCTAAGCATTCCGGTTTTTGTTCAGGAGTTAGGCGAGCATACGATTTGGCATCCGTGAATTCGAAAGAATGCGACGATCTGTACATTTTAGGAAAACTCGTCCATAACCGGGATGTTTGCCATGATCTCAAAAATAAAGGAATAAAAGAAATTGAATCATTGGAAAATATCTCGGAAGGCACGGTTATTTTTACCGCGCACGGCGTTGGTCCAGGGCTGTATAATGAAGCGAGCGAGAGAGGACAAAAAATAATCGATACCACTTGCCCGAAGGTCATGAAAGCCCAAAGAGTTTCCAAGTCTCATTCAGAAAAGGGCCGCGAAATGATTATTTTTGGGGACAAAAAACATGAGGAGGTGATTAGCATTTTCGAATGGTCAAACGGGAAAGCCAGGGTAATTGGCAGTTTGGAGGAGGTAAAAAAAATAAAACTCAATAAAAAAAAGAAATATTGCCTGATTGCGCAAACCACGCAAAACGTTGATGAATTCAAAAAAATCCAGCGGCATCTTGCAAAAAAAATGCCGGATTTTATATTTTTCAATACCATCTGCGATTCAACGGACAAGCGCCAGAAAGAAATTAGAAAATTGGCTGCTTGCAACGACGCAGTAATCATAATCGGAGGGAAAGACAGTGCAAATTCAAGGAGACTTTTTGAAATTGCCAAAAAAATAAATCCGAAATCCTATTTCATAGAAAACGCGCAAGAGCTGAAATTGCAGTGGTTGGTGAGCGTAAAATCGGCGCTGATCGGCGCCGGCGCCTCCACTCCGAAGTGGGTGATAGAAAAAGTGGTTGATAAAGTTAAATCCCTTTGACATTTTCGGGAGATATTTCTAACATACAATCATGAAACAGTCCCAACTTTTCACAAAGACCCAAAAGAACGCGCCAAAAGATGAGGTGAGCCTCAACGCCCAGCTTCTTATTCGCGCCGGTTTTGTTGATAAATTGATGGCCGGAGTATATACTATTTTGCCGTTGGGTCTCAGGGTAATGAAAAAAATCGAGAATATCATTCGGGAAGAAATGGACGCTATTGGCGGTCAAGAAATTTTTATGCCGGCCCTCCAGCCTAAGGAAAATTGGGAGCGTACTGGAAGATGGGGTACTATGGACGATCTGTATAAAGTGAAAGATTCGAGCGATCGGGAGTTTGCGCTCGGCGCCACCCACGAAGAAGTTATCTCTCCGCTTGTAAAAAAATTCATAAATTCCTATAAGGATCTGCCATTTTCCGCCTATCAGATCCAAAGCAAATTCCGGATGGAGTTGCGGGCCAAGTCCGGGATTCTGCGCGGCCGCGAATTTATGATGAAAGATCTTTATTCTTTTCATTTGACCCAAGGAGATCTTGATGATTATTACGAAAAGGCCAAGGGGGCATATAAAAAAATATTTGATCGGATAGGCATCGGCGAAAAAACTTTTGTTACATTCGCTTCAGGCGGTTCTTTTTCCAAATATTCGCATGAATTCCAGACCCTCACCGAAGCCGGAGAAGATGTCATCTATATCTGCAACAAATGCAACTTAGCCATCAACAAAGAAATTAAATCTGAAACGCCCCAATGTCCTGATTGCCAGGGAAAGGATTTCAGGGAAGAGAAAGCGGTAGAAGTCGGAAATATATTCAAACTCGGAACAAAATACAGCGCGCCCTTCAATTTGTCAGTTGACAATAAAAAGGGGGAAAAAATAACCTTGATCATGGGTTGTTACGGAATTGGCCTCCAGCGTCTCATGGGAACCGTGGTCGAGATCAGCAATGATGAAAAGGGAATTATCTGGCCGGAATCTATCGCGCCGGTCAAAGTCCATCTCATCAGTCTGGGAAAAAACGAGGAGGCGGAAAAAATATATCGAGATCTTCAAGAGAAAAATGTCGAAGTGTTATATGATGATCGGGATGTAAGCGCTGGAGAAAAATTCGCTGACGCGGATCTCATCGGTCTTCCTTATCGTGTGGTCATTAGTGAAAAATCCCTCAAAGGCGGGGGAGTGGAAATAAAAAAACGCCCGGATCCAAAAGGCGAAATTATTTCGACTGACAAAATAGTATCAGAAGTATCCAAATAGCATTGCCAGCCAATTATCCAGCGTCAGTCGAAGCGGCTGGCGTTTTTTGTATAGACAATACTTTTATTTTTTCACTACGATATGCGCTTCGCTTAGCTGCTTTTCATCGACTTCGCTCGGGCTGTTCATCATCAAGTCTCGGCCGCTTCCGTCTTTGGGAAAAGCATAAATATCCCGGATAGAGTCCAGGTCGTGAAGCACCATCAAGATACGGTCAATTCCTGGAGCGTTTCCTCCATGGGGAGGAGCGCCATATTTGAAAGCGCGAACCAGCGCGCCGAAGCGCTCGTCTACGTCTTTTTTGGAATAATTCGCGATTGCAAAGGCTTTATACATTATCTCCGGATCGTGGTTGCGAATAGCGCCGCTCGAGGCTTCAAAACCGTTCAAAACCAAGTCATATTGATAGGCCAAAATATCCAAAGGATCTTTTTCCTGAAGCGCCTGAAGTCCGCCTTGAGGCATAGAAAATGGATTATGCTCAAAATCAATTTTTTTCGGATCAATTTCTGAATAGGAATACATCGGGAAATCAACGATCCAACACCAAGCCGCCAAACTATGGTCTTTTAGCCCCATTTTGGCCGCGCATTCGTTGCGAACGGCGCCGAGGCTCAAGCAAACTATTTTCCAATCATCGGCTCCGAAAAATATAATATCGCCTTCTTTCGCGCCAACTTCTTCAGCGATCTTTTGGGCCAGATCGCCGCCCAAGAATTTCACGATGGGAGATTGCAGCCTTCCATCACGGATAAACATGTAAGCCAGCCCCTTGGCCTCTTTGTTTTTCGCAATTTCCGTCAGTTCGTCAATTTCTTTTCTCGTGAATTTCGCTCCGCCTTCAACTTTCAAAGCATGCACGACGCCGTTCTTTTTGACCGCGTTCGAAAATACCGAGAATCCGCAATCTTTCACTATTTCCGTGATCGGGTGAATTTCCATTTCATATCTCAGATCCGGTTTATCGGTTCCGAAGCGGGTCATCGCTTCCCGCCAGGGAATTCTTTTGAACTTTCCATTTTCGTCAAGATTGACAATTTTCTTTTGAGAGAATTTTTCCGTCAAATCGATCATCAAAGGATCCATCAGATCCAAAACGTCTTCTTGCGTCACAAAACTCATCTCCATATCAAGCTGATAGAATTCGCCGTAATGCCTGTCCATGCGGGGATCCTCGTCCCGAAAGCAGGGGGCGATCTGGAAATACCGATCCAAGCCGCCAACCATCAGGAGCTGCTTGAATTGCTGGGGGGCTTGAGGAAGCGCGTAGAACTTTCCGGGGTGCAGCCGTGAGGGAATGAGAAAGTCTCTCGCGCCTTCCGGAGAAGAATTGGCGAGAATCGGAGTTTGGATCTCGATAAAATCGTGAGCCTGAAGATAACTTCTGATATGCTGGATATATTTGTCTTTCAATGCGAGCAGTTTTTGGAGTTCCGGACGGCGCAGATCAATGAAACGGTATTGCAAGCGTAAAGTCTCATTGGCTTCCTCCGATTTTTCTTCATCAAGCTCAAAAGGAGGCGTTTCCGATCTGTTGAGAATTGTGAGCTCACTTATTTCGACTTCTATCTCGCCAGTTGCGAGTTTGGAATTGATCATTTCTGCGGGTCTTGCAGAAACGGTTCCGGTGGCTTTTACGACCCACTCGTGTCGCAGCTTATCCGCCTCTCTCCAGGCTTCATGATCAATTGCGGAATCAAATTTGATTTGCGTCAGTCCATAGCGGTCCCGCAGGTCAATAAAGATAATTCCGCCGTGATCCCGCCGCCGATGTACCCAGCCGGCCAGAACAACCTTTTGACCGATATTCGACTTATTCAATTCTCCGCAAGTGTGAGTCCTTAGCATAAATAAATAGTACTTTATATCGGAATATTATTCAAGGACTAATGTTTTTTTTCGCTATTTATGCTATATTAAATTTAATGGAACAAAAACAAAAAACTGCCGACGCAGGCGAGATAAAAGTGGACAAAAGATCCAAAGCTCTATTTGTTTTGCTTGGAGTTTTGATCGCGGGGTCAATCGTGGTTACCTATTGGCGCTATATGATAAAACGCGATTATGTCATCCAAGCTCAGATTGATTGCGATCCGGAAAAGGAAAGTTGTCTGATTTGGAGATGCGACCCCGCTTCTTCCGTAGACGGTGAAGAATGCACCGGCGTTCCGGATAAAGACATCTGGTACTATAAAGTGCTCAGCCGAAACGCAAAGAATATTCCTGATTGCGATCCAAAGGATGAGAGCTGCACGGCTTATCAATGCGGCCCGGAAGAGCCGGGATGCGGCATAGCAAACTGCTCTCCAGATAACTTGAAAAAAGGAGAGGAATGCAGCACGCCGGAGCAATATTTGAGGGATAATCCTCCGACGGATGAATCTGCGACTGACGGAGAGTGCGCGCCAAACGATGAAGAATGCCTCAATGCGCAAAATATAGAGTGCGATCCGAGCGCTGAAGACTGTTCCGCTTCAACCACTGACCAATGTGCTCCTGGCGACGAAAATTGCCTTCCAGCGCCAACAGGCGAAAGCGCACCCGCATCTTCCGTAAAAGATCCGCCCAAAACTCCGGCAAAGAATATTGATAACGGTAAAAATGTTCCGCCGCCCGGCGTCGAATCAATGTAAGAAAAATATGTAACCAAATTTGACAAGAAAATCGGAATGGGCAAATAATAAAAAAGAGAGTTAACATCAAATTTCAATAGCCATAACTAATTTTTCATGAAACATAATGGACGCAAATAAAAATTGGGAAATTCTCAAGCAAAATGATCCGGAAGTATATGGCGCTTTGATCGGCGAAGAAAAAAGGGAGCAAAAAGGAGTGGAGCTTATTCCTTCAGAAAACTATACGTATCCTGAGGTTTTTGCGGCCAATGGATCAATTCTTACCAATAAATACTCCGAAGGATATCCGGGGAAAAGATATTACGGAGGACAAGAATATACCGATATTGTGGAGAATTTAGCCAGAGACCGGGCAAAGGAAGTGTTTCGCTGCGAGCACGCCAACGTTCAGTCCCTGTCCGGTTCGCCCATGAATCAAGCGGTGTATTTTGCATTTCTCAACCCGGGCGACACGGTCCTTGCGATGGAGCTTTCGCACGGAGGACACTTGACCCACGGCGCCCCCGTTTCCCACATGGGAAAGGTCTTTAATTTTGTCCGCTATAAGACGCATCCGGACGAAAAAGGAAGGATCGACTTTGAAGAATTATTGAGAGTGGCCAAAGAATGCAAGCCGAAAATAGTCATGTGCGGGTATACTTCTTATCCAAGAGATTATGATTATACGGATTTCAAAAAAGTGGCAGACGAAGTGGGGGCCATAACATTTGCGGATGTCGCGCATATCGGCGGGCTGATCGCGGCAGGAGCAATGAGAAATCCTTTTGATTACGGTTTTGATGTGGTTTCGACGACGACTCACAAATCGCTGCGCGGTCCCAGAGCCGGCATGATAATGTGCAAGAAACAATTTGCCGAACAGATCGATAAGGCTGTTTTTCCCGGTCTTCAGGGCGGCCCGCATATGCAAACGGTCGCGTCAATCGCTGTCGCCTTAGGCAAAGCCCTTCAGCCGGAATTCAAGGAATATGGAAAACAAGTTTTGATCAACGCGAAAACTTTGTCCCAGGAGCTTATGGATAACGGGGTGAAGCTTGTTACAGATGGAACAGACAACCATATGATGGTTGCGAACACAATGCAGAGCTTCGGAATCGACGGAAAATTGGCGGAACAGACCCTGGATAAGATCTCCATCACCGTCAACAAACAGATAATCCCGGACGATCCAAACCCGCCGCTAAAACCGAGCGGGATAAGATTGGGGACCCCTGCAGCGACAACTAGAGGGATGAAAGAGGCTGATATGAAAAAGTTGGGAGCCTGGATCATTGAGGCGTTGAAAAACCATCAGGATGAAAGCAAGCTATCGGAGATCAAAAAAGAGGTGGAAATGTTTTGCGTCAAATTTCCAGTACCGGGNNCCACTCCAACATTCGGTATTGGGGTAAAGTAAAAAAATGCTGAGCAATATTTTCAAAAGGAAAACCAAAAAAACATGCAATTTCGGGGAGCATTTCACGCTCGACGGTTACGGCGGTAATTTCAAAAAGCTAAATGAAAAAAAGCTGGTTTTGAAGTGTCTCGAGGAGCTTCCCGGAAAAGTCGGAATGAACATTCTCGGAAAACCGCAAGCATACAAAGCGGCGGACAATGGCATCAATGACTCAGGCGGTTGGAGCGGTTTCGTGGTAATCGCCGAATCCCATATCAGCATCCACACTTTTCCGCATCGAGGGTTCGTGAGCATTGATGTTTATACCTGTAAAAATGGGATGAATCGAAAGTTTATAGAGGAGTATTTCCGAAAAAAATTCAATTTGAAAGACATTGAAACGCATTTTATCAAGCGGGGGACAAAGTATCCGGTAAAGATCATTTGTTGATCGATTATCAATTAGTGGGGAAATGAATAAACGCTAAATTTTGCAGATGGCTTTATTGTCCGATATATCCGAATTTCTCAAGCACCACTGGATGCTAGTTTCTTTTCTGGCTCCGGTACTTTGGGCGGCGGTAAATGTCATAGACGTATATTTTGTTGGAAAAATATATGACGATGAGCTAGATGGAACGATCATATCAGGAATTTTCCAAATAATACCATTCAGCATCCTATCTTTGTTTTTTTTGAAAATAGACGTGGGTCAATTTGTGTCAATTGGAGGAAGCGGAAGCCTGTTCTGGATCGACCCCATCGTTTTGCTGGCCCTTTTGGGCGGTTTTTTATTCACTTCATCTTTCTATTTTTACTTCAAGGCATTATTCAAACATAATGACGTCGCTTTTCTTCAAATCATTTGGGGGCTGACCATAATTGCCGTGCCGCTCATGACTTTCTTTTTTTGGGGAGAAAGGCTATCCGCTTTGAAGTATGCAGGTATGGGAATAACGTTGCTGGGCGCCATTTTATTGTCGGTTAGCAAAAAACTTCGCGACAAATTTTCCTTCGGTTATCTATGGGTCATGATCTGGGCTGTGATAATTTTATCGCTTAGTATGGTTTTTGAGGACAAAGTTTACTCGGATCTGTCTGCGCGAGGATTGGGCGACCAGGGTTTTTTGATCGGATTTTTGGGCTTTACGCTAGGAGCCTTCCTCGCCGGCGTTTTTTTTGCGCTGGCAAAAAAAAGAAATCCTTTTCCACTTATAAAGAGATTTGCCCTGATCTTCCTTTTATTTGAAGGGATCTCTTTCCTGGGTAACCTGGCTTCGCAAAGGGCGATTGATATCGCCCCTTCTGTATCTTATGTCGCAACCATTGAGACCTTTGTTCCGGTATTCATTCTGATCGATAGCCTGTTGATCTTGTTTATCTTTTGGCTTATCTTAAAAAAGAAAACGTCGATCATGAAAAGGATCTATCAAGAGCAGCTGGATGGCATTTGGATTAAAGCTCTGGCAACTGTTATAATGGCTATTGGAGTCTATATAATTAGCAACTAAACGCACTTATGAGGGTATTATTTGTGTCAGGGGAGCTGATCGCGGCTGATCTCGCTGTAAGGCTCAAGCAGGAGGGTTGTGACGTAAGATTATATATCGAGGATGAAAGCAGAAAAGATTGCCTTGATGGAATGGTCGAAAAAACGGATGATTGGAAAAAAGAATTGGTCTGGGTCGGAAAAGACGGGCTGATCGTTTTTGATGATGTTGGCTATGGAAAAATTCAGGATGATCTCCGAAAAGAGGGCTATCAGGTTGTCGGGGGAAGCGAAGGTGGCGATAAATTGGAAAAAGAACGCGCCTATGCGCAAAAAATAATGGCAACATGCGGAATTAAGACAATCCCGACATTCGATTTTAATAATATACAATCAGCGATAAGATTTATAAAAAAACATAGTGGCGCTTGGGTGGTAAAGCAAAACAAACACGCGAGCGCGTTAACTTACATAGGCACGATGAAGGATGGAAGCGATGCATTAGAAGTTCTGGAGAGTTATGAAAGTCAAACGTCTATCGAATCCATTAGCCTTCAACGTAAAGTTGATGGTGTTGAGATCGCATGCGGAAGGTTTTTTAACGGCAATGACTGGGTAGGTCCCGTCCAAATTAATATTGAGCACAAAAGGTTATTTAACGGAGACATTGGTCCTCTTACTGGAGAAATGGGCACTCTTATGTGGTATACGCCTGAAGAAAAAAATAAATTATTTCAGGAAACTCTCCAGAAAATAAAACCCTATCTTCAAAAAATTAACTTTAAAGGTTATTTTGATGTTAATTGCATAGTGGATGAGAGGAGTGTGCATCCTTTAGAAATTACTGCAAGGTTTGGGTGCCCAACAATTCAAGCGCAAATCGAGCTTCACCTGCCTTCTTGGCATAAATTTTTGATGGTCGTAGCTAACGGAGAGAAATATGAATTAGAATATAAAAAAGGATTTGGGATCGTTGTTTCCGTTGCTGTTCCACCTTTTCCGTATAAATCCATATCAAACGAGTATTACTTAAAAGGTGTAAATATATTATTTAAAGGCAGACTGACAAGGGAAGAGAGGGATCAGTTACATTTTGAAGAAGTTTGTATTAAGCCTGGAAAAAATGGAAAAGAATATCTTCAGATTGCAGGGAGTAATGGCTATATACTATATGTCACTGGAGCCGGCAATACGCCACAAGACGCTAGAAAAAAAACATATGATATAATCGATAAATTGGTGATTCCAAAAATGTTTTATAGAACGGATATAGGATTAAAGTTTATTGAAGAAGATAATAAAAAACTTAAAGAGTGGGGTTGGATATAAAATATATGCAAATAGAAGGAACAAAAAAATACTGGTCTGTTTCCGAAGGAGCGTATTGCTGCCTAATAGACAAAAAAAGAACCAATTTCTTCAAGAAATCGATATTTAATACGGTTAAGAAAAACGATATTGTCGTCGATGTCGGAACTGGAACCGGAATTTTAGCGCTGTTTGCGGCAGAGGCGGGCGCGAAAAAAGTATATGTAGTTGAAATTGACAGGAGATGCGCTGCAACTCTAAAAGAAAATTTCGCAAAGAATGGGTTTGGAGATGTAATTGATGTAATTTATGGAAATGCACTCAACGTCAAACTGCCTGAAAGAGTCGATGTAATTATTTGTGAAATGATTTCAACGGGTTTGATTGAAGAACTTCAAATTCCGGTCATGAATAACATTTTGAAGTTCGGAAAAAAAAATGTGAAGGTTTTTCTGAATCAATATGATTCTTATGTTGATTTAGTATCGCAGAACACAAAGTTTTATGGCCACAAGCTAGACATATTCAGGTTTGATTATCCCGGAATACCAGAAACTAAGTCAACTTCATTCGCAAAAAAAATAAAATATCTTAGCGTAAACTTCAACAAAAAAAATGCCAAAGAAAAAATAAGTAAAATAATTAGATTGAAAATAAACAAAAACGGCATAATTAATGGCGTTAGGATCAGCGGACAAACAGTTTTTTTTGATAAATCTGTTTTCGGCTGTTCTTCCGCTTATAGTTTTCCATTGATCTTACCAATTCAGGATGTGAAGGTGAGAAAAGGTGATGAGTTTGACGTTTATTTGTCTTATACTTTGTGCGGTGTGCAGGGAGACATTGAATATTCGATTAGTAAAATAAAATAAATGGATTTCAATTCAATTACGAATATTGAAAATTGTCACGTCGCCGTTCCTTCTCTTTTATACTATTCTCATATTCCATCAATTATCATCTCTCTTTTTGTAAGTGCGTATATATTCATAAAAAGCAGAAGTCTGCCCAGTAAAATTCTATTCTTAATTGCAGCCTCGTTTTCTATCTGGGCTATTTCGGATATTGTCCTTTGGACCACGTTTGACAGCAGGCAAGTCCTGTTTTTTTGGTCTTTCATTAATTTTTGGGAGATTATAGTTTCAGTTTCCACCTTATATTTTATTTATGTTTTCTTAAATAACAGAGATGCAAACTTTAAAATAAAAATTATTTTCGGAATATTGCTAATTGGCTTCATTTTTTTTATCCCGACTAGTATAAATGTATCTAGATTTGATGCAACAAATTGCGAGGGAACCCAAGGACTACTGATTTATTACTATAGATTTCTCGAAGGATTACTATCTCTTTCGATTATTTTCTATCTTATATATAAACTATTAAAAACAGACAAGAGAAATAGAGATCGCATATTTTATTTCGCGATTGGAGCAGTCTTTCTAAATGTTGTTATTTCGTGGATAAATATTTATGGGACAATTATAGAAAAATGGGAGATCACTCAATACAGCTTTTTTGCAATGCCAATCTTTATTGGTTTTCTGGCGTACCTCATAGTCAGATATAAAGCTTTTGAGATAAAATTGATCGCCTCTCAAGCCCTTGTAGTCGGGCTAATTATTGGGATTGGGGCGCAATTTTTCTTCATTCAAAATACTACGAATCAAATTTTAACCGGCGTAACATTTGCGATAGCCATAATCTTTGGATATATTCTCGTCCGTTCCGTCAAACTCGAAGTTGAGCGCAAAGAAGAGTTGGAAAAACTTTCTGCGCAACTAGCGGGAGCGAATGACAAGCTCCACCAACTTGACAAAGCTAAATCAGAGTTTATTTCCATTGCTTCCCACCAGCTGCGGACGCCTCTCACCGCCATCAAGGGCTTTGTGTCGCTTCTTCTGGAGGGAACCTATGGCGAGGTGTCGGAAACACAAAAAACGGCGTTGGAGAAAGTATATATCTCCAATGAAAGGCTGGTGCAATTAGTTGAGGACCTGCTGAACATTTCCCGCATTGAATCCGGGCGGATGGAGTTTGATTTTCAGGAAGCGCAAATCGAGGATCTGATCGACGAAGCAGTTAGCACGCTCGATCTTTCGGCGAAAGCCAAGGGGCTTTATCTCGAATGGAAAAAGCCGAAGAAGCTATCTCAAAAAATAAAGATTGATATTACCAAGATAAAAGAAGTCATTTCCAATATGGTCGATAACTCGATCAAGTACACGCAAAGAGGCGGTGTCACCGTTCGGGTGGAAAATGGCGGTTTTTTTGACCACAACGCCATGGAGCAGAAAAATACCGTCCGAGTGATCGTTTCCGACACCGGAATCGGGATGGATAAAGAGGACATCGAGAATATTTTCAATAAATTCGTGCGCGGAAAAGAGATCAGTCATTACCACACCGACGGAACGGGACTCGGAATGTTCATAGCCAAAAAAGTGACCGAGGCCCATCAAGGCAAGATCTGGGCCGAATCGGCCGGTAAGGAGAAAGGGAGCCGGTTTATATTGGAGTTGCCAGTCAGTCGGTAGTGTTTGTAATTAATATCTATGCTTCGGAGGTTTGTCTTTTCGTGCCGATTATGGTACGATTTTTTAGTAATAATTCATCAGAACTCATGCAAAAAAATATGGAAAAGGTCTGCGTTATCGGTCTCGGATACGTCGGTTTTCCGCTGGCGGTTTTGTGCTCGATAAATGGCTATGAGGTCTACGGGTTCGATAAGGACGAAAAAAAACTGGCCAGAATCGAAAAGGGCGAAAACATAGTTGAGGAAAAATATCTCGACGAATTGCTCCCGAAAGCGAAGATCAATGTTATCCGCGACGAATCTCAAATGAAAGACTGCGATATTTTCATCATTGCCGTGCCGACGCCGGTCGATGAAAAATATTATCCAGATCTGAGCTATGTCATTTCCGCGTCCGTTACCGTGGCCAAAAACATGAAAAAAGGCTCGCTGGTGATTGTGGAATCAACGATCAATCCGGGTGTTTGCGAGGAATTCGTCCGTCCGGCTTTCGAAAAAGAAGGATTTACCGTTGGCCAAGATGTTTTTATCGCCCATTGTCCCGAGCGTATCAATCCGGGTGACCCAAAATGGAACGTTTCCAATATTCCGCGCGTCGTCGGTTCATTCGATGAGCAAGGACTCGAGAAAAGCGTGAAATTTTATGAAAGCATTGTGGGCGCCAAAATCATGCCGATGAAAACCATTCGAGAAGCGGAAGCGGTCAAGATCATGGAAAATTCTTTTCGGGATATCAACATTGCTTTTGTCAACGAACTGGCAAAATCTTTCAATCTGATGGATATAGACGTTGTCAATGTCATCCGGGGCGCCTCGACCAAACCCTTTGCTTTTATGGCTCATTGGCCCAGTTGCGGCGTGGGCGGGCATTGTATTCCGGTCGATCCGTATTATCTCATTGAAAAAGCCAAGGAAAATGATTTTGATCATCAATTTTTGCGAGTAGCCCGCGCCATCAACAACGGAATGCCATTATATAGCGTCGAACTTTTGCAAGACGAGCTTAATAGCTTGGGCAAATCGTTGAAGGGCGCCAAGATCGGCCTCCTGGGAGTTTCTTATAAAGCGAATGTTGGTGATCTGCGCGAAAGTCCGGCTCTCAAGATCATTGAGCTTTTGGAAAAGCATGGCGCCGTTCTCAATATCTACGACCCGTTTATTCCCAAACTTTCCAACGCCAATAATGTTGAGGAAGTTCTAGATAGATCAGAAGCTATTTTTCTCGCTACGGGTCACGATGAGTTTCTGAAAATTCCTGTGGAAAAATTTAAAGAACACGGGATCGGTCTGATCGTGGACGGAATGAACTGCCTGGATAAGGACAAACTGTTGGCGCTAGGGATAAAGTACAAAGGAATAGGACGATAAACTTAGGCATAATTGCAAATTTACCTTGAATACGGTAAAATAACAGTGTCCAATAAGATGATAATAAAAAAATATGGCTAAAATAATGATCGTTGAAGACGATCCAATGTTGGTTGAAATATACGAAAAAAAATTGCAGGGCGCAGGCTTTGAGATCAGGGTCGTGACCAGCGGAAAAGCGGTAAAGGATGAAGCTGTTCTGTGGCAGCCTGATCTTATTCTCCTGGATGTTGTTTTGCCGGATATGGACGGATTTGAGATATTGGAAACCGTGAAGAAAGAGGAATCTATCAAGGACATACCCATTTATGTTTTTAGTAACTTGAGCGCCAAGGAAGATATCGACCGGGCCACAGGTTTGGGCGCGGCGGGATTTCTGACAAAATCGAATTTTACCCCGTCCCAGCTGGCGGATAAAGTGAAAGAATTGGTCGGCAGTTCGCCTTTACCGACATCACTTCCGCAGGAAGCGCCGTCCGAGGTAGTGCCTTCGGCTCCTGAATTTATTGAAAAAAAAGAAATCAACGGGCACAAAGTGCTGATAATCGAAGACGAGGATATTTTCATTGAGATGTTCGGGGATAAGTTGAAACAGGAAGGCTTCGAGGTGGTAGCGGCCAAAAATGGAAAATGGGGGATCAAAGAAGCGGAAAAAGGTCTTTTTGTCTGTATCCTTCTTGATATGATGATGCCGGCTATGAACGGCTACGAAGCGCTGAAAGAGCTTCGGGCGAATGAAGCGACAAAAGATACGCCTGTCATCATTCTTTCTAACTCGGCCATGGATAGCGAAGTAAAACAAGCGCTTGATCTGGGCGCCAGCGCGTATTATGTCAAAACACAAATTACTCCCGGTGAAATTGTCGAGAAAGTAAAAGAACTTATTGGAAATTAAAACTACATCCTCTTCGCGTTTCATTATAAATGAAAATAAAACACACAGAAAAACTAAATTTACCGCTTTTGAAAATTTTGTCATTATGCTCTTTTCTTCTCGGAATTTCCTCGGCTTTGATACTTTATTTGGAGTCAGATTACTTCAAGATCGCTCTCGGGAGCGATAATATCACTTTCTATTTCATTGCCGCATATATTCTGGCCCTCATTTTGATCTTTAATTGGCACCATCTGGTAAGGCGCTACGGAAAAGTGAGGGTTTTTTTGGCAAATATGACGGCCAAGGCGCTTGTTGTGCTGATGCTGGTATTTTTTCCGATCAACCGTTTTAGCGTTTGGTTGTTGGTCATTTATATCGCTTCAACGGTGCTTATGTGGGTAGATCTGGATGTTCTGCTTGAATCCTGCTCCAGGGATCTGAAAACCGGAAAAATACGTGGCGCCTATCTGACCATTATGAACGCCGGGTATTTGATCGCGCCCCTTATCGCCGGGATCTTGATCAGCCGCTGGGGCATACGCTCCGTTTTTTTTGTGGCCGCCCTGACGCTCATTGTCGTTATTCTAATAGCCGTTTTAAAGCTCAAAAAGGTCACCGACTGTGAAATTGAAGATCCTGGATTTTTTTTATTGATGAAAAAGGTGTTTCGGCGCAAGAACGTTTTACGGATATATTATATCTCCTTCCTCCTTGAGCTTTTTTTTGCTCTGATGATCGTGTATACGCCTCTTTATCTCCTTGAGCTTGGTTTTTCCTGGGCAAAGATCGGAGGGATGTTCTCGATCATGCTCATTCCTTTTGTTTTGCTGCAATATCCGGCCGGTGTTTTGGCTGACAAAAAATACGAAGAAAAAGATATGATCATCGGCGCCCTTCTTTTGATGGCGGCTTCCACCACGATCATTTTTTTCATTCACTCCCACGAATATTTTATTTGGGCGGCCATTCTCTTCGCCACCCGAATAGGCGCCAGTCTCATTGAGATCCTCCGCGACTCCTATTTTTATAAGCGCATCGATCAGATAGATGTGGATATAGTCGACTTTTTTCGCAGCGTTCGTCCCATGGCTTATATTTTGGGACTGGCGGTTGCCGCACCGCTAGTTTATTTCGCCCATATTCGTTACATCTTTCTTTTTGTGGGACTCATGATGCTCACCGGCATACCTTTTGCTCTCAGAATGGCGAGCAGCCGGATCCCGCCTGTCCTTAATCCGGTTTCCGGAAAAAAACGTTAAATTAACATATAATATATAAAAAAATGGCTATCTCAAAAAAAATTATCAAGTATCTTGATGCGGCCGGGTATAAATACGAAGTTATTGAGCATAAAACCACCTATACTGCCTGGGATACCGCCCAAACGGCTCAAAAGCACCAGTTGAAGAAAAAAATAAAGACGGAAGAAATCGCCAAAGCTTTGGTCATGAAAACGGACAAAAATTATGTTTTGGCGTTGCTTTCGGCCAGTAAAAAATTGGACAAAAAGAAATTACTAAAGGTCATAAACATAAATCTGAAAAAACAACAAGAAAAAATGGCAAAATCGCTGAATTTCGCCAAAGAGGTTTGGATGAAAAAAAATATGCCGGGGAAAGTGGGCGCTACTCCGCCTTTTCGCGAAATAGTGAAACTGGATATTTATATGGATAATCTGCTGGCCAGGCAGAAAAATATTTATGCCGGATCGGGTGAATACGAGTATTCGATTAAGTTATCAGCCAAGCAATACCTAAAGATAGAACAGCCAGTGAAAGGAGTTTTTAGCGTGAAAATGTGATATGTATAACGTAATGCTTCCGAAATTCGAAGGTCCGCTGGAGCTGCTTTTGCGCCTTATCGAGGAGCAGAAGCTTGATATTGCGGAAGTGAGTTTGGCAAAAGTGGCCGATGATTATCTTGAATATGTCCAGCGGGAGCAGAATATTTCTCTTGAGCATTTATCCGAATTTATCAGTATTGCTGCCAAGATAATCCTGATAAAGTCGCGCAATATTCTTCCGACCCTCGAAGTGACGCCCGAGGAGGAAAAAGAGATCAAGGATCTCGAGGAACAGCTCAAACTTTACCGGGAATATAAGCAAATTTCCGAAAAAATAAACGCGCTTCTCCAGAAAAATAATCTCGCGTATTCAAGGGATTATTTGCTGGGGGTTGCGAACATTTTTTCTCCTCCCGATAATGTGAATTTATTCGATCTCAAGAAGTGCTATAATAAGATCATTGAACAAATAATCCTTCCCGAGAAAATTCCCGAGGAAGCGGTGAGGGATATCCTCACTCTGGAGGATAAGATCAGTGAACTGCAAAAAACGTTGCTGGAGAGGATCGAGATCAGCTTTTCGGACCTCAAGGCTTCGGCCAAGGACAAGATCGAGGTGATTGTCAGCTTCCTGGCCCTCCTTGAACTGGTAAAACAGAGAATCGTGATGGTTGAGCAGGATAAATTATTTGAAGATATAAGAATTTCCAAGTTTAGCAGTCAAGAGAATGCGATCAGCGTATCGAAAGCCGAAGTTTTTACATAATTGCTAAAGTTTTTTTATGGAGTTATTAAAACTCAAATCCGTTATAGAAAGCCTTCTTTTTATCTCCGGCGAACCAATTCGAGCCTCCCGCCTTGCAAAAATCTGCAATATTCCTAAGAATGATATAGAGGCGGCCATTCTGGAGCTGGAGCGGGATTATGAACAGGAAAAAAGGGGATTAATGATCATTTCCAAAGAAGATTCTGTGCAATTGGCCACTCGCCCCGAAAATCAGGAATTTGTGAACCAGTTGGTCAGCGGAGAGCTCGGCGCCGAATTGTCACGCTCGGCTCTTGAAACGCTTTCAATCGTCGCTTACCGTGGTCCTATCTCTCGCGTGCAGATCGAAGCGATCAGAGGGGTAAACTGCAGTTATGTTTTGCGAAGCTTGCTTTTGCGGGGCCTCGTTGAAAGGAAAGAAGCCGCCGACATAAGAGGCTATCTATATGAGATATCTTTTAATTTTTTGAAGAACTTGGGCGTCGGAAGCGTCAAAGACCTTCCTGAATGGGACAAGCTGTCAAAAAATGAAAAAGTGGCGGAACTTCTTGATATTAATCTTCAGGAATCAGAAAAGAATATTCCATTGCTGTGAGTAAGCATATAAGGAGATTTATTTATGAGCATTATTGCTAATATAATCCTGATCCTTTTTCTTCCCGTCCAATATTACCTGTTCGGTTTTTTTTCGGCGCCCAAAAACATGAGTCAACCTGTGGCGGCCCAAGTCGAGGGAGCATCTACGGAAAGCCAAGCATCTTCCAATGAAAAAAGTCTTGCCGGCAGTCTTTCAAGCCAAAAGAAAGAAAGTGCAAATTCCGGCCTGATCCCTCAAAGGAAGGAAGATTATTCCGATATCAAGATCTTTTCTGGTGCATCCGTTGTCATTGATGTCGATTCCGGAACAATTTTGCATTACGATAATGGAAGGGAGAATATGCCTATCGCATCTCTCACTAAGATGATGACGGCTGTTTTGGTCATGGAGAACGTGAAAGATCTTGACGAGCCCGTGACCATTGATCAAGAACCTCTTTTAACCGAGGGAACCAAGGTCGGTTGTCCCACAACCGGCCACTGTGTGGATGAAAGGCTTCATGCAGGCGAGAAAGTTACGGTCGGAGATCTGATGAAGGCCATGCTTCTCGACAGCGCCAATGACGCGGCCATCGCACTGGGAAGACATATTGCCGGTTCGCAAAAAGAGTTTGCCGCTCTCATGAACGAAAAAGCCAGGGATTTGAATTTGATGGATTCTCATTTCTGCAATCCTTCCGGGCTTGACGAGGAAGGCTGCTATTCGTCCGCCTACGACATCGCTCGCATCGCCGCTTATTCGATGCGTTTTGACAAAATATGGAGCATAACAAAGACTTCCGAAACTAACATCTGTTCGATCGACGGGAGGTATACTCATAAGCTCAAAAATACGGATCTTCTTCTGGATCAAATTCCAAATTGCCTGGGAGGGAAAACAGGCTTTACCTATAAGGCGGGAAAATCCCTGATGCTGGCGGCTGCCGATCCTTTGGACGGACAGCATAAGATAATCGCCGTAATACTCAATGACAATGATCGATGGGCCGATATGAAAAAACTCATCGACTGGACTTTTGAGAATTATATTTGGAAATAATATGCATTTCGCCGACATTACAACTATTCCGGCCGCGATGGCCGCTCTAAAAATATGGATCCTGGGTACCCTGGCTTTTGTGGTGGCTATGGCGTGGACGCCACTTCTGGCTTATTTTCTCTATAAATACAAGATTGGCATAAAGATCAAAGAAAATTCCGTCGACGGCCAAAAGGCGCCTATTTATCACGCGCTTCATAAGAGCAAAAACGGAACTCCTTTGATGGGAGGAGCTTTGGTTTGGGTGACTGTTCTATTTTTAGCCATATTTACGCACTTATTCGCCCCCTTTTTTGAAGCGAAGATAATC
>PMJF01000062.1 GCA_003157295.1 Candidatus Moraniibacteriota bacterium | reverse complement strand
GTTTGGCGGTCGCCGATGATGAGTTCTCGCTGTCCCCGTCCGATCGGAATTGTCGAATCGATCGCCTTGATTCCTGTTTGCAGCGGCTGGTTCACCGATTCGCGGGCGATCACGCCGGCCGCGATCTTTTCGATCGGATAAAGCTTGTCTGTCTTAATGTCTCCTTTTCCATCAACCGCTACACCCAGCGGGCTCACCACTCTCCCGATCATCGCTTCTCCCACCGGTACCGACAAAATTTTTCCGGTCGATTTCACGGTGTCCCCTTCTTTTATTTTTTCATACTCGCCCAAGATCATCACCCCGACCTGATCTTCTTCTAAGTTTAAGGCAACACCGAAGACGGAGTCGTTGTTTTTTGTGTCAGCGTTCTTTTCATTTGTTTTTACGAACTCCAACATTTCGCTCGCCATTGCATCAGAGAGGCCGGAAACACGCGCGATCCCGTCACCGACCTCGATCACACGACCAACTTTTTCCGTCTTGGTCTCGGATTTGAAGCTTTCTATCTGCTTTTTTAGGGTCTCAATTATAAAATCTTTATCCGCCATAAATTTAAGGAATATAAAAAATTACGTTGTTAAAACTTTTTTGAGACTGTCCAGTCTGCCGCTAATACTGTTATTTATGACCTCGTCACCTACCTTGAGTATAAAACCGCCCTTTATTTCCGGATCTAATACGTTGTTCAAAACGATTTCTTTGGCCTGATATTTTTCCTTGAGATGATCTTTCACTTTTTTTAGGAGATCCTCTCCTAGTTTCTTTCTGCTTATGATCTCAACTTCGATAATTCCCTTTTTATCATTATAGATCTTCGAATAATGCTCTATGATCTTGCCGGAAAGTTTCGCTCTGCGGCTGCGATTCAAAAAAACGACAAAGCTGGAAATGGATCTCATTATTTCCGAATCGCTTTTCCCATCAGTCAGCTCATACAGGCTTCGGGCATATTGTTTTGGGGTAACACGCATGGATTTATTTCAAAAAATTTTCCACTAATTCCTTGTCTTTTTTTTCGTCCATCTTTTCACCTATGATCTTCTCCGTTGCCGCGACGACCAGGCTTCCGATCTCCGATTTCACTTCAGTTATCATCTTGTTCTTTTCCTGCTCTATCTGGTCTTTGGCGTTAGCGATTATTTTTTCCGATTGTTTTTTAGCCTCTCCCGCAATTTCACTCTTCGATTTTTCCGCTTGCATATGAGCTTTTTCGACAATATCTTTCGCCTCGGTGCGCGCTTTTCGGAGAATTTCCTTCTGTTTTTCTTCGCTCTCTTCCAGTTTCTTTTTGGCATTTTCCGCATCTTTGAGGCCTTGTTCGATCTTCTTGGTTCGTTTATCAAGCATCGCGAGAACCGGCCCGTAGGCAAATTTATACAGCACGAAAAGCAGGACCAAAAAGTTTATGATCTGCGCGATCAATAATTTCCAATCTATGCCCAATTTAGTTAATAACTCTGACATATTTTTCTTTATAAATCTTTAGTTTCTCCCCCTGCGGGGAATCACCCGTAGGGTGACAGTCGATTCCAAGTTTTGTTAATAGTTCGGACATAAAGATATTTAAAAAATAAAAATGAAAAATTTAAATCGACAACGAAAAAGTAAAAACCAGTTCTAAATTTTTACTTGTCGTTTTTCATTCTTACTTTTTCCTTTTTAATTTCAACGCTGGGAGTGTCAAATAAAAGAATTTAACACTCCAAACACGAAACTACACTTAGACAAACTTAATAATCAATGCCACAACCAACGCATAGATCGCGATCGCTTCCGTGAAAGCAATAGCGAGGATCATCGCGGTCTGAATTTTCGGAGCCGCTTCCGGATTGCGTCCAATCGCTTCCATCGCTTTCGAGGCCAATTTCCCGATTCCGAGCGCCGGACCAACGGCACCCACGCCAATGGCGATCGCCGCTGCAATAGACTTGGCCGCTACGTCGCTTCCGAAGAAGCTCGATACGGCACTTGCCGCTTCTGTGGCTTGTGTTGGATCAACTGCCATAAATTTTTTACTCTCTATCCCCTTAAATCGACGGGATTGCTATTTTTAACGTCGGATAAGTTGACTAAGAGGTTATTAATGACCAAGGTTCGATCTCAGTAGTCGCTAAGATTAAACCTTGGAGATCAATGCGCTTCCGTCGCCGCCATCTTGAAAAAAACCAATGTCAGCATCGCAAATACCAAAGCCTGGACGAATCCGACAAACAGTTCCAAAAATAAAAACGGCAGCGGTATGAGATAAGGAACCAGAAAGAGCATGACCGTAAGCAGCACTTCTCCCGCAAAAATATTCCCAAAAAGCCGGAAGGAAAAAGAGATGAGTTTAGCGAATTCCGAAATAAGCTCAAGAAGGCCAACGAACGTTCCGACCAAGTAAGGCTTGTGGAGCGGACTCACAAAAAACTTTCCCGCGTATTTCCTGAATCCGATCATTGCGATCCCAAGCACTTGGGCGCTTATCACGCTCACGAGTGCCAGAGCCAGCGTTAAGTTTAGGTCGGCCGCGCCGCTGCGGATGAAGGGAACCAGGACTTGTTTTCCTTCTTCCATTTTGTGGATACCGATCGTTCCAAGTCCCGGAACAACTTCCACCCAATTAGTGAGGATCACAAAAATGAAAATAGTAGCCACGATCGGAAAGAATTTCTTCGATTGTTTGCGGTCCTGCGTCACGCTGTCCGCCAAATTTAAAAGGGCTTCTAGAACCGACTCGACGATATTTTGGAAGCCCCTAGGCACTAAACTGATCCTGTTTTTCAGTATATATGACGCAACGATGATAATCAAGCTGATGCAAAGAGTCACCACGAGCGTGTTCGTGACAGGAAAAGATCCGATATGAAACAGTGGTTCGGCCGCGATTGAAATATTCATAACTTATGATAAAATCCTACTCTTTTTCTATTATTTCCTTCGTCTTTTTATATACCAGCCAGCTTGTCACCCCGATCGAGATCAAGATCCCAGCGAGGAGCAAAAAGGGAGAAGTCCCCAGCTTTTTGTCCAAAAAACGGCCAGCAAGCGCGAATAAAACCAGTGGCACAGCGATCGTGTAACCGAGTTCCCAGGCCAAACCCAATGATGACCAGGAGCTATCCGGCTTTTGGTTTTTTTCTGTATTCACTTATATATTTTTACTTATCAAAAGAAAAATGTCAACCTAATCCAAAAAAAATAATTGCGTTTTTNNACCGGTTCGTTCCTTTTCCCCCGCCGTTCCTGAGGCGCGAGAAACGGCGAGTCTGTGTCGAGCATCATGCGCTCAAGCGGGATCATCTTCACCGCCGCCACCAATTTTTCCGCTCTATCCTCCGGCTTTGGATAGGTTATATTCCCGGAAAAAGAAAAGTAAACATTCGGTAGCTCCAGAAACTTTTCTGTGTCTCCCTTATTGCCGCTGTAGCAATGCAGGACAAATTTTAGCTGCTGATAATCCGAAATTATTTTAAAAAGATCTTCCCATGCGTCGCGGCAATGCACTATCACAGGTAAATTTAATTCTTGAGCCAACCCAATCTGCGCCACAAATCCTTTCTTCTGATTTTCTTTTTGCTCGATCGTGATTGGATCCGCAGTGTGACTGAAATGATCCAAACCGATCTCTCCGATCGCAACAACCTTTTTGTCCTCTGCCAACTTCTTCAACTCTCGGATCCAATCCTTTTCCACTGATCTCTGGTCATTGAACTCATGTGGATGAAGTCCAACGCTCGCAAAAATATTTTCGCATTTGCCTGCCAATTTAACCGATGATCTGCTCCGCTCCAAATCACATCCGACGTTGACTATCTTTTTCACTCCATTATCAAAAGCCCGCGAAATCACTTCCTCGCGGTCTTCGTCGTATTCGGGAAAATCCAAATGGGCGTGAGTATCGATCATCGAAAGTTAAAAGCTAAAGGTAAAAAATGAAAAAACAACGCAAAATTAAAGACTATCTTATCCGCGGAAATAAAATCTCCGCTCTTTTTTCTTCAAGCGCTTTTTTTATTTTTTCTGAAGTGTCCGGCATGAACGGAACCAGCAAGTCTGAAATCAAATACAAATCTGAAATCAATTTTTGCATAACCTCCTTAAACTTATCCTCATTAATCTTAGCCAGTTCCCACGGCTTATTATCCTCAATATATTTGTTATTCTTTCCTATGAAATGGTACCAAATTCTATTTATTGCCACATCTAATCTAAGACCCTCAAAAAATCCTTTATTCCACTGTATCGGGTCATATTCACTCTTCATAATTTCAATATCTAATCCTGCACTAAGTTTAATGATTCTGCTTACTAAATTCCCCAGCCCATTCGCCAGATCCGCGTTGTATTTTTCGACCATCCGCTCCATTGTCATATCCACGTCTTCGCCAAACGTTCCGGCAGACATCAGAAGATACCTTGTTCCATCCACACCAAATTTTTCGAGCATCTCATCGATCGAGATCGCGTTTCCCAAGGTTTTGCTCATTTTTCTCCCGCGGGACAAAATATGTCCGTGGACATAAAGCATTTTCGGCAGTGGAATTCCCAGATGCATCAGCATGATCGGCCAAATGGTCGCATGCACCCGCAAAATATCTTTTCCGATCAGCTGGACATCCGCTGGCCATTGGAATGGTAATTTATTCGAATCCCCTTCCCAACCAAGGCCTGTCAGATAATTCAAAAACGCATCCGCCCAGACATAGGTCGTGTGCTCCGGATCGAACGGCAAGGTTACGCCCCAAGAAACATTTTTGCGCGATATGGAAACATCGTGAAGTTCCTGGCTTTCCAGAAACGACAGGACTTCTTTTTTGTATTTCTCCGGCGCGATCTTGAATTCATTTTTTTTGATTTTTTCGATAAGATTTTTTTGGACATCGCCCGACATCCGAAGGAGATAGCTCTCTTCTTTTATTGTTTCAACCACGGTGTCATGATCGGGACATCGCCCTTCGACCAGATCCTTTTCATTTTTGAACTGCTCGCAAGCCACGCAGTAGCAGCCCTCGTATTCTCCTTTATATATCGCTCCCTTGCCATAAAGGGCCTGCAAAGCTTTTTGAACAGCCGCTTTATGTTTTTCATCGGTTGTGCGGATAAAATTGTCGTATTTTATGTCCAGTTTTTCCCAATAGTTCTTGAATTCTTGTGATATTTCATCGACAAATGTTTGCGGAAATTTTTTCGCGTCTCCCGCTTTTTTTTGGATGTTGAGCCCGTGCTCATCCGTCCCGGTCAGGAAAAACACATTTTCCTTGCCAATTTTTTCCCGATAAAACCGCGCCAGCACATCCGCCGCGATGGTCGTATAGGCGTGTCCAATATGGGGCTTCGCATTGACGTAATAGATAGGAGTGGTGATGTAGTATTTCATTNNATTCGATTATTCAATTTCTAATTGAGCAAAAAGTTCTTTTGGATAATTATTGATTATCATATTTTCTTTTAACCCGATCTTATCCATTATTTTTTCCAATCCGCTGTCATCCGCCAATTCCCAGATGTTGTGAGCGTCACTCCCAACGATCACCTTCTTTTTATATTTTTTGACCGTGCTTATCATTTTTTTGAGATTCTCAAATGTATCCGGCTGGATCTTCCTTTCCTTCACGTAACTAAGGTTTATTTCGAGCATAACATTATGCAGACAGGCTTCCTTAAAGATTTTTTCAACATCCATGGGAAAATCTTTCGTAAAAAAAGGATGTGTTAAAATATCTATTTTCCCGGAACGAATCGCTTTAATCGTTGCTTCTGTATTCATTTTCTTGCCCCTTTCCTTGTAGGGAGTCCCGCTATGAAGACTGGCCATGATATAATCCAATTTTCCTATAATTTTTTCGGAAATGTCTATCGAACCTTTGGCATCAATTATATTAGCTTCAATGCCTCTCAGTATTCTGATGCCGTGAACGATCTCGGGCAGACGATCCAAGACTCTGAAATAGACTTCATTGATTGCGGCTCCATCCATGCTTGGTCCATGCTCGCTGATACCGATTGCTTTCATTTTCAATCCTTTGGCCTGATTTATATATTCCAAAAGCGTGTTATGCGCATGCCCGCTGGCAACTGTATGGATATGAAGATCGTATTTTAGCATTTCAGTAGTTTAATAAGCAATTATTACAAATTCTCCCTTGACCTTATCGCCGTTATTCTTATAATATTCCAAAACTTCCTCCACGCCTCCTCTCACAACTTCCTCAAACATTTTTGTCAGTTCCCGTCCTACGATCAGTTTCGCATCTGGTTTAAATTTAGCAAGTAATTCAAGATTTTTCAAAACCCGGTGCGGGGATTCGAAATAGATGATCGGATATTTGCTCTCGGCCGCTCCTCGGAAAAATGTTTCCCGGCCTTTTTTGTGCGGAGGGAAACCAAGAAAAGAGAATTTGCTCATATTGATCCCCGCCACACTTGCAAGGCATGTCAGCGCCGATGGACCCGGAATTGGCACAATGCTGAGCGATGGTTGGATCTTATTGAGCTGAGAAATCAATTCATTCCCCGGATCGCTCACTCCCGGCGTCCCGGCGTCTGAAACCAGCGCCAGATTTTTTCCGTTTTCGAGATGCTCGATTATTTTTTCAACCCTTGAAATTTTACTGTGATGGTGATAGGACAAGAGCGGTTTTTCGATCTCATAGCGATTCAGAAGCTTTTTCGTCACCCGCGTATCTTCGCACAAAATGAGATCGACATCTTTCAGAATGCGAAGCGCCCGAAGAGTGATATCCTCGAGATTGCCAATTGGTGTTGCGATTATATATAGTTTGCCTGCTTCTTTCATAAATGGTAAATTTTACAATATGATTCTTGCCACTCACATCCTGACCGGAACCCTGATCGGCGCGAAGATAAAAAATCCATTCGCGATCATCGCCGTCTCGGTCATTCTCCACTATCTCCTTGACTCTATCCCGCACGGCGAATATCTCAATCGAAGATCCAAGTTTGCAAAAACGTGGTGGAAAGTCGCGCTCGATATTTTTGTGGGGCTTTTGCTTTCCGTGATCATACTATTTTACCAAGGCTGGATCTTTGAAAAAGCTATGCTGGGACGGATCGCTCTAGCTATTTTCTTCTCTTTGCTCCCCGACCTGACCACTTTGATCTATATGCTCACAAAAGGCAAAATACTGCGATCACTTTATCGGCTCAACCAATGGGTGCATGGCTATGACGATAATTCAGCTTCTCCGAATTTCACTTTCAAAAACTTTCGTTATGAATTTGCTATCAATCTGATAGCCTTATCCCTGCTTATTTTTTTCTAGCTCCAGAGCTCCCGTGTCTTTTTTTGTCAGGTCATTCACCACTTCTCCGATGGCTGTGGCGACCGGAACAGCGATGATGATCCCTGTCACCCCTGCCAATTTGGCACCGATCATCAAAGCCAAAATGACCACGACCGGATTCAGTCCGACCGCTTTTTTCATCACGAGCGGAGCGATGACATATCCTTCGATCTGCTGTACCAGGACAAAAAAAGCGAGCACCACAAAGCCCGTGACCGGATCGTGCAAAAAGGTGATCGCAAACGCCAACACGGCCGATATGATCGGCCCGATGTATGGAACGATCTCCAGTACCCCGGCCAAGAGCGCGAGAATGAGAGCATACGGAACCCCGATAATAAGGAGGCCGACGTAATCAATGAGAAATACTATCAGCATTAAGATAAATTGTCCCTGCAGCCAATAGCCCATTTTTCGCTGGATACGCTCAATGAGTCCCGATACGTATTCCTGGTGCTCTTCCGGAGCGAGAGACGCAAAAAATTTCTTGATCCCCTTCTCCTGAACCGACATATAGAAAGCGACGGAAAAAATCACGAGAAACGAAAAAATACCTCCCAGGAAAAGAATTGTCTGGGAAAGTATGTCGGAAGTGGCCTGCGTCAACCGGTCGTTCAGATTTGTTATGAACCCGCTGGCGTTTTGCTGGAAGTTATGCGTTACGGCAAAATCGCGCACGTTTTTGAAATATCCGGAAAATTTGGCTGACATTTGCGGGAAGTTTTCGCTCAAACTTTTGGCCTCATTGGTAATGGAGGGAACCAAGAGTGAAATGGCAAACCCGATGAGAAAAAAGAAAATGATATAGATAGCCAGCACGGTGATCGATCGTGGAACCTTCTTTTTTTGAAACCAGTCCACGATCGGATCGATGGCGCTCACGATTATGATCGAAATGACAACCAGCATCAAGATGTCTCTTACAACAAAGAGAAACCAAAGAAAAAGCAGGATAAAAACTGCTCGAAGGATTGTGCCGGATGATATATCGATTGATCTATTCATGGAACTTGAAATTACAATCCCAATATCTTTTCCAAAAATTTCCTGTCCTCCATTGGTCCTATCATAGCCAGGTTCATTTTTTCTTCTTTGAATATATCCTTCGCCACTCTGGCTATGTCCGCCGCCGTTACCTTGTTGATCTGGTCAATAATTTCTTTCGGCCTCATGATCTTCTTTCTCGCGAGCTCCTGACTAACCAGAAAAGAAGCGATTTCGTCGGAAGATTCGAGAGAGAGGGCCATCCGTCCCTTGAGGTTATCTTTAGCTTTCTTAAGCTCTTTATCGGACACTTTTTTGTCCCGTATTTTCCGAATTTCCTTCAAAACCGTCTTTACCGCCTTTTCGATTTTTATCGGATCGATATCCACCCCCATTTTTACTCCTAAGTATCCCGAATCGCTATAGTTTTCGTACGAAGCGCTGATATAATAAGCCAACCCCAAACGTTCCCGCACGGAAAGAAATAGCCGGCTACTCATGCTCCCGCCCAGAATGTTCGCGAGAAGTGTCAGCGCGTACCGGTCTGGATGAAACATATCGTAAGCGCGGAATCCCAAAATGAGATGAGCCTGATCTGTTTT
>PMJF01000034.1 GCA_003157295.1 Candidatus Moraniibacteriota bacterium | reverse complement strand
CCCCGCCCTTCGCGAAGGGCGGGGGGAATTGAGCCTTGGACAGCCCACGACATCCCCCACTACATGATCGACATCATTTCGCCTCGCACAGAATATAACGTCTCCAAATTCAAAAAGCAGGCGGAGAAAATCATTGAGGATATTTTGCAGCGCGGAAAACTCCCCATCATCTGCGGCGGGACAGGCTTTTGGATTCAGGCCATCGTTGACGATATAAATTTTCCAGAAGTGAAACCTGATTGGAGATTACGGAAGAAACTAGAAAAGTATCCGGCAGCAAAATTGTTCGCGATGCTGAAAAAACTGGATCCAGCGAGAGCAAATAATATAGATTCCAAAAACAAAGTCCGATTGATCCGCGCCGTTGAAATTTGCAAAAGTATCGGCAAGGTTCCGCCAATGAATTATAAATCAGGAATTATGAATTATGAATTTTTGCAATTAGGCATTGGACTATCAAAAGAAAAATTATACAACAACATTGAGAAGCGTGTGAATAATCGCTTCAAGCAAGGAATGGTTGCTGAAGTAAAAAAACTTCATACGGAAGGATTATCCTGGAAAAAAATTCAATCCTTTGGCCTCGCCTATTTTTGGATTCCTCTTTATCTACAAAATAAAATATCTAAAACCGAACTTTTCGAAAAAGTCATCCAAGCGGAAAAGAATTACGCCAAACGGCAGATGACATGGTTCAAAAGAGACAAGAGAATCAAGTGGCTGAAAAATTATCGAGATATAGAAAGAAAAGCAAAAATATTTCTAAAGTGATATAAGTGCCATATACTATATTCCTGTGCTCAAAAAGTTTAGAGCTCCGTCGAAATGACCGGAGCTCTTTTTGTTGAAAATGGATTTGAGAGATCGAAAATTATGGTTGCTTTTTTCTCGTAAAGTACCAGGGGCATTGAAACCACGGACTCATTTTCTCCCCTATTCCCCGAAAACAAATCCGGCCTGCTTGCCCTGGACATTTTTGCTTTACCATTGAGCAATACTCCACTTGTCCCTCTTTCTCTTGACCGGTAATTTGTGGAACACAATTTGCATAACACATTGCCCTATTCCTCCTTCCAATATTTACCGGCAGTAGTTTCTGCCGAATCGATTCCTAAATTAAAGAGCTAAAAAAAATCCGCCCCCGTGGGCGGATTTCCGTCAAAATTCAGTTGATATTTCTTTGTTGCGAAACTTTTTTGCCATTGCAATGATATTATCACTTCGGAAAAACCTTGTCAACTGGTCGAATAAAATACACTATATTTGCTTTATACTAGCCTAAAAGCACTTTTTTGAGAAGCGCCATTCTCACATAGAGCCCGTTCTCCGCTTGCTGCATATAGCGCGCCCGTGGATCACTATCGAACCATTCCGGGATCTCTCCGAAAGCCGGATCGCGCGGCAGCGGATGCATCACGATCGCCTCTTTTTTCAGCTTTTTCACAACTTCCTCGGTGATAGAACAATTGCTTCTGATGAAATCATAATCAACCTGAATCCCTTCGAGCCTCTCCTTTTGGACGCGAGTCATATAGCAAACGTCAGCTTGTTCTGCGACGTCGATCAATTTTTCATGTTCGTAAAATTTTACGCCTTTCGTGACGAGATATTCCTTTATGTCGTCTTTCATCTTGAGAACCGATGGAGAAACGAAGAAAAATTCGAGTTTTTCCGGATCCTGATATTTGTTAAGGAGATATGCCAAAGATCGGACTGTACGCCCGTTCGCAAGATCCCCCGCGAAAACAATATTTATTTTTTCGTCGTGGATATTCTTCCGAAGTTCGCTTTCATAAAATCTTTTTATCGTATAAAGATCAAGCAGTGCTTGGGTCGGATGCTGGCCCGATCCGTCTCCCGCGTTGATGATCGAAACTTGGCGTCCGTTTGAATGCGCCGCTTCGTCCGCTTCTTTTGCCATTCCTTCTTTGTCCGAACGCATCACGATCGCATCGATGCCGTATCCGCAAAACATGGCAATCGTGTCCTTCACTGTCTCCCCTTTAACAACCGAAGAGAATTGCCGCGCCGGCGGGACGGCCATCACTCTCGCGCCGAGATTTTCCGCCGCGACGTAAAATGAGGACCACGTGCGGGTGCTGGGTTCGTAAAAAAGAAGGGCGATCTTTTTTTCCGCCATCATTGATTTGATGTTTCCACATTCATGCGCCGCCTCTTCCGAAACTTCCCCGCCATCCAGAAACTTACAGACCCCCTGCATCTTGTCCGCTTCCAAGAATAGATCATCCAGAATTTCTTTGTCGAATTGCTGGGCTTCAAGAATCGATTGCCCCTTTAATGTTTTCTCCATAACCTTTTTATTCATTAATTATTTCTATATCGATTTATTCTTACAAAAAAACTCCCACCGCTCGGGTGGGAATCCGCTAAATATATCTGTGATCAATTTTTACTCCAGCTCCTTTCATCATCTTTACTATTATATTAATCTCAATAAATTATGTCAATACGCATTTTTTGCAAAATTTAGGCCAGGAGCTAACTCCCAGCCTTGTTCCTGGTTCGAATCTCAACAGCTTGATGGTTACTTCTTTTTGGAGCACCATCCGGCATGCGTGCCTTTAGCCTGCGTGCAAATCATGCATTCCAGATGTCCTTCTGGCGTAATTCTGAAGTCGTTTTCCAAAAAGACTGTGCACCCTCTACCTATCGGATCACAGTTTCTTCCTTCAACCTTGCACTCAATTTGGTCACAAGCTGGAATACGCGCCATGTCCGCTACCTCCTTAAGCTTCAAATTTACCCATACTTTTTTTTATTTCGTGAACAACCATCTTTGTGCTTTGGCATCCCCGAAACTTTACACCCTCTTATCGGCGCCTCCTTAGCTTTGCATTCCGGACAATAAAGTTGACCATCACTTCGATCAACTACAAATCCGGTACTTAGGATTCTCCTGCAATCCCAAAATAATGGGACGCATTTTTCACCGCTGTAGCCACAAGCTATCTGACCACACGCGTCAGCTCTCGGCATATAAACCTCCCGAATATTTTAAATTTTTTTCTTGAGTATTTCTAAAGCCACCTTTGGCTTCGCCTTCCCCCTACTCTCTTTCATAACCTGTCCGATCAGAAATTGCAAGGCGTTCTGTCTGCCAGCTTTGAGATCCGCCACAGGACCAGGATTTTCGGAAATGACTTTTTCCACGATCTTTTCAATTTCCGAATCATCTTCAATTTGGCCCAAGTTTTTCTCCGCGATGATATGCTCCGGGTCGGCGCCGGTTTTAACCATCTCCGCAAGCACCGTTTGCGCCGCGCTGGAATTTATCTTTCCTTGAGCGATAATGCTCATAAGCTCCCCAAAGTTTTCCGGAGTCAATTTTAGATCAGCTATTTTCTTTTTATCGCCCAGATGTTTCTTCAGTTCCGAAATTATATAATTGGCCGCCAGTTTCGAGATATTATCACTTTGAGCACAAAGCTCGCACCCCTCGCTCACCGCTTCTTCGAAAAATTCCGCCAAATCTTTGTCGCGAGTTAAAACTTCCGCATCGTACTCCGTAATTTTATATTCATTTTGAAATCTTTCGATCTTTTGCGCCGGAAGTTCNNAAATAGCGATAATCATGGGCCGACTCTTTTTCCCGCTGCGAATAGGTTCTCATCTTGCTCTCGTCCCAACCCCGCGTTTCCTGAATGATCTTCTCGCCTTTTTCCAAGGCCTCTTCTTGTCTTTCAAGCTCATATTCGATCGCTTTCTCGACCGAGCGAAAGGAGTTTAGATTTTTCACTTCCACTTTTGTTCCAAGCTCGCTCTCCCCTTCCTTCGCGATCGAGATATTGGCTTCGCACCTCATCTGTCCTTTTTCCATATCCGCGTCTGAAATTCCAAGATAACGCAAAATCAATTGCAATTCTTCACAAAACTTCTTCGCCTCTTCCCCGCTTTCGATATCCGGTTCCGTAACAAGCTCCATGAGTGGTACCCCCGAGCGGTTGAAATCCACAAGACTGAAATCCGTTCCCTTTTGATGGAGCAATTTTCCCGTGTCCTCTTCAAGATGAATGCGGGTGATGCCTATTTTTTTTCCGTTAATTTTCAAAGATCCTCCAAGGCACAGCGGCTGGTCATATTGGGAAATCTGGTATCCTTTCGGAAGGTCCGGATAAAAATAATTTTTGCGGTCAAATTTGGAAATTTTCGCGATCTCACAACCGAGCGCCAGCCCCGCCTTGATCACATATTCAATGGCTTTTTCATTCGCCACCGGCAAAGCGCCGGGTTGCCCGGTGCAGACCGGGCAAATGTTAGAGTTTGGGATCCGATCAAGCCCCAATTCGTTTTTGCACGCGCAAAACATCTTGGAATCAGTCTTTAGCTCCACATGAACCTCCATGCCGATTGTTGACTTGTATTTCATTATAATAATCTTGATATCTTATTCCAAACTAGTCCACTTACCCCTTCCCTGCTCATTAAACTTCCATTTTTCATACACTCGATCAAAGAAATATGCGGCAAGGTTCGGGCAATTTCAATAAAAACTTTTTCCGCGTCCTTCAAATGTTTCAGATCTCGCTCATGAATATCCGCCCTCTTTTTTTTCAAATATATTTTCTTTCTTTTTTGAAGCGCCAGTTTTTGCGCGATGCTAGCCTCAACATGAAGTATCAGATTTATATCGGGCTTGGGGATTTCAAATATTTTATATTCCAGATCATGCAACCACCGAAAATATTTTTTTCGTTCAGAACTTTTTCCAAGCTTTCCCCCTTGATGGCCCATGTTCGCGGCAGTATACCGATTGGCGATAACAATTTTTCCGTCGTTAAGATGCTTTTTTATCCGATCACGCGCCGCATACCTATCGCAGGCAAAGAAAATAGATGCGCGGTAAGGGCCAACTTCTTCCGCCGTGCCAAATTCACCGTTGAGATATTCTTCCACGAGAGCCGCTGACTTTTGACCGTATTGCGGAAAATCTATTTCCGCCACTCTCTGCCCCTCTTCTTTCAATCTTTTGATCAATAATTTGGTTTGCGTGGCCTTTCCGCTTCCGTCTATTCCGTCAATAACAATAAACAATCCTCTTTTCTTTTTCATAAAATTATACCTGGACCTCGCGGCCTTCCGTTGTCACCCTTCCACCTTGCCATTGCCCGCGATATTGGCTGCCCTCGCCCAGAACTTCGTGAAATGTGATATGCACCACCCGCGCGCCCATATCCACTTTGATATTTGATTTTCCAAGATTGCACAACCCAAAAGTGAGCTCTCCCTGATATCCCGTGTTGACTATTCCATTAAACAAGGCCAGTCCCGACCGGAACAAAGTTGTGCGCGGAAAAATTATTCCGGCGACATCAATGGGAAGATTCACTTTCTCGATCGTTTTGATGAGATAATATTTTCCCGGTTCAAAGATATAAGAAGTGACTTTTCCGGGATCATATTTCGCCACCAGGGTCGATTTTGGCGTTTCTCTTTCCTCAAGACCGAGATAACCATATCCTTCCAGCTCAAAAACTTCCCCCATTCGCAGATCAAATCCCGACCCTTCCGGATTTTCAAGTTCCCTCTCGGAAAGATCTTCGACCAATTTTTTTTCTTTGACCAGTTTCAATAAGTCTTTTATGCCCAGCAACATATATTTTCGTTCTAATATTTATTCGCTCGGAATTCTTCGGCGAGATGTGTCGTCTTGAAGAAATCCTTCAAACCATTTCTTGTCCTCTTCTGAAAGCCGAACCTGCCGGATCCTGATGTTGGCGCCTTCAGCCACTTCCTGCCAATGTTTGTCGCGCTGAGCGTCTTTCGAATCGTATCCAAATTCATAAACTATCTCCCGGATGCCCGCCCGCACCAAAAGCTTCGTGCAGACATAGCACGGAAAAAGCGTGAAATACGCCGTGGCGCCCTCGATACTGATTCCCGTCCGAGCCGCAAGAGCGATGGCGTTGGCTTCCGCGTGAATGCTGCGGCAAAAATCATATTTCCCCGCGTCCGGCGCTTTGATGCTCCGGCGATAGCAGAATCCCTCGTCCGAGCAATGCGGCACTCCTGGCATTGACCCGTTGTATCCAGTGGAAAGAACCTGCTTGTCGCGAATGATCACGCATCCCGTCGGACGGGATATGCAAGTCGAGCGCGAGGCGGCCAGTTTCGCGAGAGCCATGAAATATGCGTCCCAAGCGGGACGTTTGAAAGCTGGAGGCATAAAAATTTGTTTTTAGTTTAAAAAGGCACCCTCCCCTAAGTGCCTTTCTATTATAATGGGTAGCAAAAGAAAAGGCAAAAGCTTATAAATCATTTAGTTTTTTGGAAATATTTTCAATGATTTCAGCGGTTTTTGGATTATTTTCCACTTCTCCAAGCACTAGGGCTTGGAAACATGCAGAACCGATCAGCTTCATATGCTTGGCATCAACGAAATATTTTATGGCACCGTCTATCACTCTTTCTGAGTTCTCAAGTTTGCCTCCCCCGATGACAATCGCATAAACTTTTTTCCCTTTTAGAAAATCTGTTTTGTAGAATGGATTTGTGCGGTCTATAAAATCTTTGACGATCCCTGGAACATTGTCGAAATAGTTAGGTGTTCCCAAGACAATAATTTCCGCTTCTTTCAACTTCTCCATGATCTCGTCCATGTCGTCCCGCATCACGCATTTATTCGTTTTGTCGCAGACCAAACATCCCCGGCAATGCGAAATATTTTTATCCCGAAGATAAACTATCTCTTTTTCATTGGACCCAAGAGATTTAAAAATTTTATTCAATATATAATCCGTATTTCCTTTCCGAGGACTGCCGGAGATTAGCAAATATTTTGGCATATAAAAATCTACATTTTATCCCATCCTCACAAAAACCACCCCTTATTTTATCGCTGTCCTTCTTCGACTTTGACAAAAATGCAAGACTACCGTTAAATTAATTCATCAACCATGGAGGAGGATTCAAAGCTTATGCCTAACGGCGACAAGTGTCAAAGAGAGGGTTGTAATGGCAAACTTATGCAAGGCGATGTAAATACGGGAGTTACCTCGAGAATATGCCCCGTTTGCCGTGCAGTTCACGTGCGTGATCCGTATGGCAAGTATAAGCTTGTCCCAGAACGTTAACGGAGCAAGAACGCGCTCCCCTTTCCCGGCGGGAACTCCCGCCTTTTTCATTACAAAATTTTTATTCTATCTTCGCGAACACCACCACTTGCGCCTGGTCCCCGCGTTTTTTGGCGCATTTAGGACAAGTTGGATACCAAAAAATGAATTCCTGGACCTTGGCGCCTTTTTCTTCGCACCATTTTTTTGTTTCATTGATCCAACGGCGCATATCTCCATAATGCCCCTCAAACAAGCGGGTCAAAAATTTTCCGCTCACTACCTCGGTCTCAAATCTTTTGGCGTTCCGGGAAATCGGGATCAGAAGATCCGCGCCCCAGAGCGTATCGTTTCTCGTGAGCACCATTTGTTCCGCGGTCAGGCCGCTTTCTTTCACTTTTTCAAGGCCTTTCACGATTTTTTGTCCCAAATTCAAAGGCACGTGCAAAAACGCCGCGTAGTGGTCTTTGAAAAACGGCTTATCGCGCCAAATTATTTCTTTTTTGTCCCACTCGGCAGGAGAGAGATGCTTGCAGCATTCGTCATTCATAGATTCCAATTAATCTTATAGGCTTATAAACTTCACCGGCAAAACTTTTTTGAACACTCCTGCGATCATGAACGAATCCGATTCGTGAATATATATCGGCTGATGAAATTTATTATTTGAGTTCGGGAAAAGACCGATGACGCCATTTCCCAGTTTTTCATATTTTTTGATGGTCGCGAGACCGTTCACCACCGCCACCACGATCTTTCCGTCGTATTCAAAACCATCATCTTTCTTTTCAAAGATAACATAGTCTCCGTCGCGGATCCCTTCCTTGTCCATCGAATCTCCCAAAGTTTTCACGGCAAAGAGTTGCGCCGGACTACTTATTCGCAAGAGACTCTCCGAAATTTGAAGATAACCGTCCATATTATCCTCGGCAAAAGCCAGAGCATCCCCGGCCGAAGCCAAACCATAAACGGGAACGGAAAAAACTCCTTCCAGACCCTCGCTTAGATTTTCATTTTCCACTAAATATAGCTTTCGGAAAATATCCCTCTTTATGAGATCTTTTTTCTCGAGCGACTCAACGACTTGCGCTACCCCTTTCACCCCTTTTTCTTTCACCCCTTTTTTTTGCAAGTATTTATACACTCTGTAGGTCGTCGGGTTCCCTTGCCCGCTGTCGATCATCTCCCGGATAGTTTCAAGAATAAGATTTTGTTTCTCGGTCAAATTCCTCTCCATTTTATTTTTGTTAAGAGTTAGCAATATAATATCACTATATCACTAAATTATTATCACTGTCAACATCTACTTATCCACAACTTATTTATGCCCAATATAGAGCATATTCCAGTTTTTTCTCAGATCTGTTTTCTTAAATCCGGCTTTATGAAATAAACTAACTAACTCCCTTTTCCGAAACGCATGATGATAACGATCGAAAATCCTATTCCCCGCCTTGAATGGAACGTAAAGGTCTCCCCAATCCAAGCCGGATCTCCCTAGCTCCTTCAGATGGTATCTCCAAAATCTTTTTTGCCAGAGATTCCAAACTGAGACGATCAGCTTGCCTTGCGGCCGAAGAACGCGATATAATTCTTTCGCCATTTGCAATCGATAGTCTTTTGAGGGAAGGTGATGAAAAACCGCAATTGAAAAAATAACATCGAATGAATTGTCCTCAAATGGCAGCTTTGAAAGTTCCGGATCAACTTTAAAAAACTTTGTTTTCTCGTTCGAATATTTTTCTGTTGCCGTATCAATCAGTTTTTGCGAGATATCGACACCGACAAGTTCTTGGTAATCATTTTCCAAAAACCCGACCAGTCTCCCGTTTCCGCAACCGAAATCGAGAACTTTATCGCCCGGCCCGATATAATCTTTCAAAAATTCCAGATCCCGCCACATAAAGACGCGGGTGCTCGAAAACTTGTCGGCGATGAGATCATAGCCCTGTTCAAGTTCAGTTAATATCTTTTTAGATCTGCTTGTATCCATATGCTTAATAAAGCCTATACCGCCTTAATTAAAGAGGCAATCTCGGGAAAAATCAAACACCCTGATGATTTTGAAGAGCTCAAAAAAGAAATATGCTCCCGTTTTGGCATTACTACCCCTCGCAACGCCGATATTAGAAAAGCTTATGACAACTTAGTTAACGCAAAAGAGATCTTGAGAAATGAAACGCTAGAAAAACTTTTGAAAAGCAAAGGTGTCCGCACTCTCTCCGGTGTGGCCGTGGTGGCGGTTCTCACGAAAGCATATCCCTGCCGCGGAAAATGTTTGTATTGCCCAACGGAGAAAGAGATGCCCAAAAGTTATCTTTCCAATGAACCGGCCGTGATGCGAGCCATTACGGTGAAGTTCGATCCCTACGCTCAAGTCCAGAAGAGACTCCAAGCACTCGAGATCAATGGCCATGATATCGACAAGATCGAGCTTATTGTGATGGGCGGTACTTTTTCCGATCTGCCTAAAAATTATCAATATTGGTTCATCAAGGAATGTTACCGCGCGGCAAATGATTATCCCCAAACACAAAAAATAACCAACAATAGAAATATTGAAACACTAAAAAAACGAACGATCATCGAACAAAAACGAAACGAGAAAGCTAAGCACCGTATCATTGGACTCACTCTCGAAACTCGACCGGACACGCTCGACAAAAAAGAGATCGACTTTTATCGTGAACTTGGCACAACCCGTGTTGAGATCGGCGTGCAAAGCATTTTTGACGATGTCCTCAAAAAAAATCGCCGCGGACACACAGCTCAGCAAACCATAGAAGCTACGAAATTATTGAAAGACGCCGGATTCAAGGTGAGTTACCATATGATGCCGGGACTTTTGGGAAGCAGCTTCAAAAAAGATTTTAAAATGTTTCACGAAATATTTTCCAATTCCGATTTCCAGCCGGATCTTATCAAAATTTATCCCTGCGTTGTCACAAGAAGTTCAGCTCTCTATAATTTATGGAAGAAGAAAAAATATAAAGCCCTCACGAACCAGCAGGCGGAAAAATTGATAACCGAAATAAAGAAAATAATCCCACCCTATGTCCGAGTCTCTCGCCTAATTAGGGATATTCCTACGACCTCAATTGTCGCCGGACCGAATATTTCGAATCTTCGGCAGATCATTCAAAACAAAGGCGTCCATTGCCAATGCATCCGCTGTCGGGAAGTGCGCGGAGATTATGCCACGAAGGATAAGTTCGTATTACGCCGGATCGATTACGATGCTTCCGGGGGAAAAGAAATTTATTTGGAATACGTTTCGCCAGATCACAAGAAACTTTATTCTTTGTTGCGGTTGCGGATCAGCCTGGTATCGAATGCTGGTGGGAAAATAGCTATCATCCGCGAAGTCCATACCTACGGAAAACTTTTGAACCTCAAATCCCGCGATAAAAAATCCCCGCAACACGCGGGGCTTGGAAAAAAACTAATCAAAGAAGCGGAAAAAATCGCCAAAAAGGAATACGATTGCCAAAAAATTTCTGTCATCGCCGGAATTGGCGTGCGAGAATATTATCGAAAGTTGGGCTATCAATTGAGCAACACCTATATGGAAAAATATTTATAGATATTGACTCGAAAAATACCAAGAAATAAATTTCACTCACTTCCTTGACCTTACCAGCTTAACTCAACACCAGATCTTCATGGACGGCAGAAAGTCCCGGCAAAGCGATATTTTTTTCAGCGTAACCAACCCCGTTCACTCCTCTGGCCTCGATGCGATAATAGCCGCTATTTAGAATAATGAGATACCTACCGTAATCATCTGTGATGGCGCGAGCCACCTTGCTTCCGTTGCTGCTTACGATTTCGACCGTGGTAAAAGGTTTAGACTTTCCTTCACTGTCACGGACAGTCCCCCAGCGAGACTTGATCATCGAGAAGTTAAGTATAACGGCCAAAAGAGCATAAAGAACTACTATCAACAAGTTGGTCAGGCTCGGCGAAATAACAAGCGCGTAGATATTGAAAACAAACATCGCCCAGAAGATCAGGTCCATGAAGGCCTTCATGGATGTTCTCTGAAATAGCGACCTGAGGAAACTGGATCCTTCTTTCCTCATTGGTATGTTGGAGTCAACTAGATCTGGATCTTGAATATTCAGCACTCCTCCCAGGTAGTCGCCTTGATAGTGAGTTACCTGCTCCGAAGTCTTCTGCTGCACTATCTGGCTGTATCCATTCTTTAGGGACTCCACCACATACTGACCTTGCGGCACTAGGAAGAAATATGCACCGAGCTTATCGGTCATTTTTGTTTCCAATCTTTTGCCTTCTATATTATAGATGTTGACATTCGCGAACGGCAGCGGCCGTCCTGTCTGGCTGTCATAAACGATACCCCACACTCTACGTTTCTTTCTACGGCCGAACAAAAGTCCGATCAACCTTGCCAGAACGTCCCGCAGCAAGAAAAGGAAGTTGCTGGGAGAGCCAAGCTCGATAAGAACCGGAAGGAACGGTAGGGCTAGTCCTCCGGCACTGGCCGCTTTTGAAGCTATGGGATGCCGATCGATCAGTTCGGCCGGTATATTAAATAGTGGCAAAGCGCCGATCTCTTTTGCAAGCGACGTAGAATTGTTTTTTCTGGATAAGTCTACCACATCATTTTCGCTGGTTTTTTCTGCTGAGGTTTTATCCGTATGATCCGTCGCTATGCCTCCCTGATCGTTTGTCTCATTCGGATGGGTCAGCGCAGTCGTTGTCGGGTTGTCTTTTTTTACGACGGGAGTTTCCGTATTCGGAACATCAATCTTCGGTTCAGTGGTACCGCCCGGAGCCTGGGATTTATTTCTGACCCCGAATACCGTCCAGTAACTTGGCAACTTGTCGGCAGTTACTTTGTAGGTGATATCCGAATCGCTTTCTCCATCTTTTTCCGATGTCAGTATCTCATTATCTTTGGAATCGCTCCGCAGAAAAATTACATTTTCGATTTTGTTGGAGCTCATCCAGTCTTTGGAGACCCGGATATAGAACTTGGCCTTATTGAGGGTTTTGTTCTCGAACGATGGATTCACTTTCAGATATTCGAATACGGTTATGACATCGGCTGGATATTCGGCGGGAATTGTTACGTCCGAAGGTTTGTCGGAAACGGTTTTGATCTCAAGTTCCCCTTCCATCACTTCTTTCGAATCAGCATTGAGGGATATTTTTTTGAGACCTGTGCTTTGATCTTCGCTCGAAGAAATATTATCCGAATCGGCGGAGTCACCTTTTAGGATACAAACATCAAAGGTGAGTTTGTTGTTTTTGGTGCTGGAAAGGTCCACAGAGCTTTCCCCTCCGCAGGTGCTTGGATCAATGGTGAGATGAAAGATTCCATCGCTTGTTCCGTCGGTGTCGGATCCAATGGCGGAAGAGTTGATGGTTCCAGCTATTGCATCTTTCCCGGAATTTTCCGGAGTATATGTGGCAGTGTATGTGCCGTTGCCTTTATCGGTAACAGCCGGATTTCCTGGGTTATCTCCGGTTACCGTGATTGATAGGCTGTCTCCGCCTGTTGACCGAGGATTACCGTAAATATCAACCGCCGAAACTGTAATGGTCACCTTATCTCCGGCCGTGGCCGGAGAGGGAGAAGCCGAGATCGAGGCTTTGGTCGCATCAAGTGATGCCGCCGTCACATTTACATTAAGATCATAGCTTGGATCTCCGGTGGTCGTGTATGTTCCATCGGTGGTTTCGATCTCGGCGTTCTCTACCTTAAAGAGAGACATGTTGGTGGTGGCGACGCCGTTTGCGAAGGTTATCGTGGCAGCAGATCCAAAGTTAACATCAGCATTGTTTTTGTCTTTCACTTTGGGATGGGTGCCGCCGGGAGAAGTGTTGGCGCCGGAGAAAGTGAGATCGTGGTCGCCGGTATAGGTGGTAATGATGTTTCCATAGGTATCGAAAGCCGTCAGGGTAATCTCTTGCGAGGTGCCGGCAACCTGAGAGGCGGCTCCTGTGATTTCGAAATGACTGGCGCTGCCGCCGCCGGTATTTACGGTCAAGTGAAAAGTTCCGTCGCTCGTCCCCTCGGCATCCTTTTGAATAGCGGAGGAATTGATACTGCCCGTTATCCGATCTTCCCCGGCATGAGTAGGAGTATAGACAGCCGTGTAGGTGCCGTTCAAGTTATCGGTGACGGAAGGAGTGGCAGAGTTGGAACCGGTGACGGAAAGAATAACTGACGCTCCCCCAATTGAGCTCGGGTTATCGTATTGGTCGTAAGTAGTGATAGTGATCGTGACTTGGTTTCCGGCTGTGACCGGAGCGGGAGTGGCGGAGATTATCGAATAGGTTCCGCTGCCGGTGCCAGCCGTTACCGTGAGATGGAAAGTTCCGTCGCTTGTTCCGTCGGTGTCATTTTGAATAGCCGCCGAATTGAGAGTTCCCGTGATGAGATCGGTTCCGGAATGGACCGGCGTGTAATGCGCTGTGTAGGTTCCGTCGCTATTGTCAGTAACGGATGGTGTGGCGGAGTTGGCTCCGGCGACGGAAAGGATAACCGTGGTTCCGCCGACACTTTCCGGATTTCCATAAGCATCATTAGCCGTCACCGTTATGGTGACTTGATTCCCGGCCGTTACGGGTGAAGGGCTCGCGGATATAGAAGAGGCACCGGCGTTCGTTCCGGCCACCGTTACTGCAACGTTCAGATCATACGATTCATCAAAGGTGGTCGAGTAAATGCCGTCAGTAGTTTCGATCTCGGCCGCTTCCACTTTGTAAAGGGTCATGTCGGTCATAGTAACACCAGCCGTGAAGGTGAGAGTGGCGGGAGAACCGAAATTCACGTCGGCAACATTTTTGTCTGTCACTTTGGGATGGTTTCCGGAGGGAGAGTTTGAGGCTCCGGAAAAAGAAAGAGGGTGGTCACCGGTGTAATTAGTAAAAGTATTTCCGTCGGCGTCTTTGGCGGTGATAGTGATCGTTTGCATTGCCCCGGCTTCCTGGGTAGCCGATCCGGTGATCACAAAATGATCCATCGGCAACGGATCGACAGCGAGATGGAAAGTTCCGTCGCTTGTTCCGTCAGCGTCAGCACCAATTGGGGAGGCGTTCATTGTTCCGGTGATGAGATCCTCTCCGACATTGGTCGGAGTATAGCTCGCCGTATAGGTGCCATCTCCGTTATCAGTTATCGGAGGTGTGGCGGAGTTGGCTCCGGCGACGGATACAGTAACGGTTGCTCCTCCCGAACTAAGCGGATTCCCATAAAGATCAGCGGCAGTAATGGTAACGGTTACGGAACTATGAATAACTACCGGCGCAGGAGAAGCCGAGATCGAGGCTTTG
>PMJF01000001.1 GCA_003157295.1 Candidatus Moraniibacteriota bacterium | reverse complement strand
TTTTTGCCCATTTTTTGGCGGAAATAAGCGTGCGGGATCCAAATACAGGCGAACTGCGCGAGGATAAGGATATGGTGGCCATTGTCAATATGATCAATGTAGTGGTGCGGACGATGTATGAACAAATGCTGAAAAATGCTAAAATAAATTAAAGTAAATAATCATCCGCCGTTCCGGCAATTCGTTGCTGATCCGCGGACAAAAAAGTATGAAATTTGGAGAAATGCCGCCAGTAGCAGAGGGAAAAGAAGATCCGGTGGGGCGACAATCTCGGCCAATCAATGAGTATCTACCAGAGTTTGCGCCTGATGCGCCTGAGAAGAAGGATCCAGAAAAAGAACTCGAGAAAGTCCCAGCGGAATTTCGGGAGGAAGTGCGACCTTATCTTACTGATGAATCAGAAGTGGAAGAGTTTATTCCAGCGGAGAGTCAGAATGGCGGCGGTGAAATACGAATTGCATATAATAAAAATTCAAATGCCGGTAGCTTCAAGAGATTGACTATCAAATTTGAGCGAAACTCACCCGATGGCGCATGGGAGAAGAAGGAATCAATCGAAACCGTGAATGCCTTCAAGGAAAGTTGGAAAAAGAAAAACGCTGAAGTCTGGGACAAAAGCGGGCTTTCAAAAGAAGAGCAAGATTCGCTGAAGGGCGCATTTTCTAAAGCGGGAATTACTGAGGGAGTTACGATAAATAATATAGAAAAACAATCCGATGTCAAGGTTGTGGTGCGTACAACTGAGGCAGTACCAGGAGGTTTAATTGATCATAATACGGGTTACGTGCCCAATTTGAAGCCGTGGAATAAAGAATACACATTTATCAAAGTCGGTGACAGTTGGGAATCAGTAGGTTCTCAGATTGATCTAGATAAACCAAACATACTTTATTAAAACAAAATTTCCCCTATGATTTCCGAAGGCAGCTTAATGAAAAAGGCGGCTGAGGCTCCTCAAGTTGAGGAGCCAAAAGCGATAGAATTGTCAGACTCTTCGAAGGATAAGGAAGAGTTTTTGCCTGTGAAGGTGGAAGAAAAAAAGCCGCTTTCACCGGAGGAACTGGATAAACTGAAAAACAAAGAAACCTTGAACAATGAAAATGTCCGGATTCTCATCGAGCAGCTGGAAACCGGATCCTTGCAGACCTTTGATCAAAATTCCGTCGAGTTGCTGCAAAAAGTGTTGCAAGACAACAATAAAAAAGGAATCCTGTCGTCGATCAAGGAGGCCGGCCTTTGGTCGGTTTCTGCTTTGGGGGCAAAGGTGGCGGGCGTATTTGCCGGCTGGGAGCTGGCCGGCGCGGCCAAAGAATATATTTCCGGAAAAATGAAAACATACCTCTCCGGTATTTGGGCAGTCGATCCCAAAAGTTTTCTGACCGAGGTTGCGAAACCTGACGCTGGCGCTACCGGCCTATTCGGAGCCGGCAAAGAGGCCTTGAAAGCATATATCGCCCAGCCAATGCAAGAACTTTATAATCAAACCGTAAGCGGAACAGCGAACGCGTTAAATGAAAAAATTATCCGCCCGTTGATTGATTCCATAGCCAGCTTGACTGGGTACTCAGTGATTGTTCCGGCCGGCGCTTTGGGCTATTTGGGAGGCAGTATGCTGATCGGCGGGGCTGTTGAAATGTACAGGGAAAAGAAGAAAAACAAAAGCTTTGAAAGGATCGATGATTTGATAACAAAAATCAAAGAAACCAAAGACAAAAGAGATATAGACAAGGATGGATTTGATCCGCGCCTGGAACTCATCGCCTTGCATGATGAAATCGTCCAGACAGAAGGCAAAAATTTTAAAATGAGCAATGAAGAGTGGCTTATGTTTGTCGGAGCGGTACGATCGGTCAAAATCGAACTTTTGCGCGAGAAGACTCTACGGCCATTGATCGTTGTCGGCGATGATTTGGACCAAGAGCTGAAAAGACAGCAGGAAATCATCGAAGCGATCATAGGCGGCCAACAGGAAATCATCAATCTGGACCTAAAAACCGCGGCGGCTATTTTGGCCAGTTTTGAAACTGAGATCGGCAAGGAAGTTGAGCCTGTCGCCAAATATTTGAAAAATTCCAACAATTTTTTCAGAAAACTCGGCCAGTATTCCAAGGCCTTTGTCCGCGGGGGCATAAACGCCACCGGATTACCGACCTTGGGGAGGCTGTGGAAAAAGATATCTAAATTAGCCGCGACATATTCAACCGGCGGTTTGGTGCACGCAATATAAGATTATTTAATTAAAAATAAAAAAATGGACATCATCGAAGAATTTTCGGCGGAATTATTGTCAGATCTGGGGATCGGCGATAGTGATGGCGAGCAATATAAAAAATTATTGAATACTATTAACGATCGCGTGAATGCCAGATTATTTTTGGAAATTATTTCCGTACTTTCTCCTGAGCAGGCCATGGAGGTGAGGGAAGACATGGAAAAAGCGGAGCCTAATCCTGAAAAACTCCTTTTTGACATCAGTCAAAAAATTCCTAATTTTCAGGCCATGGTCGTGCAGCTGATGGCTAAGATTCGTGTGGAATTACTGGAAGATCTGAAACCGCTGATTGTTAAAAAATAACTTACTTTAATTGTAATCAAATTATTTTTAAGTATGAAGCCAGGATTCGGAGAAAATATAAAAAGTGAAAAATCTTTTTCTGATAAAAAAGATGAAAAAAATTCCTGGGAGGATGGTCTGAATGTGGAAGAAAAAAAGATGCTGGAGGAAATTCGCTATTGCGCGGATAAGATCTCAGGATACCGGAGGCAGGCCGAGATGAATAACATAGAAGAAGCTACTTTCAAATCTAGCTATAAATGGTTCGCAGGAAACTTGTTTTACATCTTGAGAGATGTGCTGTCGAATGATGGGCTAGAGCGCGGTTATACATATGCGGCAGAACTGCTGGATAATTTTAAAGAAAATGTTGAAAAATGCGCCCAAAATGATGCAAGGGATGGAATTTCTTTGGCTGAATTACGAGACAGAACCAAAAAGCTTCAAGGCACGATGAGTGGAATACTGTATTCTGATCCGGTTTATGATGAATAAAAATAATTTTTTATAAAAAATATGAAACCTGGATTTGGAGAAAATATATCAAGTATTGTAAAAAAAGAGAAAAAACAAGAGTCGGTGGATGCAAAAAACGGTGGTTGGGAATCCGTGGATATGTGGAAAATAAGGCAAGAATTATTCAAATATCTGACGGAGGAAGATAAAAATAAGCTTATTCTTGCCGAAGAAAAAGGACACGGAGAATATCCGAATCATTATCGTTTTCGAAAATATGTCGATGATAAGGGCAGAGTCATACGCGTCGAAGAGGATAACAGCAATAGCTCGCCGGAGGACTATGAAAGGTCTGAAGATAATCTTGAGAAGGAATATGCATATGATTCTGACGGAAATATCGAATCCGTTAGGTATTTTAAGGGAAGCGATTTTGATCGTGATCAAGCTCTTGTTTCAGATGACCGGGCTGGTCAGGTTATGTTTGAGTATGAAAATGGAAAAATTATCAGGGCCTATGGCGTGGAGGCGAAAAAAGTCCACGATGAAACGACTGGCGGTGATGATTGCCGCGGCCTGAAGAAGCTTGACTTTCTTTTTAATTACGACGCCAGCGGAAATATTGTGTCGATTCAAAAAGAAGCAAGGGATTCTGCTAGCGGTGTGCTTGAAAAAGAGGTTGTTTATGAAAAAGAAAGAGACAAGG
>PMJF01000050.1 GCA_003157295.1 Candidatus Moraniibacteriota bacterium | reverse complement strand
TTAGCTTGCAGCCCGGTTTTAATATTTTCATATATTCGACGGGCGGAGCATCAAAAAAAGGCGTATCACATATACCCCTTTCTCATTGCACAAGTGCTATCCTAGCATACCCCAAAACCCTGTCAAGGGTTGACAGAGATATACCTTTATGAAGTTTGTTTGCTGTTCAGCTTATAGAAATTGATTCCCACGTCGGCGATCCAGCTGCGGACGTTGGCGGGGTTGTCCCAAGAGCAGGACGCGCCGCATTTCCAGACGACCATCTCTGACGGATTGCTGGCTCCTTGGTCGACGAGTCGGGCGATTCTCCTCCCGACGGCGGTGATAGCCGCTTCCGGGGTGTTGAAACAGCTGTATCCCGAAGCCGTCGTGTTTTCCGGTCCGCGGTATCCCCAATAGTTGTGGCAATCGCGTCCACTTGAGTCATGCGGAGCATATGATCCGAACTTACTTTCTTTCATGGCGATTCCCACGATGAAGGCGGCGACCATTCTGGGCTGCTTGGCGATATAGGGAGCCATGTTTTCCATTGGTTTTCCCTTGATATAACCCAAAATTTCTTTTTGGAAAACTGAATGCTGTTTTTCTTCCACTTTCCCAAGCAGACTCATGATAATATCCGTGTCAGCCAGCTGGAGAGGGCTGTTGTCTCCAAGTCCCTCCTGATCATCGCTAACCCTTGAGTCCATAGCTCCGGCAACCTGGCCTTGAACTTCCCCATTATCGCCGGATTGGGCGGCGGCGCCCGGCCCGAATTGCTTCTGAAAAAAGAAAGAAGAGGAGAAGGCGAAGAAGGCGAGAACGATCAAACAGGCGTAAAATTTCCGGTTACCCAGCATAAAAAGGGAAAAAATCGACTTTTCTTTCCAATTCGGAATATTTTTTGTTTCGGTTCCAGTGGTTTTTACCAACCCATCTAATGCGCTATACCGGCGTATCCTGTATTTCACGTGGCAACCCTTTTTGATGCAAGCGGATTTTTCAGACAGATCGGAATAGCCTTCAGGTAGTCCATTTTCAAAATATTCTCTTCGCCCGTCAGCGTAGATCACGGTTGCTCCCAGAGGATTGTTCTGGATCTTTTTGAGGCACTCTTTGGCTTTATCCAGAGCGCGAAAAGTATGTTTGTATTGGGGGCGATTTCGAAAATCAACAAGACAATACATCAATAATAAATTTAGCTGTTAGTATCCTTCATTTTATATAAAGGGGATATTTTTAGCAAGTCTATTTTTTGCCCGAATTTCTAATTTTTCATCAATACCAGAACCCTTTTTGTCCCCAAGTGTATATCCTTTTCGTTCCAGTCATGTATATTTCTCATAATAACATCTTTTTTATACACGTACGAGTTGCCTTTTCTGGTTCCCACGTCGTTGGTAATGAAATTTTGGCTGTCGTAGCCTTTAATGACGAGCATATGATAAATTGGCCCCGGCGGAGTGAAGTTCGGGTTTCCGATATCGCGGCCAGCGAGCGGCACGATCACGGGATTTCCGGTGGCAATTTCGGATTCTATTTGACCGGCCGTTGGATCATTAATTATTTTTGCTTGTAATTTACCGGTAAAATAAGCCTCCGAAAATTGTTTGGTTTCAGCGATGGTCGAATCGGTGAAATTAATGGATAATTTTTTCTCAATACCAATTATATTCATCATTTCATTATCAAAACCGGCCGATGAAATTTTTTTCCCGAGGAGGTACAATCCAGCGTTGAGAACAGATGCTTCTTCGCAGGTGTTTTCGTGGACAGCATCCCATTTTCCAAGAGGAGCTTGGGAATAGAAAGGCATATCCAGGAGATATTTAGCGGGAGCAGTTGGTTTCGAGGACGCGTCTTGCGGGACGGGCTTATCTTGCGCAGCCGTAACCATGTTGCTTTGGGCGGGATCAGCCTGAGAATAATTAGTTTTGTTTTCCGGACTAGGTGCTCTTGGCACTTCCAGCTGGTTTTGGGTGACAGGAGCGATTGTATTTGTCTGGATATTGTTGTTATCTACTTTTCGACTGTGCAAAGTAAAATACAGCGTGACGGAAACGACGATTATTGCAACAAAAATAATAATTTTCCCGAATTTTCTGCTCATTGAAAGAATATAGTATTTATGCTAATAGTATAGAATAGATAAGAATGAATGGAAAATTTATGCAAAAAATCGTCATCGCTTCCGGCCCGGTGATCGTGGAGGATAACAAGGCGTTGTTGAACCAGCACGGGGATACGGATTTTTGGAAGTTCTGTGGAGGGAGAGTGGAAAACTTCGATGCAAGTCTCATCGAAAACGCGCGGAGGGAAGCCAGGGAAGAAATGGGCATCGAGATCGAAATTCTCGCTGAAGAACCCTTTCTATTTCACACCGTCAAAGAAACCAAAGAGGGTAAAGGCGATGTCATTCTGGTTCATTATCTGGCTAAAAGAGTAGGCGAGATCAAGCCCGGATCGGATATTCGCGAATGGAAATGGATTCCATTTGCGGATCTTGAAAAAGAAAGCCTGGCGCCGAATATCTTGCCGGCGCTCAAGCATTTTGGATTTATTTAAAACTAGACTTCTTTTGGAATAAAAAACCGTCCCCCGCAGGGGGACGGTTTTTCTATTTCGATTAGTATCGGTCTCTTCGTTGACCGCCACCACCAAAGCCCCCGCGATTTCCGCCGCCAGTGTCTCTTCGACGTTTTCGGTTGCACTCCTGGCAATAAATTCTGCCATAAGTTCCGTCGTCTTTCTGGGTCGGCTGGAAAGGAAGTTCTTTGATGTCTACTCCGCACTCAGCACATTTCATGTTGAGTTCGGTGACATCAAACATCTGCCTTTGGGGACGATTTTGATAATCCATTTTTCGTCTCGCCTAATTTGTTAATAATCCCGAAGCCTTTTTTGGCTCAAGATAGCTCTCACTTAGGCGACGACTTTTCGTATTCCTTATATAAAGTAATATTTGGATACTACGCCTAATCCGATAACTGGAAGAAATATTAGCATTTCCAGCCGTATTTGTCAATGTACGGCGGTATTTGCGATTATTCACACCGAATGTTAGCATATTTTCAGGAGGAGCTAAGAAAATACTGGAAATCTTATGCTAAAAACCGTCAACATGATCTCAGGTTCGGGTACTACCAATTTAGCGGTTCTGCAAGCGCAAAAGCCGGGCGGCAAGCTTGATGGCTTAGTGAAAACCGTGGCGATTATTTGCAATAATTCCAAGGCGGCCGGGATCCAGAACGCGATGGATGAAGGTTTTCCGGAACGGGACATCAGGCTTGTAAGCCGGGCGAAAGGAGATCTCGGCAAGCAGCTCTTGAAAATTTTGGGGGAGTACAAACCGGATTACTTTCACCAATTGGGCTGGATGCCGCTTACTCCAAATAGCGTGATGAAACAGTTCAAGGGGCTTAACCAGCACTTGGGACCGGGCGGAGAATATATGTACGGGGAACGCAGGTTGTATGCCCATATCCGATTTTGCGAAATGATTGGCGAGTGGCGTCCGGTGCCTATTTTTTGCCAGGTCGTTGATCCCGATTACGATCAAGGAGATATAATTTATGTAAGATTTGAGAATATCCGAAAGGGCGAAACTATAGCTGAAATGGCGCAGCGCTTTTTGCCCATCGAGTATGAAGTGCAGATCGAGGCTCTCTATCGGCTTGCCACCAATGCGGCCCAGTCATCTCCGGTTCCTCTGATCTATAAAACACCGGAAGAAAAGCTACTGATGGACAAGGCGAAACTTGAAGCGGATAAATTTCATTCAGGGAAGTGAAAAAAAGCCTAGATCATTTTTTCCCTCTGTTATATATCTAAAAAAGAGAAATAAAAAATAGCTAGGAATATATGGAGCGATTTTATAAAAAAAATGGGGAGGATAAGGAGAATTGTTTTTATATTGAAACGGCCGAGCCCCTCCTGGAAAGTGAAGTAAAAATTTTGAGATGGCTTTTTGCGGAAACTTTTGAGCCGGAAAATTTGAGCCGGAGCTCTTTTCTTGATCCGCAAAAAGGCGAAATAATTGAGATCGGTCCGCGGATGAATTTTGAGTCAGCTTTTTCAACGAACGCTGTTTCCATCTGTCGGTCCTGCGGCATTAAAAAAATAACGAGAATCGAAAAATCGAAAAGATGCGTATTGCCGAAAGATTCGGACGTAAAAGAATTTATCCAAGCGAGCCATGATCGAATGACGGAATGTGTTTATGAAAAACCGCTGGAAACTTTCGAAACCGGAATTTTGCCTGAAAAAGTGTTCGAAGTGAGGCTTCTTGAAAATGGAATTGATGAGCTCAAGAAAATAAACAAAGAAATCGGGCTTGGCATGGACGACTGGGATATAAAATTTTATTTCGACCTGTTCACAAAAGACTTCAAAAGAAATCCGACCAACGTGGAATGTTTCCAGCTGGGGCAAGCCAACAGCGAACACTCCCGCCATTGGTTTTTCAAAGGGCGTTTGGTCATCGACGGAAAAGAAATGCCGGAAAATTTGCTTGATGTGGTGAGATCCACGCTCCAAGCCAATCCCTCAAACAGCCTTATCGCCTTCAAGGATAATTCCAGCGCCATAAAAGGATACCAGATAAAAACTATAAAGCCGGAAAAATCAGGAAAATCCTCCCCTTTTGCTTTTCAAGAAGAAACTTATCACCCGATATTCACCGCGGAGACCCACAATTTTCCTTCGGGAGTGGCTCCTTTTCCCGGCGCTGAAACAGGAACCGGAGGCAGGATCCGGGATGTCCAGGCGACAGGGAAGGGCGCTTTGGTGATCGCCGGAACGGCGGGCTATTGTACCGGGAGTTTGAATATTGACAATCACAAGATCGGTGGAGAAAAAAAAGACTTTGATTATCCAGCGAATCTGGCGACGCCGATCGAGATCCTCATCAAAGAAAGTAACGGAGCTTCGGATTATGGAAATAAATTTGGCGAGCCGCTTATTCAGGGCTTTGTAAGAACTTTCGGGATAAAACTCAATAAAAACGAAAGAAGAGAGTGGATCAAGCCTATTATGTTTACGGGAGGAGTGGGACAGATAGATTCGCATCATATTGAAAAAGAAAAACCGGAAGCAGGAATGAAAATTATTGAGATCGGCGGTCCAGCCTATCGCATTGGAATCGGGGGCGGCTCGGCCTCAAGTATGATCCAGGGAGAGAATAAGGAGGAGCTCGATTTTTCAGCGGTTCAAAGAGGAGACGCCGAAATGGAGCAAAAAATGAACCGGGTTATCAGAGCCTGTGTGGAGTTGGGCAGCGATAATCCGATTGTCAGCATCCATGATCAGGGAGCGGGTGGACCTTGTAACGTTGTCACGGAACTGGTTGATCCGATTGGCGGCAAAGTGGAAATTAGGAATATTAAACTGGGAGACAAGACTATGTCCGTTCTTGAAATTTGGGGCGGAGAATACCAGGAACGCAACGCTCTTCTCATCCGGCCGGAGCGCTTGGAAGGCTTTCAGTCGATCTGCCAAAGAGAAAGAGTAAGCTGCGAAGTGCTGGGAGAAATTACGGGAGACGGAAAGATAATTCTCCATGATGGCGAAGATGATTCCTCACCGGTGAATCTGGAGCTTGAAAAGATTCTCGGCGACATGCCCCAGAAAAAGTTCATGATCAAAAGAAAGCCTCTGAAGTTGAAGCCGTTCATCTTGAAGAAAAATATCAAGATCAAAGACGCGCTCAGAAAAATATTTCGCTTGCCGTCAGTTGGATCAAAAGGATATTTGGTACGGAAAGTTGATCGGAGTGTGACGGGACTTATCGCGGGTCAGCAATGCGCGGGTCCGCTCCAGCTCCCGGTGGCGGATGTTTCAGTGGTGGCCCAAAGCCATTTTGGAAAAACAGGAACGGCCATTGCCATCGGCGAGCAGCCCATCAAAATGTTGATCGATCCTAAGGCGGGAGCGAGAATGGCGGTGGGCGAAGCGCTTACCAACATGATGTGGGCGAAAATAAGTGACTTGTCGCATATCAAGTGCTCGGTCAACTGGATGTGGGCGGCCAAATTACCGGGAGAGGGAGCGAATATTTATGACGCGGCCGTTTCAATGAGGGATATCATGATCAGTCTTGGAATTGCAGTTGATGGAGGAAAAGACAGTCTCTCCATGGCGGCCAAAGTCGGAGAAGAAGTGGTGAAAGCGCCGGGACAGATGGTAGTGTCGGCTTACGCGACCATGCCTAACATCGAAAAACTTATGACGCCGGACATCAAAAGGCCGGGCGAGAGCCGACTGATGTTCATTGATCTTTCGGCTGGTGAAAATCGCCTGGGCGGCTCGGCCCTGGCTCAAATTTTTGGAAAGATCGGAAATGTCTCGCCTGATGTTGAAAATCCGGAAAAGCTCAAAAAAGCCTTTCTCTCTGTGCAAAAAATGATAGAAGAAAACCTGATACTGGCGGGCCATGACAGAAGCGACGGGGGGCTGGTGACGACAATATCTGAAATAGTGATGGCAGGAAATTGTGGAGCTGAAATCAGGCTTGAGGAAAGTGCGGACCTGGTCTCAAAACTATTCTCGGAAGAATTGGGATTTGTGATCGAATATCTGCCGGAAAACGAAGATAAAATAATTTCGCTCCTTAGCGAAGTAAATTTATCTTTTGAGACAATAGGCGAAACAAAGAAAGAAAAATATTTCAAGATATATAACGGGGAAAAGTTGGAATTGGAAGTGAGCACGAAAGACCTTCTCAAATGGTGGGAAGCGACCAGCGATCGGCTGGAGCAGTTTCAAACGAATCCAGTGCTGGCCAAGGAGCAATCAAAAAGACATGATCGCCAAGGGCTAAGCTATCGAGTATCTTTTATTTCAGAAAAAACACCGGATGAAATTATTGCGGCGGAAAAGAAACCCAAGGTGGCCATTCTTCGCGAGGAAGGGAGTAATGGAGATCGAGAAATGACCTCGGCTTTCTTCGCGGCTGGGTTTGAACCGTGGGACGTTACTGTGAATGACCTCTTGAACGGGGAAATCAGCCTTGATGATTTTCGGGGTCTTGTTTTCGTGGGGGGATTTTCCTACGCAGATGTTTTGGATAGTGCCAAAGGATGGGCGGGCACAATCCGCTTCAACGAAAAAATAAGGGAGATGTTCGATAAATTTTATGAACGAAAAGACACTTTTTCATTGGGAGTCTGCAACGGCTGCCAGTTGATGGCGCTTCTCGGCTGGGTGCCATTCAAGGGCACGCCCGATGAGAAACAGCCGAGATTCATCCGGAACCAATCCGGCCGGTTTGAATCAAGGTGGCTGACTGTGAAAATCAAAAAAGGCCCGGCCATGATGCTTCGGGGAATGGAAGATTCGAAACTGGGAATTTGGATAGCTCACGGAGAAGGACGGCTTTATTGTCCGGACGCTGAGATTTTCCAGCAAATCAAAAAGAAAAAATTGGCTCCGATTGTTTTTTCAAATGACGAAGGCAAGACGGCCAAAAAATATCCCTTTAATCCAAACGGGTCTCTTGATGGAATTGCGGCGCTTTGTTCCCCGGACGGCCGGCACCTGGCGATGATGCCGCATCCGGAACGCGTGTTCCTCAAATGGCAATGGCCCTATCTCCCGGAAGAGCAAAACAAAAACTGGAAAGTCTCTCCCTGGCTCAAAATGTTCCAAAATGCGCGGGAGTGGTGTGAACGCAACTAGTATGGTTTTTTTAAGCGACTATTATGCCCAAGCAAAGTATCTATGAAAAACTGGGAGTTGATCCGCATAAGGACAGCGTGCGGGGAGTGTTTGAGCGAATCGTGAAAAATGATTTTCCGAACGCTTTTTGCGTGATGGCGCGCGACCAGAAAAATCCGGGCTGGGTGAAGGTGAAGCATTCCGACGGCAGCGGGAGCAAAAGCATCCAGCGGTGCCTCCACTATTTTGAAACCGGCGACGAAACAATTTTTCAGGAAGAAATTTTTGACGCGCTTTCTTCAAACACGGGCGATATCGCAGCCAGCGGGTTCATTGATACCTACGAAGTGACGGATGTCATCAACATCAATTCCAAAAATGTTCCCAAAGACATCATCTTGAAACAGCTGGGCTTGGGATTTTTGAAAATGATCGAGCTCTATGAAAAGTTCGGTCTCGAGATTGAATTTCTGGGCGGGGAAACAGCTGATCTTCCGGATCAGGTCAATTCCTACGCCATCGATATTGATGTTCGCGCGACCGCTCCGGAAGCGGAGATTATCCGGGGAAATGTTGCAGCGGGGGATTTGATTTTTGGTTTTTCCAGCGCCGGGCAGGCCAAGTGGGAGGATAAACCGAATTCCGGAATGATGACGAACGGTCTCACCTTTGCCAGAACCTGTCTCATGGATGCGAGCTATAATGAAAAATATCCGTTTCTCGCGGGAAGCAATAAGTACCAAGGAAAATTTAAGGCTACGGATTATTCTGACGAGCTGGGGATGACAGTCGGCGAAGCCGTTCTTTCTCCCATGCGCCAATGGGCGATCGTGATAAAACTTTTGATCGAAGAGCTTAAAAAGAAAAAAGCACTCCATTTGCTTCATGGTTTATGCCTCAATACCGGCGGAGGGCTAACAAAGATACGCAGCCTGGGAACCAATATTCGATATATAAAGCAAATTCCAGAATGTCCGGCGCTTTTCAAATTGATCCAAAGCGAATCAGAAGAAAATTGGGAGAATATGTGTGTGACTTTCAACATGGGGATCGGCCTTGAGGTGGTCGGATCGGGCGAAGGCGGAATCCTGAAAGAGGCCATCGCTTCCGCTTCCAAAGAAACCGGTGTTGAGTCATATGAACTTGGGAAATGCGAAGGGGCAAAAGGTAAAAATGAAGTGGAGCTAAGCACGCCTTTTGGAAACTTTAGTTATTAGCCTTTTATTCAGCAATAATATTCCGGCTACAACCATAAAAAGGCACAGCCATTGGCCCGTGGTCAGTGTTAGAGAGAATAATTTAAAAATTATTTCCGGTTCGCGGAAAAATTCAATGAAGAATCGGACGGTTCCGTATCCGATCAAATAGAGCGCTGTGAGAGATCCTGTCCGCCAGGATCCTTTTCTTATGATCCAAATAATAAAAAACAAAAATATTCCTTCAAAAAAAGCTTCGTACAGTTGCGACGGATGACGGAGCTGGCCCGTGAAATCAGCCGGAAAATACATTCCCCAAAATTTTGCGGTGACTCGTCCGTATAATTCCCCGTTTATGAAATTTCCCAATCGGCCAAAAGTGTAGGCAATCGGCACAACAGGAGCAAAGAGGTCGGAAAATTCCAGAAGAGATATTTTTCTCACGCGGCAGAAAATATAAAAGGCGAGCGCCACGCCGATCAGTCCGCCGTGATAGGACATCCCGTAAATCCCGATATATTGCCAATGATTATATATATCAAACGGCAGAAAAATCTGCGAAAGATGATTTTGAAAATAACTCCAATCATAAATCAAAACATCCCCGATCCGCGCTCCGAGCAAAAGACCGACAATTGCCCAGGGAAAAAAAGCTTGGACCGTTTCAAACAAAATGCCAAGCTTTTCCGTCCGGATTCGGTATCGGACCAAATAATAAACAATCGCAAAAGCGACCAGATACATTATTCCGTACCAAGAAACTTGAACCGATCCGGCACTAAACGCAATTGGGTTTAATTTTTCGGGCAGATGCTGCCAGGTTTCTAGCATGTGTTAAGTATAAAGTATTAATTATTTGGCATCCAGTATGTTTTTTTTCTTGATAAAAAAAATAGTTTGGGATAGGATAGGGGCAGAATTACGTAACTGGGAAAGTAACTTCACCTCTGATGGTATAGGCGGGGAAAATAAGATTATATAATTAAGATATGGTTTATGAACATAAAAGCGATCATCTTTGACGCCGATGGTGTCGTGATAAATTCGCCCGAATATTTCAGTGTGCAGTATTCCAAAGAATTCGGCATTTACAATGAGTCGATGGTGCCTTTTTTCAAAGGAATATTTCAGGAGTGCGTTGTGGGGAAAAGAGATCTCAAAGAGATACTGCAACCTATTCTCGAGGATTGGAAATGGAATGGCACCGTGGACGAACTCCTTGTCTGGTGGTTCAAATCCGAACATTATATTGACCAACGTATTATAGGGGAGATCAAGAGGCTACAGGGCAAAGGCGTGAAATGCTGTCTTGGGACCAAACAAGAAAAATACAGGGCGGAATATATTCGGAAAAAAATGGGCTTTGAAAAAATATTCGATGAGCTTTATATATCTTGCGATATGGGTTACAAAAAACCTGACAAGAAATTTTTTGAATTTATTTTCAATGATCTTGCCAGTAAAATGCCAATACGAAAAGAGGAAATAATGCTATGGGACAACAAAGAAGAAAATATCGCGGCGGCGAGAGAACTTGGCTGGCAAGGCTATCTTTATGACAGTTTCGACAATTTTCAGAAAGTAATATCGAAAATATAATATTTAGGAATATTCATGTCTCTTTTTAAGCGCGATCACAAAGAAATAAGTCGGACGGCATATAATCATATAATTTTCCGAACTTTCTATGGCGTGCCTTTTGCCGACGAGTTCATGCGAGCCGCGAAAAAATACTGTCCGCCTGAGCACCTGTTTGAAGAAAATGTTCTCAGAAAAACAAGTCCGATATTTGAAAGTCGCTATCGGGGCGGCGAAGAAGCGCTGGAAAAATTCATAAAAATAAATCCGGATTGTACCGTCTTGGAACTCGCTGCCGGCTTCAGTCTTCATGGGGCAACTCTTGCCGAGAAATATCCGAGAATAAAATACATAGAGACGGATCTGCCTGATATCATAAAGATAAAAGAAAAAATTATGAAGGGGATTGGCGCGAATAGGTCGAATATATTTTTCAAAAGCGCCAACGCTCTTGATTCTTCGACTCTCAAAAAAATTTCCGTGGCTGCTAAGACCGGCTCTAAGATAGTGGTTTATTGCGAGGGCCTCTTGAGCTATTTTGATGATGATGAAAAAAGAAAAATTGCCAAAACCATAAAAGGGATCGTTGAAAAATACGGCGGTGTCTGGATCACGCCCGATCCGGCCTTGTCAGTCGAGTCGCGGGAATTTTTGAAGAAATCTTGGCCGGCCTTTCGTCAGACTCTGAAGAAAGCGGAAAAAATGGCCAAGCAAAAATATGACAACCATGGATTCCAAAGCATCAAGGATACGGACAGATTTTTTCGGGAGTGTGAGTTTTCAATTCGCAAATACAACTGGCCGACCAAACTAAATTTTCTGAAAACAAGCGAATATTCGGAAAAGAAAATTAGCGAATTTAAAAGTGTTTTAAAGAAATACGGAAAGGTCTGGATATTGTCGCTTCATGGAAGTTAAATATAAAGACGGCCCTTTGGTGTATTAATAAGAATGGAAATGATCAGCCTTGATTTTCAAAATATATCCCGGGAGATTCTTTTTTGGCTACATGTTTTTTTCATAATAGCCGCTGTTTCGGTGGGGTTGTTCGTGACCCCATATCTGGCTTTTGCTCTGGTGACGCTTCACCGGATCCATCTTTTTATTTTCGGTGAATGCGTTCTCTCCAGGGTACAGAAAAAAACGGGAGGCTTGCCGGAAGATATGAATTTTCTGCAATTGGCCGTGAAAAGATTTTTTCAAAAAGAAATCAGCGTGCCGGCCAGCCGGATCATCGATTATTGTCTGGCGGGTTCAGCTCTTGCCATTGCATTACTCAAGTAATTTTTTTCATAAATTTTATGGCTCAAGTCGAAAAAACCAAAACTAATCTTCTCAGCTGCCGCTGCAAATTTTGTCCGAGCTATCCGTTCAGATGTCTTTTGAAAGCTGCGCCGAAAATGACCAAGGTTTTCTTGATGCCGGACGGACCGGGAAAAGAAGCGCATGTTGAAAGTCTTTTTTGCGCCTATGAGCCGAGCAATTGCATCAAGGAAGGGAATGGCTGCAAGTGCCCCGGCTGCCTAGTTTTTAAAAAGTATCAACTTGACAAGATGTACTATTGTCTCGGAGGAATAGCTTTCGAGTCAAAATAGAACTGTTCTAAAGACTGGTTTCCGTAAACTGAGCTCTTTTTGCTTTTTACCGCGGACTTAAGCTATAGTTAATAAAACATATGATAGTCAAAAACTCCGAGGAAAATCGAAAAAAATGCCTCTGCCCAAGTTGCCCTAACTACCCGCATGATTGCGATGGAGAAAAACTATATTGTTCCGAGGAGGTAGGACACAGCCGGTGCGAAATCGAAGCGAAGGGCTGTATCTGTCCCGGGTGCGCAGTCTGGAAGGAAAATAATTTGACCGGGATCTACTATTGTACGCGCGACGTCTTGGGTGAAGCCAAGGTGGTTATGCGAAAAAAGAAAACTAGTGAGAGTGATGATTTTTATCAAACTGTCGTGGATATAAAAACACTGGCGGAGACTGGGGAGAGCATCGTGCGTCCGATGGGATCGCTCAAAAAAGTGGGCTACGGATTTTCTCTTGAGAATCTGCATTTTGTGCCGGCTCAGATATCGAAAATTCCACTCGATAAGGAAGAAAAAGTGTATACGGAAGTAGTGATCGGACCGAAGGCAAAAAAACCGCTCAAAATTTCTTCTCCTATTATGATAGCAGGGATGTCTTTTGGCGCGACTTCGAAAAATGTCCATCTAGTGATTTCAAAAGTTGCGAGAGATCTGAAAATCGCTTTTAATTCTGGTGAAGGCGGCATACTTGAAGAAGAATACGAATCGAAGGAATTTCTGATTGGACAGTACGCGACCGGAAGATTCGGGATAAATGAAGACGTGATCAAAAAAGTGGCGGCGATTGAGATTCGTTTCGGGCAAGGGGCTTATCAGGGGAAAGGCAGTTATCTTCCCGCCAAAAAAATGAACGACGAGGTTTCAAAGCTGCGGGGCCTCAAGACAGGGGAACCCTCCTATTCGCCGGCGCACCATCATGACATGAAAATGCCTGAGGAAATTAAAAATAAAATTGATTGGCTACGCGAGCTGACAGGCGGTGTGCCTATCGGCGCGAAAATCGGCTGCGGAAATGTCGAAGAAGATGTAAGGATACTCGCGCGAGCTGGAGCGGACTATATAGCAATCGATGGATTCGGCGGGGGAACGGGCGCGACGGACGCTTATGTAAAGGATAATGTGGGGATTCCGGTTTGGGCGGCGATCCCGCGAGCCAATAAAATTTTGAAAGACCTGGGTATGAATGAAAAAGTTTCATTGATCGCTGGAGGCAACTTGAGAACCTCGACAGATTTTGCAAAATGCCTGGCACTTGGCGCCGATGCGGTCTATATTGGCACGGCTGCGCTTATTGCAATAAATTGCCAGCAGTATCGCGTCTGCCATACCGGACTTTGTCCGACAGGCGTGACGACGCATAGACTAGAGCTGACAGCGCAACTCGATGTCGACGAAGGTGTCCGAAAATTAACTAACTTTATAAAAATATCTACCGAAGAGATCGCGGAACTAGCGAGAATCGTTGGAAAAAATGATGTAAAAAAATTATCCAGCGATGATTTGGTTTCGATGCAAAAAAATTTGGCGGAAATTTGCGGAGTGAAATGGATGGGCGGAAAATAAATAATAAATATATTTTTTCAATTCAGTTATTTATAAAAAAATGCACCGGTCGCGATTCTCTGCGCCGGTGCTTTTGCTTTTGTGAAAGGAGAACTGACTCAACTAGAGCTCCGCGAGCAGTTTGTCGGCGGTCCTATTCATCTCCTCGAGGTGATCGATGGATCGATTTAAGGCTATCCACTCATTACCAGCGAGTTCAACTTCATGAATTCCCTTAACACCTTCGCAGCCGAGAAAAACTGGAAGAGACAAGGCAATATCCTCCAGGTCATAATATCGGTTTTTTTCGACATAGGTCGAAACTGACACAACCGAATCTCTGGCGGGGTTCAGGATCATTTCTGCCACTTCAGCTGTAATCGCTGCAGGCCCCTGGTAAGGAGTTTCTCCTGTTTTTTCCCGGATATTAAACGCTTCCGTCAACACCTGGGAATATATTTCCTCCATCCTGGCTTTAGGGTCCCCGATTCCGGCTGTTTTTAGGATCTCTTCTGGAGTTACCCCATTTATCAAGATGCGGCTCTTAACAGGCACGGCGGTCTCGCCATGGTCGCCAATATAAAGCACTGAGGATTGGTCGATGGCGATGGCTGGAAATGTCTGATTGAAAATGTTGATCAGGCGATCGGATTCCAGCAGGGTGCTGGTCGAAATGATCCTCTCTGCCGGATATCCAATTTTCACCCCGCATCGCACAAGGACATCAGCCGGATTTCCCTGTTGGATACGGAGCGCTTGCGGGGCATACTGGAGCGTCAGTCTGGTGTCAGCCACTGAGATTTTGAGATTCTCGAAAAGCAACAGATCTCGTTCATGCAGACCACGAGCTTCAGCTTCCGCTTCAATGTTCGGATAGATCTTCTTGAGATTACTGAGGTTTAGCCCGCGGAAGTCTATCCAGATCTGGGCGTTTCGGGTTTCTTGGGGGTCTATAGTCCACTGCGGAGTTGCATGGATATGCTTGTGATGCTTTTCTTCGTGTGCTCTCCACATCGGCTGGAGCCGGTCTTTTTCTTGCGGTTTCCTGAACAGGCCAACAAGTTCGCTAACGCGTGGGAGTTTACTCAACTCACACATTGTTGCAAAACCGTTTTTTCCATTAGCGCCACTGACGACCACTTTACCGGGTATATACGGAAATGTAACCATCAACTTCTCCTTGTGTTCCTGAATTTTTGTTGCTTCAAGCAAGCAAAAATATTTGCAAAAAATTATTACAAACAATTCGACTTGCTTGAATTTTTTTAAAAGTACTTTTACTCCTTTATCAAAATCTTATCCGTTATTTCTTCAAGCGTGTCGCATCCGGTCATGAGCATCGCGAGGCGCAAATCACTTTTCACGAATTCCAAATATTTTGCGACGGCTTTGGCTCCGCCGGCGAGCGACATACGCGCCATTTCGCGTCCGATGAGCACAATATCCGCTCCCAGAGCCAAAAGCTTTAATACGTCAAACCCGGTTCGCACTGCTCCATCGGTCATAATAGTCACTTTTCCCTTCAATTCTTTAACTATCAATGGTAGCACCTCGGCGACGCCTTGTCCATAGTCAAGTACCCGGCCACCATGATTGGAAATATCGATCGCTTTTGCACCGACCGCGACGGCAATTTTTGCGTCCTCGATGTCCATTATTCCCTTGAAAATAACAGGCTTTGACGTTGCGGAGACTAACTCACGCAAATCCTTCTCGCTTTTTCGGAAAACCGGTTTTCCGCGGTACGCCCAGTTTGTGGATCCAAATCCATCGAGATCAACGGCAATCGCGAAAACATCGGCCTCTTCAGCACGCTTAAAAAGTTTCAATAATCTTTCCTGCGATTGGGGTTTGAAAACGGGAATTCCCCAGCCTCCATTTTCTTTGATAATCTCGATTCCGGGGTGGTCCGGAAAATCAACCGTGTTGCCGCTGAGGCCGATGGTGCCGAAAAGTTTCGCGCCCTCGATCATACCGCGTTGGAAATCGGCTTCGGGCATTGAATTGTTCATAGAAAGTTTGGTTCCGGAAATACTTGAAACCATAACAGGCATCGGAATGACTTTACCCAAAAATTTTGTCGCGAACGCTGGTTCTTTATGCTCCTTCACCACCCGCATTTTGAATTTATATTTCTCAAGTGCTTTGAAATTAGCGTCAAAAGTCCGGCCCTGTCCCGTGCCGCCGAATCCAATGGGCCTTCCATATTTTATACCCATGCACAATCGGTCCGGATTGCCGTCACAAACTTTGTTCGCGGCACATAAGCCCGCAAGCATTTCCCGCGCTTTATCGCGGATTTGAGGAATATCTTTTTCCGCCCCTCCTGTTTTTCTGGCTACGGTGGACAAAGGGAAAAGCGCGTCGTACTTCTCTTTTTTTTCCTCGAATTCGACGCGGCTGATTTCCTTCCAATAACTTTTTGGCTGGCCGCAAACCGGACAGCGCCAATCTTCAGGAACATTTTCAAAAGTAATGCCGGCATCAAGATATGCTCTCGGTTCACCCGCTGCTTCATCATAGACGAAGGTTTTGCAATATGTGCACAGATATGTTTTCATAGTTTTTTATAAACAAACCTTAGCGCGCGCCAAGGTTTGTTCAGGCTATTAAGAAAAATAATCAAAGCTATTTTTCCGCGCCACGGAAGCAAAAATACATACCGTCGAGCTTATATTCCTCATGCATCGGGCAGGCGCCGCAGATGCAACCGGCTTCAGGAAGATCGCAGATGGTTTTTCCTTTAGCACAGTAGAGCAGCTCATTTTTTTCCTTGGGACAACCATTTGTTAGCCAAGTCGGGCAGCGTGGGCAGACGCATTTCGCCTCGTTCTCGGGAGTGTTTGGTACTTTTGACATAGGTTTTACGCTTAGCCTCTAAAGTTTTAGATAAATTGACGACGCTAGAATTGCGTGGATAATGGCCACCGTAATCGTAGCTATTGCCAGTCGAGGATGCCACCTAAAAGGGATAAGGAAAATACCTCTATAGTTTAAAAGTCCGACTGTGGCGGTTGAGAGAAGTAATAGTAAAGTGATAATCCCCAAGTAGGCTACAACTGGTAGGCCGAAAAATGTATGATAGGCAATTTCCGAGATCATATTTATTGAACGATTATCATAGCTTTCATCATTGGATGAATACTGCAGTGATAGGGGAATTGGCCTGCTGTGTTAAAGGTAAAAGAAAACGTTTGGCCATTTGCCAGTGTTCCACTTTGAAAAACGTTGCTGTCGCTTGCAATAGTGTGGGAAGTAGAATCCTCGTTGGTCCAAGTGACAGACTCGCCTTTTTTAATGGTGAGGCTAGCCGGGGAGAAAGCGAAATTTCGGATCTTTACCGCTCCGGCAGTTTTATCGGCCGACTGCGAAGGCGCTGTTGAGGCAGAGTTTGTCGCAGGAGCAGGTGTTTGAGGAGCGCTGTTCCCGTATGAAGGAGTTGCTCCTTGATTAGCCGTTTGATTCCCGCAGCCACCGACAAAAAAAGCGGCTCCAAGGAGCGCCACAGGAAGCGCGAGGAGGTAGATTTTCTTCATGATTTTAAACTTAATGTTTATATATTATATATACACCCATTATACTAAATTTATTCCATATAATCAAATTATTTAGAAAAGGAGAATGTATCGAGAAGGCTTCCATCTGGTGCGTCTGTTTCGACCGTGATCTCTTTTCCATTCACTTTCACAAAGCCTGAACTTCCTTGTATCTGGCTGGCATATTCAGCTACTCCGGGCTTTGGAAGATCGTGGTTGAAGGAATCCGTATTCCCGAAAACGAATTGATAGATCGAATTTTCCGCGCCCGGGAAAACGGAGGAATCAATTTTTCTTCGGCTCACAATATGTTCGTGTCCATTGAAAACGGATGTAACATTATGGCGATCCAAAATTTCCCAAAGAGCGTCGCGTTCTGAGGGATCG
>PMJF01000055.1 GCA_003157295.1 Candidatus Moraniibacteriota bacterium | reverse complement strand
TGTTGATTTTTCTGAAATTATCGGCTCCAAAATGATCCGGTGGGCAATATTTTCTTCCCTTTTCATCATCTTTTTTCCAGACGGTTTTGCTTTTGCCTTCGCTTTTTCTTCCGTCTTTTTGGCTACCGGCTTTTTTTCTTTCTTTTCAAGCTTAACCGTCGCCGCTTTCTTCGGCTTTTCCGCCGATTCTTCTTCCTCTTCTTTTCCGATTATTTTATCAAAAATTCCCATATTATTTCTTGCTCACTGATTTATACTTTTGCTCCAAAATCCTGACTCCTTCTTCGCTCAAAATCAGATACTTATGGTTCAGGATATCGAGAACATTCAGATTCATTACGTCAATATTGTCTATCTTCGGCAGATTGCGGCTGGCTCTCATGGTCGTCTTTTCCTCTTTGGAAAACGCGATCAAACCGGATCTATTTATCTTTAGCTTCTCAAATGCCTCTTTCATCACCTTTGTTTTCGCAGAGCTCATCTTGAGACTGTCCACCAAAAACAATTCCTTATCCCTCACTTTTCCGCTCAGCGCTACTGCCAATGCTTTCTTGTTCATTTTTTTAGGTATATCTTTTTTGAAATTTCTGTCTTTGGTCGGACCGAAAACAACGCCTCCTTTTCGCCATACCGGCGTTCGAACGGATCCTACCCGGGCTCTTCCTGTGCCTTTTTGCTTCCAAGGTTTTTTTCCAGATCCGGCTCTTTCCGACCTGTCTTTGGTGTGCGCCAAAACCTGCCTTTGGTTGGCGTATTGAGATACAAAAACTTGATGGAGGAGCGCGTCATTGGCAGGCAAGCCAAAAACAGACCCTGGTAGCTCCATATCTTTTACTTTTTCTCCTTTTAGATTATGGACCGAAAATTTCATATTTCTATAATTAACCGACTATTTCAACTATTCTTCCCTTCACTCCCGGCACCGCACCCTTCAAAAACAAAATGTTGTTTTCCTTGTCAATGGCAGCTATTTTCAAATTAAGCGATGTTGACCGCTCGCCGCCCATTCTTCCAGCCATTCTTTTCCCCTTGATGACGTGCTCCGGAAAAGTGGCTCCGATGGAACCAGGCGCCCGCAGATCATGCTTATGTCCGTGAGATTTCGGCGATCCTTTGAAGCCGTGCCTTTTAACCACGCCTTGGAATCCTTTGGCTTTTGAAGTTCCGGAAACTTTCACCTTATCACCCACCTCAAACTGATCTATGCCAAGCGCATCCCCGACCTTCAAATCTTTCGCTCCGCCTTTGAATTCTTTGATCTTGAAGAAATCCTTCGAATATTTTCCTTTTTGCTTGCCGACTGCTCCCTTACTTGGCTTCGCAAGTCCGATCTGCACGGCTTCATATTTATCTTTTTCATTGCTTCTGATCTGAGTGATCACATTCGACGCACACTCAACAAGGGTCACGTTCAGCGCGCCTTGCTTTTCATCATATATAGTGCTCATTCCGAGCTTTTTTCCGAGAATAAACTTGGCCATAATCTTTATTTAAACAAAAAGCTGGACCAGATCCAGCCAAAACCCAAAAGGATTTTATTGCTAGCTCAGTATCCCGAAATAAAGGGACTTTAACTAGATTATATTCTACATTTTAATCTCAATGTCCACTCCCGCCGGCAGATCCAGATTGGTCAAATTGTCAATAGTTTTCGCGCTGGGACTAAAAATGTCAATCAATCTCTTATGAATTCTCATCTCATATTGATCGCGGCTGTCTTTATTGACAAAGGTGGATTTGTTCACGGTGTATTTGCGAATTTGGGTCGGCAAAGGCACCGGTCCGGAGATCTCCGCTCCCGTCCGCTCTGCCGTTTCCACTATCTGGCGCGCGCTGCGATCTATCACCTTGTGATCGTAAGCCTTAATTTTTATCCTGATCCGCTGCTTGGCCTCTTCTTCAGCCGGCTTCTTGATTGACATCTGGCTTTTGGTATATTAAAAAACTATTTAACGATAATGACTACTAACTATTTTATGATCTTCGTTGCCACTCCCGCTCCAACGGTTTTGCCTCCTTCGCGGATCGCGAAGCGCATTCCTTCTTCCAGCGCCACCGGAGCCATCAACTTGACCGTCAGATTAACCGTATCTCCCGGCATAACCATTTCCGTTCCTTCAGGAAGGATCACGTCTCCCGTAACATCCGTAGTTCGGATGTAAAATTGGGGCTTGTATCCCTTGAAAAACGGGGTATGGCGTCCGCCTTCTTCTTTGGTCAAAATATAAATTTCTCCCTCGAACTCAGTGTGCGGATTGATCGATCCTGGCTTAGCCAAAACCTGTCCTCTCTCCACGTCTTCTTTTTTGATTCCGCGCAGAAGAATTCCGGCGTTATCCCCGGCTTGGCCTCTGTCAAGAGTCTTATTGAACATTTCGATCCCGGTAACAATCGTTTTTGATGTAGCTCGAATTCCAACAATTTCAACTTCTTCGTTGATGTTCACCGTTCCTCTTTCGATTCTTCCAGTTACCACCGTTCCCCGGCCTTCGATAGAAAAAATGTCTTCGATCGGCATAAGGAAAGGTTTGTCAACGTCGCGAACCGGTTCCGGAATTTTCTCATCCAGCGCCGCCATAAGGTCCATAATGGGTTTCGCCGCTTCATCATCCTTGCTTTTCGTCTCAAGGGCTTTAAGGGCGGAACCGCGAATGATAGACGCGTTATCTCCGTCAAATTCGTACTTGGTGAGCAATTCTCTCACTTCCGCTTCAACCAGATCAACCAACTCAGGATCGTCAACCATATCAACCTTGTTAAGAAAAACGACAACCGCCGGAACGCCTACTTGGCGGGCGAGGAGGATATGTTCTCTTGTCTGTGGCATCGGTCCATCGGTCGCACTAACCACCAGGATCGCTCCATCCATCTGGGCCGCTCCTGTGATCATATTTTTGATATAATCGGCATGCCCTGGGCAGTCTACGTGAGCATAGTGCCTTTTATCAGATTCATATTCACAGTGAGCCGTAGCGATAGTGATTCCCCGCTCCTTTTCTTCCGGAGCTTTGTCAATTTCGTCAACTCCCTTTTCTACTGCTTGGCCATAAAAGCTCAAGACATGAAGAATTGCCGCGGTAAGAGTGGTCTTTCCGTGGTCTACGTGTCCGATCGTTCCGACGTTTACGTGAGGTTTTGTTCGCTCAAATACTGCCGCCATATTTTTGACTTTGCGATAATGACATAGAACCAAATCGAATTCATGCCAATTCGTTAAATTACTAATTTATTAAGTTTTGGTATTAAAACACCTGTAAAGTATTTTAAACTATTTTTAAAAACTTGGCAAGAGGCATCTAAATATATTCAATATCTTCCAGTTTTTCTATCTCATTGACCAGATCTTCTCCTCCATTTTCCTGACTTTCGCGCCACATTGCAATATCGTTGTTTATCTTATCAACAAGTTCTTCTTCTGTCAATGCCTGAATTGATTCCTTGTCGGCGATCGATTTCTGAAACTCCTTGAGACTCATCGCGATATAACGCGCCTTCCCATTTTCGGCAATAATGAACTTCCCGCCAACGTCTCGAATCAAATCTTTTAGTTCTTGAGAAAGCATAGTCATATGTTCATTTTTAGGAATTGGGGGTTTTTGATTTGATCTCCGAATCACTGCTTGCCAATTATTTTTTTTCTCCGCTTTTTATCTCCTCGGCCACATTTTTTGGAACATCTTCATAGTGGTCAAATTCCATGCTGTAGCTCGCCCGCCCCTGCGACATGGATCGAAGCTGGGTGGCATAACCGAACATTGAGGAAAGCGGAACAAGGCAATTTATTTCCTTGACCCTCGCGTTGCCTTCTCCCCGGTCTTCTATCTCCTGGATCTGGCCCCGCTTTGAATTGATGTCCCCTACCACGTCTCCCATAAAATTCTCCGGCGTGATCACGGACACTTTCATTATCGGTTCAAGTATCACGGGATTGGCGCGCTTGGCCGCTTCCTGCACTGCCAATGAACCGGCGATCTTGAACGCCGCTTCCGAGGAATCCACTTCATGAAAAGATCCGTCATATACCGTTACCTTGATATCGACCAGCGGATAACCGGCGACCACTCCGTTTTCCAGCGCCTCTTTGGCACCTTTGCCTATCGGCGCAATATATTCCTGCGGGATAACACCGCCCTTTATTTCACTGATAAACTCAAAGCCTTTTCCCTTTTCATTCGGTTCCACGCGCAACCAGCAATGGCCGTATTGTCCGCGTCCGCCTGATTGCCGGATATATTTTCCTTCCGCTTCAGCCGTCTTTTTGATCGTTTCCCGATAAGCCACTTGGGGGCGGCCGACATTGGCTTCCACTTTGAATTCCCTTTTCATGCGATCAACGATGATATCAAGATGCAGTTCCCCCATTCCGGAAATGATCGTTTGTCCTGTTTCTTCGTCCGATCGAACACGGAAAGTCGGATCTTCTTCGCTTAATTTTTTGAGCGCCAGTCCCATTTTTTCCTGATCAGCTTTCGTCTTGGGCTCGATCGCGATCGAGATCACCGGCTCTGGAAAAGTGATTGTTTCCAGGATTACCGGACGGACCGGATCGCATAAGGTGTCTCCGGTCGTGGTATATTTCATTCCGACCAACGCACCGATTCCGCCTGAATAAATTTCCTGCTTTTCCTCCCTGTGGTTGGCATGCATCTGAAGAATTCTTCCAATTCTTTCTTTTTCATTCTTGCCTGAATTTAAAACATAAGAACCCGCCTTAAGCGTCCCCGAATAGACTCGGAAAAAAGTAAGCTGTCCGACAAAAGGGTCTGTCGCCACCTTAAAGGCCAGGGCGGAAAATGGTTCATTATCGTCGGCCCTTATCTCCATTTCTTCGCCGGTTTTTTCGTTTATTCCTTTGGCCGGAGGAATGTCAACGGGTGACGGAAGATAGTCAACCACTCCGTCAAGCACCGGCTGAATACCCTTGTTTCGAAGAGCAGTGCCAGTGTATACCGGGAATAGTCTAACGTTGATCGTGGCAACCCTCAAGGCGCTTTTTAATTCATCCGTAGTGATTTCTTCTCCTCCTAAGAATTTTTCCGTCAATTTTTCATCCGTTTCCGCAATTTTTTCCGCCATTTTATCTCGCCATTCTTTGGCCAGTTCCGCCATTTCAGCCGGAATTTCGTCCACTCTCACGACCTCTCCTTTTTCGCCCTCAAAATAGAGCGCTTTCATTTTCATGAGATCCACGACACCGCTAAAATCGCCTCTTTGGCCGATGGGAAGCTGGACGGCCACTGCGTTCGGATTGAGCCGGTTCCAAATCGAATTTATGGAGTAAAAAAAATCCGCGCCCTCTTTATCGATCTTATTGATAAGGCAAAGCCTCGGAACGTTGTATTTGTCCGCTTGGCGCCACACAGTTTCTGATTGCGGCTCGACACCCTCTTTTCCGTCAAAAACAACCACTCCGCCGTCAAGAACACGAAGACTTCTTTCCACTTCAACGGTAAAATCAACATGTCCGGGAGTATCAATAATGTTGATCTGGCAATCTTTCCAAAAGCAAGTCGTCGCCGCGCTGGTGATAGTAATGCCTCTTTCTTTTTCCTGTTCCATCCAATCCATGGTCGCTTCCCCTTCGTGCACTTCGCCGATCTTATGGGAAATTCCGGTATAAAACAAAACACGCTCGGTAGTGGTGGTTTTACCGGCGTCAATATGAGCGATTATTCCAATGTTGCGATATTTTTCAATCGGGTATTCCCTTGCCATAGTTTCCTAAAGTTTAGCTTTAGAAGCTCCTAAAGCTAAACTTTAGGAAACTCGAGTATTTCCATTTTGTGTAATGAAATTACGCAAAATGCGCGAATGCCTTGTTCGCATCCGCCATCCGATGGGTATCTTCCCTTTTTTTCATAGCGGCTCCCGTCTTTTGGGAGGCGTCGATCAGCTCCAAGGCCAGTTTTTCTGCTATTCTCTTGCCCTTTTTGGCTCTTACGGCGCTGATTATCCACCTTATCCCCAAAGTCGCTCTTCGATCACCCAAAACCTGGACCGGAACCTGATAATTCGCTCCTCCAATTCGTCGGGACTTGAGTTCGACCAGTGGAGAAACGTTTTTGATCGCCTGTTCAAAAACATTTAATCCGCCTTTTTTTGTCATATCGTGGATTATTTCAAAAGAATCCTGGATGATCTTTTCCGCAATACTTCTTTTTCCTCTTTGCATCAAATGGCCGACAAATCGTCCCACGATGAGGCTCGAGAACTTTGAATCCGGTTTCCAATTTTTTCGATAAATCCTTTTTCGTCTTGGCACAATAGGTATTTTAAAAATGAAACTTTAGGCCTTCGGCCGCTTGGCTCCGTATTTAGAGCGGCTTCGCTTTCTGTCCGTCACTCCCGCCGCATCAAGCACGCCTCGCACAACATGGTATCGAACTCCCGGTAGATCCGGCACCCGTCCGCCGCGAATCACCACAATTGAATGCTCCTGTAGATTATGGCCGATTCCTGGGATATAGGCCGTCACTTCCATTCCATTGGTAAGCCGAACTCTGGCAATTTTTCGAAGAGCCGAGTTCGGTTTTTTGGGAGTGGTCGTCGAAACCTTCACGCAAACCCCGCGCTTAAAGGGACTATTGGTGTTGATCGGGCGATTTTTGAGCGTGTTGAAAACTCTCGTCATCGCCGGCGATTTGGTTTTCTTCTTCTGGACCTTGCGCGGTCTTTTCTTTAGTTGATTTATAGTTGGCATAAACAAAACAAGTGCCAGTAATCTAGCAAAATGAATAATAATTTATTTATTTCTGAATGTCAACCCTAATGACTTTCCGAATTATAAAACTAGTCATCTGACAGACTAGAAGTATAAAAAAAATTGAGTTTTCCCAAAAAAGAAGAGCGTAAAGCCTTTAAATCCACCAAGCCACTTCGCATAATGGGAGATTATTTTGGAAATAATTTGAGTCTCAGCTATCTCAAATTTTTACAAACACTCTGAGCAGTTATTTCAGATTTGTTCTCAATATCTCTCGTTAGGGAAAGAATCGTGACTTCATCATTAACCTGGAAGTCAGAAATATTTTTGCCCTCAGTTACTATTTCCGTTTCATTTGACGGAACCCCTCTGGAGTCCATGTAACAAAACAAGGTCTTATCCACTATCTTAACTGTATATGTTTTTCCGCCGTTATTGTCCGAGGTTTTCACCTTCAAAGAGTTGTTCCCTATTTCACTTATATGGCCATCAAAATAAGGAAGATCCGTCGTTACTAAAATGGGTCCATCTATCTGGCTAGCCGTAAACTCGCTAAGTGAGTAGACGGGAGCCAATGCATGCGCACGAACCGTTTGTCTGACTCTCAGGTCGCTAAGCTTTTTGTCCGTAAACTGTGTTTTATTATCAATAAGAACCTTATATTCTTTGGCTATCTTTTTCACTGTAAGCGGGTCAACTGCTGAAAGACCATCTACGTTATTAAAATCTGTCCACATCACGCTGACAATCAGATATTTTGCATTAATTTCTTTTATCTGCCCGGCAATTTCTTTCGTTTGCAATATACTGTCTTTGAATGACACTCCCGGAGCAGTTGTTGGTTGAACCGTAATTTTTGAAGCATTCAAGTGATCACTTTTGTAAACAAGATCATCAGACATAACTTCAATTGCCATGCCCTGTAGCAATTCATTGAGTTTCAAAGAATCAAATTGTGTTTTGTCGCTAACTGACACTTCGTATCTTTTCTTGGTCTTGGGGAAAGAACCCAGGCTTTGATGCAGCTGATCTTCGGTCAGGCCGGATAGCTTGGAAAAATCGACTATATCAGCATCAACCGTGATTATATTGCCTTGCTTTGAGGCAATGGTTCCATTTAGCACTTTTGCGGTGTCTTCCAGATTTTTTTTAACTGCCTGAACAGTGAAGGGGCTGTTTATGGCTGCGCTTTTTAATAAGGCTGTCGCATTTTCTCCGGTCTGACCCTTCTTGAGGTTGTTTATCGTAATTTGCTGGAAGACAACGACGACACCGATCAAAACCAGAAAAAAGATAACCGCGCCTAAGACATATTTTGTTCGATTTTCTATTAATATCATATATGTAATTTTAATTTATTATCATTGAACACATCCAACCGCCGTTACATTCGGCAGGCAGGACTTTGCGTTAGTGCTGCAATCACCGGTACAGGTAGAACAAACTTGGTAGTATCCAACACAGCAGCTATAACAAGACTCGAAATGGCCGCCATATGCACAACAGGAGGGAGCCGAACAAATCGATTGACAATTGCATTGATACGTTGTCTGATTGCCATCATAATATGTTTGCGCTTCAGTCGCAGGATCTATATTGCCGAAAGTATGTGATCCGCTCGTGACACTGGTCCCGCAACTGCCTCCTCCGACGCAATTGCTCGCAGCCGTTTCGGTATATTTCAAATATTGTGACCATCCGGAAGGACAAGAAGCACCTGGGAATTTACATAGGGTTAGACTACCTATCGTCGTCGGCACACCGCCCGCCAGAGTACACCCCGGAAAACTAACGAGGTCACTGAGGCATTTTTCATCTCCATTGCCAAATGCATCAACGCAGATATCCGCTTTTATATCTTTAGTTCCAACTTTAGTCTGCTTTGAAGCCCCCGTATTGATTGGCGCAGCTATATTGCCGTCTGGCGCCGAACCTGAGGGTTCAACCCAGGCTCGGCCGAATTGAATGGAAACACCGACAATCGTCCCCAGTGCCAAGACTCCGAGCCAAAAAGTCAGCCGGTGGTAAATTTTCTTTGCTTTTGGTTTCTTTTTTTTCATATTTTTTGTAATTTATAGTTTTAAAATATTTAAGTTATCACGGATTTGTTTCGGTCCAGCCGCACTTGGCCGAAGCGTTGCAAGTCACTTTTGCTCCGCATTCGTTGCCACAGGTCCAGGTGGCTGTTAAAGCGGTATAAATAGGCGTTGACGGCGTACCGGATGCGCAGAGCTTGCCAGCGGGCACATTATTCTTGTCGCAAATGGAATTCCCGTTAAACGAACCGCACTGACCATTTTCCGGGATAATTATTTCTGGTTCGCATGATTTCGACCCACAACCTCTGGTACAAGTCCACTTCGTAAAACTGCTCCCTCCCCCCAGATCCGGAACAACGGTGGAACCAGAATTGCAATAATCAGTGTCAGTATAACTTGATCCAGGAAATGTCTTCCCTTGGCAAAGCTTCTTGGGCACGCAAGATATATCGCACTCGGCGATTTGTAACCCATCCATCTTTATCCAGCCGAGACCTTGATTCCCCACCAGACTGGGATCGGTTTCTATTCCTGAATTCCAGGCATAACCGGAAAGAATTCCCCGACTATCCATGGCCACCGCGTATTTCTCGCCATTATTGTTTCCCCTTAGCCTGACCCAACCGTTTTCCTTCGTTGACTCGATATGCGCATAGCCGTCAAGATACCCGGAATAATCATCGCTCCCGTTTTTGTGCCAACGAGCCGCGTGACAATCGCTTTGCCCGCTGCAAAGTGATCCCGGGTCGGCCCCAAAATCAAGCCAGCCCAGGGACGGCAGATCACCCTGGCAATTGCCGCCGGAATCAGCTTCTGTACCGATACCGAACCAAGCTTTTCCGCTCACAAAGCGGGTATTTTCTCCCAGATCCGTGTTTTGGAAATACACTTCATAGTCACCGTCCTTGAGGCAAGGACCCTTAATGTTCGAACTCGACTTCAGCCAGCCGATCGATGGCGGACTATCCGCCGGATTGTCAACCACTCGCCAAACACTGCTTATATATTGCAACAAAGAGTTGTTCCAAATCCCCTTGGCCCAGCCATCGCTAAGAGCTAAGGTTTTTGATAAATTAAAAAAAACCGTCAATAAAAGAACGGCTGTCGCAATGGACACGAAAAATAGAATGTTTTTTCTTTTTTTCTTGGCTTTTTGTTTTATTTTCATATCATATCGAAAGAAGATGCTGACTTTTGATCATTGTACAATAAATAAATTATTTTATGTCAATATTTTTTTTGATTCAGGCCAGTAATAGCTGCTTTAGTGAGAGGCTGGAAAAACTTTTCCTATTGTTTTGATACGCCAGGCAAAGCCACTACCTTCACAGCCACAAAGTCCGTTGTATCAAAAATTGGCGTATCGGAAAATACTGAAACGATATCGCCTGTTTTTATATCAGTTAGCTTCTTGGAAGAGAAATCCGTATTTCCGTTAACTGTGACTTTATAAGACTTCTTGATAGTGGGTGGGTTTTTAGGATCAATTGCTTTTTGAGTTTTGACTTTTTCCGGGTCAAGGAAAATCGCTTCAACTGTCAGGGAATTATCAGCGACCTGGGTAACTTTGCCCGAGATACTTTTGATGTCTTGTGGTTTAACGCCGGTGGCAGGCAAGGAAGTCCCTTGTCCATCCGAGCTGAAAGGACTGATTACCTTTACTGCCGTCAAATCATTTGTTTTATAGACCAATTCATTGGCCATTATGCTGATCGTATCGCCTACCGCGATATTCTTAAGATTTTTGGAGATAAATTCCGGATTGTCCGCCACGGAAACTTTATATATTTTCTTGGTCTTAGGGAGAGTATTTATGGTTTTGTCAAAATCTTCATCTTTTAATTCACCGAACTTCGAAAAATCGACAATATTCGCTTCTATAGATAGTTTATCACCGGAGACTTCCTTGACTATCCCGGCAATATTTTTTTCGCTTTCCATAATTGCGCTTTCAACAGCTGTGGCTTTTGTCGACAGTTGGACCGGCTTGTCGACAGTCTCGCCCACCTGATTTTCACCAGTTCCGAAAAACTGCTTCTTTAAATCATTAATGGACTTTTGCTGATAAAAAACGATCAAAACTACAGACAATAAGACTATCAAGACCATACTAACCGCGACAACTAGCAATATTTTATATTTTTTTTCCATAAACTTATTTTATTTTTGATTTTTTATTTAGTAGCAGCCGACCGCTGTCACAGTTGCGGAACAGGTGCGCTGATTAGTGTTGCCGCAATAATTGTTGTCCTTTCGGCAAACATAGGTTGCCTGCCACCAATTACTATCATAGCACTGGGTAAAATACTGGCCCGAATCATAGTCATAATACGGTCCCTGCTCATTTCCTCCTGGGCAAGCCATGTAATAACCCGAACCATAGTATGGGACACAATAATTTTGTGTATATTCGTTATGTATTGATGCCAAGTCACTTTGATAGCTGGACAAATTATACAGATATAAATTTTGATCAATTGGGCTAGTCACCCGGGCACCGTCAGAATAAAGAAAACTTTCCGCCAAAACAGACGCATCGGACCAACCGTGTTGGCCAGTTGGCTTGGACATAGTTGGATCGGGCGGACAAGAAGGGCTGCCACCAGCAACTCCCCCGCAGGTCTTACCTGAAGTTTCTGACCATTTTTTGTATTGCGCCCAACCAGATGGACAGGATGCATTTGTGCCACTAAATTTGCAAAATTGGTTACTACCATCCACCTGAACTGTTCCTCCGGCCGAGGTGCATTCCGAGGCGTAGTGATCTCCGCCAGTAATAATAGTGTCTCCAACAAAACTGCTGTTTTTAATTATGAAAGCCAGGGAATAATATGGAAACGATATGCCTGCTGTATAGACGGCAATATTATTTCCGTAAACGTAAGTTGTAAAAGTACCAAGACCATAACCTCCCGCTCCTGATCCTCCTCCACTACCAAGAATAAACCTCCCCCTTAAGTCCGGGGAACCGTGTCTTCCATCGCAAAGAACCCATCCAGCAGGAATGGAGTCTGCTGCTCCGCTCCACATGACAATAGACCCGTCCGGCACGCCTCCTCCGCTGGTTCCTCCGGTGCCCAAACAGACTTTCGGTTTGGGGCCAAGGGGACCGTCCGGATCGACACAGATATCGGCGGGCTGGGCCACGGTTCCGTTTTTAGTTTGTTCTACTGATCCTGTGTTGATCGGTGCGGCAATATTTCCGTCCGGGGCAGGGGCGGCCGGCTCCACCCAAGCGCGAGTGAACTGCACGGCCAAGCCGATGAGGCTGCCTAGAACCACGATTCCCAGCCAGAATGTTAGCCGTTGGTGTAATTTTTTCGCTTTTAGTTTCTTCTTTCGCATAAATTTATGATAAAATAAAAGATTTACTTTATAAAAATCACGGGTTGGTTTCGATCCAACCGCAACGAGTTTTTGCGCTACAAGTCACCTGTTTTCCGCTTGATCCGCAAGCGTCCGCGCCGCAGGTCCAGGTTTCTGTGACACTGCCAGGGATTTCATTGCCTTTGGTTCCTTGCTTGCACCAGCTGTCAGCCTTTGCTTCCTGTCCGCAAATCGAGCCACCGTTGAAAGTTCCACATTCCCCTTGCTCCCATGTTTTATCAAACACAGTATTCGACTGCGTCTCACAACCATTGCTGCAGGTCCATTTTCTGCCATCACATGCTACCGTCTTTGTTTCTGATGTTCCTGAACACAATTCCTCCACCGTGCAGGAAAGTGCGCCTGGATCTCCAAAGTTTATGCCTGGGCACATGCCTCTTGTGGAGCACCCGACAGAGCCGTTACAATTGTTTACTTTCAGGCCAGCCAGATCTATCCATCCCAGCCCGGTATTTGTATTATTATTGACAGGAGCATCATCGGCAGGCCCGGAATTTCCGGAATTCCAGGCGAAATTACTTTTGTTTGTCGGATCATCAGATATCGCGCCTTGGCTGTCAACATTGGCTTTGTATATTCTTACCCAACCGTTTTCGGCAGTTGTTCCGTCTGCTTTGGGCTCTTGCATCTTGGAAGTTATTTGCGCCCAGCCGTCGATCGTTCCTTCAAATCCATTTCCCCCGTCCTTTTTTTTCCATTGGGCGGGATGGCAATCATTTTTGTCAGCCGGATTGCAAAAAGAGGGAGCTCCTTGATCAAAATTGAGCCAGCCAAGAGTTGGTGAACTGGGTGGACAAGCTGGACTCCCTGTTGCGGGATCAAAAAAATGATCCGCGTTTGAACCGACCCCGAACCAGCCCGCTCCCCGCAACGTCCTTTGGTTATCTTTATCGTTTCCATCTAAAGCAACGCCGTAAGAAACTCCGGAAGGCAAAGGACAGCCACTTGTTCCGGCGCTGGAGCTCAGCCGGCCGATGGTTGGAATTCTGGTATCGGTCGCGACACCGGATATGATGACAAGATCGTTCCAAATCCCCTTGGCCCAGCCTTCCGTGGCAGCCAAGGTTTTATTGAATACAAAAAAAACCGTCAAAAAAAGAACGGCTGCCGCAATGGACATAAATATTAAAATGGATTTTCTTTTTTTATTTTTTTTCTTTTTTGGCATCAGCGACCTGTGATTTTCTTTCAGTATAGCATATCCCGAAGAAGCCGCAACGGCCTGAAGGTGTTTCAGCGCTACTATTCTCAAAACATCAAGTCCCTTTCAAGCTTTTTTTGTTTCAAATAGTCCACTCTGCGATTCCCGCTAAGGCCAAACCCCGGCGAAGCTCTATAATGTTGGTAAAAATTTATTTTTTTGCAATATATATAACAACGGAAATTGCTTCGAAAGAATCTTGATTCTTCACGGATTCGCTTGATATTGCCTCTACTGAATCGCCTGCTCGAATGTCTGAAAAGCTGGCTACTGTTTGGTTAGGAGGAATGACTGGGGCATTATTACTTGGAGGAGTATTTTGATCCGTTCCCTGCGGCGGTTTTTGAGGCACATTCGCCGGAATAACAAACTCCTGCTTCAAAAAATTTGTATTGCTACCGGTTTTAATTGTATATATTTTGTCGGTCGGATTTCCTTTTTCATCCGCAGCCTTGACCGTAAATTGGTTGTTTCCTATTTTTTGAACAATACCGCTCACATATTTTTGATCTTTACCGGCCGCTTGCCCGTTTGTTATCACCGGACTCACAACTATTGTTGCCATAATGCTGTTTTGGCTGTAAACCGGATCGTCCGTGTGCACCCTGATCGTATCTCCCACCTTGATGGAACCTAGCTTGTTTGCAATAAACTCAGTCTTGCCGTTCATTCGGACAGTATATGTTATTTTCTTTTTGGCAAAGGTGTTTTCATCTTCTGAAGCAGCTTCTTTTATTTTTTCCAGATCGATCACCTCCGCGGAAACTTTTATCGTGCTTCCGGACACATCGGCCACAGTCCCCTCAAGTTTTCGGACAGTATTGATCAGTTCGTTTTTTTTCTGATCAACAATATAATCGGGAAGTCCGTTTGTTTTTAATTCTGGATTTTGGTTGACTGCTTCACTAAGAACCGGACCTCTTTTGAAACTGCTGATCTCCTTCTGTTGATAAATAACCACTCCGACAAGAGCCAGCAAAACGACTACCAAAACGATCGGGATCAAATTTTGTTTTATTTTTTCCATATAGAGCTATTAATGATTTTAAATCTATTTCAAATCAACTACTTGCAGCCTATCTCCGTGATATCAGAGTTAATGGATGCTCCCTCCGCCGAACAATAATCATAGGAAGTATTATAACCGCAACCGTAAGTGTTTGAATCGTCCGTTGCATATCCGCCATAGCAATAACCGTCCAAATACATACCATCGCCGCTGCCAGTATAGCAATAATATATACCTTCGGAATTAAAACATCCATCTAAATTACATCGGTAATATTGCGAACCAGAGTCATCAAGCCGCCTACAGCTATAATAAGTTTGTCCGGTCCAGGTTTGTCCGGAATAATGCGCGCCATTTTGATAGGTGCAGCTTTCGTCCTGCGCGTTATCTGCCCAGGTGTGATTTTTAGTCGTGCAATTGGTAGCTTGATCACAACCTGCATCATTTGTTCCTGTTTTCGATTTGGGGGCAGTCGTGGACCAGTTATGATATCTGCTCCAGCCCGAAGGACAGGAACTCCGGATAAATTTGCAGAATTGACTGGATCCATCAGTTTGCACTGTTCCGCCGGCCGAAGTGCATTCCGATTGATTGTGATCGCCGCCGGTGAGATCCGTATTTACCCAACCATCTGCCATTTTTACTATGAAGGCCAACTTGTAATATGGCGGCATGTAAGAGACAGATACTGAGGTTACAGCCCAGGGTCCGCCACCGGCATAACGAATATCATTGCGCCCCCCCAGGCCAACGGACGCGGATGGTGAACCGCCTGTCGCACCGGGGTTTTCTCCATTGGATACTCCATAAACAAATCTGTCCCGCAGATCCGGCGTGCCATTGCGACCATTGCAAAGAGCCCAGCCGGACGGTATAGTGCTCAAACTTCCGGACCACATGGCCACAGTGCCTTGGGGAACGCCTCCGCTTCCGGTACTCAAACAGGCTTCGTTGACGTTGTCGCTATTGGTGTCAACACAGATATCGCCTCCATGCTTGGTTTGGGTCGTCGCTCCCGTGTTGATCGGCGCGGCGATGTCTCCCCCAGGAGGTGTAGCGGCTGAAGGCGGTTCAACCCAGGCCTGGCCGAATCTAATGGTCATTCCGACTATCGCTCCGACAATCAATATACCCGCCAAAAATATTATCCGCCGAATTGTTTTTTTTGTTCTTAAAACTCTTTTTTTCATATTTTTATTAATTGGATAAATATTTATTTTGTCCTTCCGGAGAAATATTCTTATGGCCCTTACTGTTTCATGATGAAGGCCAATTTGTAATACGGCGGCATGTAAGAGACAGATACTGAGGTTACAGCCCAGGGTCCGCCACCGGCATAACGAATATCATTGCGCCCCCCCAGGCCAACGGACGCGGATGGTGAACCGCCTGTCGCACCGGGGTTTTCTCCATTGGATACTCCATAAACAAATCTGTCCCGCAGATCCGGCGTACCATTGGTCCCGTTACAAAGGATCCAGCCGGGAGCTTGGGAAGCGAGAGAAGCCAAGCTTCCGGACCACATGAATATCGTACCCCGGGCGACTCCGCTTCCCGGGTCGCTCAAGCATCTGTCATTGACGCCGTCATTATTCGTATCAACGCAGATATCACCCCCGTGCTTGGTTTGGGTGGCCGTTCCAACATTGATCGGCGCGGCAATATCACCACCCGGCGGAGTAAGCCCGGAAGGATCCACCCAAGCTCTTGTGAATTGGATAATTAGGCCAAGGGTGATGCCAAAGACCAGCACTCCAGCCCAAAACATTATCCGCTGATATATTTTTTTATTTTTTGATTTCTTTTTTTTCATGTAATATGTCAGAAAAATTGATCGCTTTTACGGATTTGTTTCGATCCAGCCGCAGCGGGTGCTAGCACTGCAAGAAACAATGCTCCCTCCCGGACAAGTGTTGCCACAGGTCCACTGCGCCGTAAGCGCGGTATAGTTGACCGTTGAAGGTGTACCCGTCGCGCATAACTTGTTAGAAGGAGTATTGCTCTTATCACAAATAGAATTTCCATTGAACGATCCGCACGCACCAATTTCCGGATCAACCCAATGAATATTTCCGCTGTCGCAAGATACCGATCCGCAGCCGCTACTGCAGGTCCAAGAAATTTTATCGGACCCCAATGCGCAGGAAGATCCCCCACCCGCGCAAAAACTCGCGTCGCAGCTTGAAAAAGTACTGTCTCGGCAAAGTTGTTTTGTGGCACACGAGGATATATTGCATTCCACTATCTTGAGTCCATCCATTTTTATCCAGCCGAGCCCCGAATTCCCTCCCAATGAAATTTCGGATCCGGAATTCCAGGCAAATCCCGAGAGTACGCCATTCGTGTCACTTGTAGTATTGTAATTAGCGCCTTTGAGTCTCACCCAGCCGTTATCTCCCATGGACGTTATTTTCGCCCAACCGTCCAGCGAGCCAGTATAGCCGCCTCCGGGTTGTTGATGCCATTGGGCCGCATGGCAGTCTCCCGGACAAGAAGAGGGTGGAGGTGTTCCGGCTTCAAAATCAAGCCAGCCGAGAGATGGAAGATCGCTTTGGCATGATCCTCCTGAATCTGGCTCTGAACCAATTCCAAACCAAGCCTTGCCTTTCACATCGCGCTGAATGTCAGATTTATTTCCCGCAAAATGTAGGCTATAGCTTGCTCCCTTAATGCAAGAACTTACATCTGAGCTTGAGCTTATCCAGCCGATTGCTGGCTTCCCGGAAAATTGCTCATTGTTGGATAAGTCATAACCCGCAGTATCGTTCCAAATGCCAATTCCCCAGCCATCAAGAAGAGCCTTAGTTTTTTGTGACATTAAAAAAACCGTCAAAAAAAGAACGGCTGCCGCAATGGACATAAATATTAAAATGGATTTTCTTTTTTTATTTTTTTTCTTTTTTGGCATCAGCGACCTGTGATTTTCTTTCAGTATAGCATATCCCGAAGAAGCCGCAACGGCCTGAA
>PMJF01000056.1 GCA_003157295.1 Candidatus Moraniibacteriota bacterium | reverse complement strand
ACCATTTAACGATTGACCAAAGCACTCCCACTCCCACTCCCACTCCCACTCCCACTCCCACTCCCACTCCCACTGACACCTGCCAAAAAAGCTCAATCGATCTCGTGCAATCAAAGTTTAAGTTCAATATCCATATCTGCGCTGGGGAAGAAGCCTCATCGGACGATGTTTCCAGAGGCAAAGATAAAAATACTGGACTAAAAAAAATCACACTTCAAGCAGTGAACGCTCATGATATAGACGGCAGCCTAACCGTAAGGAATGTTTCTGATACCAAGAAAAATATCTTTCATGGGACCAGAAAAAGAAAGCTCAGAAAAGCCTCCAGTCATTTCAAGACTCTCTTTCTCGAAGGAAATTACATGGTCTTTAAAACCCTGAAACTTGTGCCCACCTTTTCCCAAAAGCATCTCGAAAAAGGAAAAATTTACTTAAGAGTTTCCAAAAAATGGAAGGAAGACAATGATATCCTGGAAATCCAATTCATCCGCTCGGACAATACGACCGAGGAAGCCTTAAAATTCCAAAAGGATTCGGAAAACGACACCGATATCATCTACCGGGTGACCACCACCAGTAAGCTCTCGAAATATCTCTCGATCGTTGGGGTTTCCGAAACCCAGCCATCTCCCACTCCCACTCCCACTCCCACTCCCATTGATAATCCGACCAATCCTAATCCGACCGACAACCCGGTCGATCCTACGGGGACGATCCTTCCGGTAATTCCGGATAAGCCGGGCGATGAAACGCCACCTGTCACCCCGTCAGAAACCATTACTGAAAATCCAAGCGGGACGAGCAATCCTACTGCATCGCCAAACGAAGATCCGGCAAGTGCCAATCCGGATAGCGGCAAAGAAATTGGCAATCCGGTTGATCAGTCAAGGAAAGACAATAATCAATCAGGTGGAATCGACCAAAATACATTTGAAAAAAGGAAGAAAAATGACTCGACTGTCTTAGCGGAAAAAATAACCGAATTGAAAAACACGATCGATCAACACCCAATAGTCAAAAACACCACCACGGCCGCGACTCTCGCTCTTCCATTGGTCCCGATCATCTTCGAGCTAAATTCTCTCGGGGATCTCTGGTTTATCCTGAAAGAAGCCCTTTTCCGACTCTTCGGGTTCCTGCTTCTCCGGAAGAGAAGAAGAGGCTGGGGCATGGTCTATGACAAGAACACTGGTTCTCCGATCCCGCTCGCAACAGTCAGTATTTTTGATGAAAACGGAGTCCGTCGCGAAAGCAAGGTCACAGATAATCTTGGTTTCTATTTCTTCCTGGTTTCCCCGGGGAAGTATGCTCTTGAGGCCATAAAAAACGGATATCAATCTCTTATATCCCGAAATAATACCGAGGAGAATAACTTCTACGAAGCCGACTACCAAGGAGGGATCCTGGACGTAGCTGATCCGGATCTGGTGAATCTCGATATTCCATTGGCTCTTGAAAAAAACAAATTCTTGCGCAATTTTTTCAACAAGAGAGTCCTTCGAATTATCCTCTCGGTTATTTTCTGGGCGGGATTTTTTGTGAACGTGGTGATCACGATCCTATTTCCGAATCCGCTGAACTTTTTGATCACTTTTGCCTATCTGCTCCTGGCTGTCATGAGAAGTTTCAGTCTGGGAGTCCGGAAGTGGGGGATGGTCATTGACCAAACCGGAAAACCGATGGAGTTTGCTGAAGTGAGGATCAAGGATCCTTCAAGTGGTCGCCTAGTTGCGAGGGCGGTGACTGACCAGTATGGAAGATATCTCATCGCCTCAAGGGAAGGAAATTATATTTTGGAGGCCCAAGCAAGAGACGGATCGGGACATTATCAAACAGAAGTCAATCTTGCCAAACCCAATATGATCGATAAAAAAATCATATTGCCGCTTCAAGATCACGAAGTATAATGAGAACATGAAGCATATTTTTTAAGACAGGACGCTTTTCTTCTTGCGATTATTATAAAAAAATAACCGGCGGTCCTTTCCAGGGGAGCGCCGGTTCAAAGCAGTTTGCCTTGATAGGTCGGGGGCGGTAGACTATTTCTTTTTCCGCTGAAATATCCGGGAAGGCCGGGATGACCGGAGGAAAACTCCGCGGGCTGCCAGCCATGGCTGTTGATCCAGCCGATTAGTTCCTTTTTTATCGGTTCTGCCATCAATAATGACCAGGGCAGCCCATGCAGCTATAAAAAAGATGGTCGCCTTTTTTTCAAAGCTGTTGCCCTGATAAAAGATGACAGGCAAGAGTGTGACAACCAGGTAGGAAAATACCGGCACAATCACAATGTTGTGGAGTCTGTCGGCGTACTCGCCGAACCAGCCTTGTTGGCGGCGGACTCTAGTCAGCAAGAATGCGCTTGCTCCAATGGCTGCCGCGGCGCATATAAGGTGACAGTACCCGCTTCTTGCCCAATCGGCCGACACCATTCCCTGGATTTTGAGGATTCCGGCGCCGATCATTACAATAGATATCAGACCGATATCTCCTATGACGGCGGCAAATGAGACATTGTAATAGAAGCCCTCGAAATGGTCCCGGAGTAGAAATAAGACTCCGTAGCCCATAAAGAGCATAACGAAGATCAAAAACCAGTCCGGGAAATAGACCATCCAGAAATGACTACCGTGCAGTGTATTCAAAGCCGTTCTCCTCGTTTTATTGTCAAAAGGTACGAAAATATTTGGGATCGATGACCAATTACCCAATGTAATTGATAGTACTAAATAAGCACAGAAAAGGATATTTGTAAAGCCCTTTTACTGAAATTTTAATTGGAATTTCAGCTCCAAGCAGAGCAAATATAAAAATAAGCTTTATACAAGCCTCATAGTATAGCAATAAACTTCATTCTACAAACAAAAACTCCGCCCCTTGCAGGGCGGAGTTTTCTAGGAAAAAGAGTATTAGACTCTTGATACTTTGGTAGCGTTAGGGCCTTTAGGGCTTTCGCTAACCTCGAACTGAACTTTGTCGCCTTCCTTAAGGTCGTTGAATTCAACTCCAACGAGCTCGTTTGAGTGGAAGAAGAGGTCTTTTTCACTGCCTTCTTGGGCAATGAATNNGTTCCTTGTTGCATTTTTGGTAGAACGATTATTTAATTCACATGAGATACGTGGCAAAAAATGAGCTCGACTACGCTTCTATTGCACGCTCTATGATGCTATAAGTATAGCACTTTTGGGGGATATGTCAAATGCTTCTGTTACCTCGTCTTTTCCCGCGCTTAGTTGTTTTATTGAGCGTGCAAATTTCCCTTAGAATTCCTAAACATTTTTTTTGTGAATTTAGCCAATGTTTTCTCCTGCGGATCGATCA
>PMJF01000036.1 GCA_003157295.1 Candidatus Moraniibacteriota bacterium | reverse complement strand
GCCCAATATCTCAAAAGACAGGGATGGAAAAATTTTCTGGTCGATGCGGGCGGCGATATGAACATTTCCGGCACGAATGACGAAGAAAAAAAATGGCGGATTGCGGTTGAGGGCGTTCCCGAAGAGAAATTGATGCTGGAAATTTCAGGCAAGGGAATTGCGACCTCCGGAATCAGCCGCAAAAAATGGCAGATCAAAGGAAAAAAATTCCATCATCTTGTGAACCCGAATGATCCGAACAATTTTTCCTATGAAATGCGAACCGTTTCCGTGATCGCTCAAAATACCGAAAATGCCGACGGGCGAGCCAAAACGCTTGTGCTGATGGGAAAAGAAAAGGGGCTGGAATTCGCGAAAGAAAACAAAATCGCCGCTATTTTTTTGGATTATAAAGGGAATATCTTTGTCTCGCCGGAAGCAAAGAAATATGTTTATCCCAACATTCAATGTTAGGGCGGACCCAACATTGAATGTTGTAGCGCCTTATGCAAAATACTCAAATTCCCTGGGACTGGTACGTTGTCCGCGCGAGCGCTCTCGTCGGATTTTTACTGCTCTATATTTCCGTTTTCATGGGAACGGTTTCCTGTCTGCCGGGAATCCGGAAATATTTTTTGCGTCTGCGCAGTCTCAATTTTCACTGTTGGATTTCTCTGCAAGCGCTCATCTTTGCCTTGATTCATGGTGTCGCTCTCTTGTTTCACAGATTCATCTCATTCAGCCTGGCAGACATTCTCATTCCTTTCCACTCAAGCTATGAACCTTTGCTTGTTGCGCTGGGGACGATCAGCTTATATCTGATGATCATTTTGGTTGCCACTTCCTATGCCCGAAAATATATTTCCCAGAAATTCTGGCGGACGGTCCATTTTTTGAATATCGCCCTTTATATTTTCTCGGTCATCCATTCCTTCTATCTCGGAACCGATCTCAAAAGCGGACTGCTGCGTGAAATTTTCATTTGGGCGAATGGCGTTTTGATTTTGCTTCTGATTTTCAATATGATCTATCGAATTTGGTCGAGAATGAAAAATCGGCCGGTAATTTGCGAAATACCAAATGCCAATGAGAATCTACGTCAAAGTGATCCCGCGCGCGGGCAAAAACGAATTGACGAAAATTTCCGAAGGAGAATATAAAGTGAAAGTTGTTGATCCTCCCGAGAAAGGAAAAGCCAATGAAAGATTGATCGGGCTTTTGGCGTACCATTTCGCGGTGCCCAAAAGTTCTTTGCATATTGTCGCCGGAAAGTCGGCGAGAATAAAAATAGTAGATGTTGATATAGAGGAGTAGCGATCAAAATTTCAAGGAGGGGCTTCATGGAATGGGGTTATAAAATTACTGTTATTTTGATCGGGCTTCTTATATTTCTAGTGCATAGAGAAGCCCATGTTGAGCAAAAAAAGAAAGAATCAAAAACGGAGGAACACGAAGAATAATATGCGTACAAAAAATTGTGCGGGGCAGGTCGAAAAAGACCTGCCTTTTTGATATAATGATCTTGTGACCAAATCCAAAATATTTTTTGCTTTGTCTTTTTTCTTTTTGCTCGGCGTTTTTTTGGCGTCTTTTTTTCAGATAGAAAAATATATTATCTTAGTTCTTGCCGTTTCGGCAATCATTATATTTGTCATCAATTATAAAAATAGAAAAGCCGTAGTTGCCAGCGCGGCTATTTTGTTTTTGGCGCTGGGGGTTTGGCGGACGAATATTTCGTTTGAAGCCGCTAGGAACAATTTGGCAGGAAGTAAAATTGGCCCGGTTGAATTTATGGGAATAGTCACAAAAGAACCGGAAACGGATGAAAAATATCAAAAAGTTATTATCGAGGATAACGCCAAAAATAAAATCCTGATCAATTCGGATATTTATCCCCAATATCAGTACGGCGACGAGTTGAAAGTGAAATGCGATTTGCAGGAACCCAAGAATTTTGAAGATTCCAATTTCGACTATCAAATGTATCTCGCGAAAGATGGAATATACCGGATTTGCAACAAGCCGCAAATAACCGCGATCGCGAGCAATAAAGGAAATAAATTTTATACTGCGATTCTGGCGGCCAAAAACAAATTCGAAGAAAAGATTTCCGCGATCTTTCCTGATCCGGAAGGGGCATATCTCAAAGGATTGATTCTGGGCGGGGGAAAGCGGATGACTAAAGATTTGAACGATGCTTTTTCGAAAACCGGGACGACGCATACGGTTGCGGTTTCGGGATACAATGTGACGATCGTGGCGGCATTTCTGATGTGGCTCGGAATTGCTCTCGGCCTTTGGCGCCAGCAGGTTTTTTCTTTCGCGCTCATCGGCATTGTACTTTTTGTCCTGATGACCGGCGCGCCGTCGTCGGCGGTACGGGCGGGGATAATGGGGGGTCTCGTCATTTGGGCGATGAAAGAGGGGAGACTGGCCAATTCCACGAACGCGATCATTTTGGCGGCCGCTATCATGCTGGCCATAAATCCGTTATTATTGAGATACGATGCCGGTTTTCAACTGTCGTTTCTGGCGACGCTCGGAATTGTTTGGCTCTATCCCCTCTTTGAAAAAAAAATTTGGGGGAGCGGGATACTCAAAGAAACTATTTTATTATCCGTGGCGGCTCAAATATTCGTTTTGCCGATCCTTCTCAACTCCTTCGAAAAACTTTCGATCGTCTCCCCTCTTGCCAATTTATTAATTTTACCGGCCATACCTTACATCATGCTCGGAGGATTTGCAGCGGGGATAGCGGGATTCATATTTGTGCCACTAGGAACACTGATGGGGTTTATTCCGTATCTTCTCCTCAAAATTGAACTTTTCACTGTGGCGTGGCTCGGGAACCTGCCCTGGGCGGCGCTCGAGATAAAAAATTTCGGCTGGGTTTATATGATAATTTATTACGCGGGACTGTTGGCTCTTTTATATTTTTACCAAAGAAAAAGATTCAGATAAACCTCAAATGATGCTCAAAAAATTATCCAATAAAAAATGCTCAATAGAAAACTTTACTTAATAACACTCGCGGTTTTAGCCGTCCTTTCGCTTTATTTTTCCTACCAAATATATACAGACGCTTCCCGCCTACAAGTCGTTTTTCTTGATGTTGGGCAGGGAGATTCGATTCTGATCCAAAAAGGGACGCGGCAGATCTTGATTGACGGCGGGCCAAGCGGAAAAGTCGAGCTCGCAAAACTGGGGAAATATCTGCCCTATTTTGATCGCGAGATCGATGTCGTGATCGCGACCCATCCGGACAAGGATCATATTGCCGGGCTTGTGGAAGCGGCGAGGAACTATAGGATCGGAAAAGTTCTCACCACGGCGGCGGGAAAGGACACACAAGTCTATAAGGAGTGGAAAGATATTTTGGACTATAACAAGATCGAAACGCTGGAAGCATTGCGGGGCGACAGGATAAGTTTTGAAGGCGCCGAAATAAAGATCTTGAATCCCGAGGCTCCGGTTGATCCGGCGATCGGCGAGGCGAACAACGAATCGGTTGTTGCGCGGCTGGATTATGGAGAGAACTCTTTTCTTTTCACGGGCGACATCGAATCCCCCGCCGAAAATAAAATTATCGCGAGCGGTGAGGACATAGACGTGGACGTTCTGAAAGTGGCTCATCATGGGTCAAAATATTCGACATCAGGTGTGTTTCTTGATAAGGTAACGCCGAAAGATGCAGTTATTTCAGTCGGTAAAAACAATTCCTACGGCCATCCGACGCAAGTTGTCTTGGAGGCGTTAAAAGAGAGAAATATAGATATCTTACGAACGGACGAAAAAGGAGATATAATCTTTAAGTGCGGAAACCAAAACGCAAAATGCCAATTCATAACGCAAAAATGAAAATTGTTTTTTTGTTTGTTCTGTCAATGTTTTTAGCCGGTTGCGGAAAAACAACAGTTGTGAATAACAGCGCTGACGATCCTGGAGAAAAAATGTCGAAGTCTTCGGAAATGACCGTCGAAAATAAAAAACCAATAAGCATTCTTTTTGTTGGCGATATGATGTTTGATCGGTATATCCGCGAAGGGGTGAACAAATACGGGAGCGGAAATTATGACCATATTCTTGAACCGATCAAGGAAGAACTGGCCAAGTATGATCTGGTCGTTGGAAATCTTGAGGGCCCGATAACTGACAATCAGTCGGTGAGCGTCGACACAAAAATGGACGAAAAAAACAATTTCAGGTTTACTTTCGATCCGGTGGTCGCGAAAGTGCTCTCAGAAAAAAATATCAAGCTCGTGAATCTTGGCAATAACCATATCCTGAATCAGGAAGAAAGAGGCGTAGAGCAGACAAAAAAATATTTGGACGAAGCGGGTGTAAGTTATTTTGGCGATACGGGAGAATCGGGAAATTATTTTCTGAGTAGGATCGAGAATGTGCAGGGAACAAAAATCGGCTTTGTGAATTATAACTATTCAAGTGAAGGAAGTCTCGAAAGAGCGATCGAAGAAATTAAAAAAGCCAAGGGCCAAGCGGACCTCGTGATTCTTTATACTCACTGGGGAACGGAATACAGAGTCGGCGATCCGGGGCCGGTCGTCCGAAATCTGGCGCATCAATTCATCGACGCAGGCGCGGATCTCATCATCGGCACTCATCCACACGTGGTTGAAGATAGTGAGGTTTATAACGGAAAAAAAATATATTATTCACTCGGCAACTTCATCTTTGACCAATATTTTCAAAAAGAAACGATGGAAGGTCTGGGGGTGAAGGTTACAATCAATTCCGATCGTTCGATGGATTACAATGAGCTGAAATTCGAGATGACCCGAAGAGGGCAAACAAAGTTCGGGCCCTAGAAACAAAGTTCGATTTTGGTAAAATCTAAAAAAGCTTTATTTAAGGCTTATTTACGCAATGTTTCACAGCTGATTGACACAGCTATTTTTTTATGATAAAATACCACATTACGCTGATCACATGGTGCGAGGCGTGATAGGTTTAACAATTTATTTCCTTGGGGGAGAGGATCATGAAGCGATTTCTAAAGTCAGTGGAAGGTCGGGTGATTACTGCCTTATTAATTATACTCGCCGTCGTGTTGTTAATCGGTGGGCTTACATCGATCACCCAGGAGACTAAAGCAGGGCTTTTGGTATTCAAGTCGGCAACTGTCAAAGCACTCGTTAATGAATACGCAACGTATTCAGATGGCGATGGCATAGAGCTGAAAACTGTTTATCTTACTTTGACCGCTTTAGATCCGGAGAAATTACTCAAGTCTCCAGAGTGGTACGGGTTCTCTGTCTACAAGGCCAAAGACAGTCCCCGAGCCACAGAAGAAATTTTTTTCCTCTCCAAAAGAGGGGATCTGCGCGGCTGTGATAAGCATAGAGTTAGGTGCGTCCTGCACAAGTACCACGAAGGCCTAAAGTACCTTGAGGAGGTGAAATGCATCAATTCTGGCCAAATTGCGCCGTGAATAAAAGGGGAAAATTTTGGATGAAGAGAAAAGCAAGCTCGCTATTTTGAAAATCAACACATGGGCCGTATGGATTTTAAAGATCGCCATATTTCTAATATTGGCATATCTGGTCATTCAGCCCATGCGCGAACTTTTTACGAAGGTCAATATTGCGCTTCAGGCACTTGGGTCGTGAGGCGACAGCTATTTTTGAGGCCGGGGACAGGCAAGTCGTGTTCCCGGTTTTTTCTTGCCCAAAATTTTTTTCTCTGCTAAAATTGGATCGTTAGCTGGGGAGGCTAATATTTTTGTAAATTATAAGAAAGCAACAAAATGGAAAAACATTTCAAAAAAGAAAGGACGCTGATCGTGATCAAGCCGGACGGCGTTCAAAGGTCCCTTATCGGGGAGATAATCAAGCGCTTTGAGCAGGTTGGCCTCAAGCTTTCTGCCATAAAAATGCTTGTTCCCGAGGAAGATTTTGTGGAGAAGCATTATACCCTCGACCCAAAATGGCGGCTTCTCACAGGAGAAAAGACCATCAAAGGCTATGTCGACAAGGGACTTGAACCGCCTTCACAGGATCCGTTGGAAATTTCGCAAAAGATTCTCAATAATCTCAAAAAATATGTTACTAGCGGGCCGGTCATTGCGATGGTGTGGGAAGGAGCGCACTCAGTGAAAATTGTCCGAAAGCTGGTTGGCGGGACAGAGCCGCTTACGTCTGATGTCGGAACGATTCGCGGGGACTATGTTCTGGATTCTTATCAAATGGGCGATGTGGACGGACGATCGGTAAGAAATCTCATCCACGCTTCGGGGACGATCGAAGAAGCGGAAATTGAGATCAAACACTGGTTTTCCGAAAATGAGCTGGTTGATTACAGGCTAATTCAAGAGCAGATCCTTTATGATGTGAATTTAGATGGAATATTGGAGTAAATATCTTTAAAGCTAAATCTTAGCCTAGAATAATGCAAAATAAAACCCATCCCGAATACCAATATTTGAATCTCATCCAAGATATTCTTGATAATGGCGCGGACAAGCCTCTTTTTCTCACGCCGGAAGTTCAGGAGCAATATCGAAAGAAAGGCGAAGAGCTGCCCTTTATCCGCGGGGTTTTCGGGCGGGTGATCCGCTTCGATCTTTCAAAAGGATTTCCTCTTCTCACCACGAAAAAAGTTTTCTATCGCGGAATTTTCGAAGAACTGCTTTGGTTTTTGACCGGGGAATCGAACATAAAATATCTGGTTGACCGGGATGTTCACATCTGGGACGAATGGGCGTGGAAAAAATATCACAAACATTGTCTCGAGAACGCGCCGGAAGAGGATATGGAGCAGAAAGATTTCATTGCGAAACTAAAGTCGGAAGCAGCGGACAGTGAATTCGTGAAAAAATGGGGCGACCTTGTCACAATTTATGGCCGGATGTGGCGCAAGTGGCCGGCGGCGGACGGGCATCTCATCGATCAACTTGGATATTGCATCCAAGGCCTCAAAGACAAGCCATACCGAAAATCATATTGCGTTTCGGCCTGGAATCCGGATTTTATCTACGCCATGGCCTCGCCGCAGAACAAAAATGAAGTGCCGCCGTTTTGCCACACGACCTACCAGCTGGCCGTTGTCGACGGGAAATTGAATTTAGGAATGTATCAAAGAAGCGCTGACATTTTTTTAGGCGTGCCGTTCAATATAGCGAGCTATGCCCTTCTTCTTCAGATGGTTTCGCAGATTGTCGGAATCCCGGCGGGTGAGTTCGTCCATTTCTTCGGGGACGTCCATGTCTATTCCAATCATTTTGAACAGGTAAAGGAGCAACTTAAGCGCGAGCCGAGGCCTTTTCCAAAATTGAAATTGAACCCGGAAGTGAAGAATATCGATGACTTCAAATACGAAGATTTTACGCTTATTGACTATGATCCCCATCCGGCGATCAAAGCGGAAATTGTGAATGTCGGAGGTTCCTAATTTTTTCGCAAAACATTAAAATTTTCAAAGTAGGCTAACCTGCTCCAATTTCGTATCGGAGCAGAACGCGATACTTTTCAAACTTTAATGTTTTGCTTTTTCTGACTTTATGAAAATCATTCTGATGATGGCTATGACCGCTGACGGAAAGATCGCCAAAAACAGCGATCATTTTCCGGATTGGACCTCAAAAGAAGACAAAAAAATGTTTATGAGAGTGACGAAGGAGGTCGGGGTCGTTATTATGGGCGACAAAACATTTTTCACTTTTCCGAAAGCCCTGCCGGAGCGCCTCAATGTTGTTTTCACGCTCGAAAAAGATCCGCCGGAAACAGAAAATGTGAAATGGGTGACAGGTGAGCCGGAAAAAGTTCTCGCGGAACTTGAAAAAGAAGGATACAAATCGGCAATTTTGGGTGGCGGGACCTATATGAACACACAATTCCTTGAGAGGAAGTTGATCGATGAGATCTGGCTCACGATCGAGCCAAAAATATTCGGAGACGGCCTTGGTCTTTTCGGTGGGGACACCAATGTTGATTTGAAGCTTTTGAACGTGGAAAAGATCAACGACGATGCGGTGGTGGTGAAATATCAAGTTTTGAAATAGGCACATGAAATTAGGCAAGAAACTTGAGGAAAAAGTGAAAAAGGAAGTCTCGAAGGCGCTGGAAAAAGGTAGACCCGATTGGGATCTTCCTCATACGCTTGATTCAGTCCGGTGGATGAAAAAACTCATTGAAAAAGAAGGCGGCAATGAAAAGATCCTTGTCACCGCGATGTACTTTCATGACATAGGATACTTCAGTCTTCCAAGGGGATATAGCTACGAGGATGTAACAAAAGTGAAAAAAAATTGCGATCACGCGAAAGTTGGAGCAAGAATGGCGGGTGTGATGTTGGAAAAAATTGGCGGATATACCGATCGCGAGATAGAAAAAATAATGTTTTTAGTCAAAAATCACAGTCGACACGATAACCTGGATTCACATGAGCGACAGCTGGTCTTTGAAGCGGACGGTCTCGGGCAGATCAACTGGCATGAAGTTCCACCTAATTTCGACAAAAAGAATTGTTTGCTCTGGATGAAAAAGTACTTGGAGGTGGAAAGACCGATCGAACGCTGGCGCACGAAAACAGGAAGAAGATATTTCAGGTATTTGCTAAAAAAATCAAAAACATATTGGGACTAGACCAAGGTTTATACAATCAATGATTGAGGGGGAGGAAAATGAAGAAAGATATCCTGGAGGGGTTTAATTTTCCGGACGAATGTCCTCTAGGTAGGCAGGAAAGAGATGAGCTGCTGAAGAAGTCTAGGGGGCACAAAAAAGGGTTTAGTCCCTTTGTCCTGTGCAAGAGGGGCAAAAATTTCGAATGCCCGAACAAAGCTCTTTTGGAATGCTTTTATTTGACTGAAAAAAAGCAAAAACAAAGCACTCCAAGATTGTCTCAAAACTAAAGGCCGGTCCCATCGTTGGACCGGCTTTGCAATAGGGGGAAGGCGGGTTATTTTAATGAAAAAATATTCAATGATTTAGGATGGTTTTATGTTTGACTATTTTTATCAATAAACTAAGATTAATCTACAAACGATTGCTAATTATATAAAATAAAATTTATGCTATCCGACATTGAAATAGCACAAAAAGCGAAAATGAAACCAATTCGGGAAATTGCGGGGATGTTGGATGTGGAAGAAACAAATTTGGAACTTTATGGCGATTACAAAGCGAAACTAAAACCGGAACTTTGGGAAAAGATCAAAAGCAAACCGGATGGGAAACTTATTCTAGTGACGGCCATCAATCCGACGCCGGCCGGCGAAGGAAAAACGACAACTTCCATCGGATTGGCGCAAGCGATGGTGAAGCTCGGAAAGAAAGCGGTTTTGGCGCTTCGTGAGCCGTCGCTTGGTCCCTGTATGGGGATGAAAGGCGGGGCGGCGGGCGGTGGATACGCGCAGGTGATGCCGATGGAAGACATCAATCTCCATTTCACAGGAGATATTCATGCCATGACTGCGGCCAACAATCTCTTGGCGTCACTCATAGACAACCATATTTATTTCGGGAACGTTCTTGAGATCGACCCTGAAAAAATTCTTTGGAAGAGGTGTCTCGATCTCAACGACCGGGCACTCCGGAGCATCACCCTGAAAATTGAAAAAAAGTCCGGCGCATATTCGCGTGAAGAAGGATTCAACATCACTGTTGCTTCGGAGATCATGGCGATTTTATGCCTTTCCGAAAATATTGCGGATCTCAAGAAAAGGCTGGGAAAGATCATCATCGGTCTCGATCGTTCCGGAAAACCGATCTTTGCCCGCGAACTCAAAGCTGAAGGCGCTATGGCCGCTCTCTTGAAAGACGCTCTCAAACCCAATCTGGTCCAGACATTGGAGCATACGCCGGCGCTTGTTCACGGTGGGCCGTTCGCGAACATCGCGCATGGATGCAACAGCGTCCTTGCGACGAAATATGCCCTGAAACTGGGGGATTTTATCATCACGGAAGCGGGATTTGGCGCGGACCTAGGCGCGGAAAAATTTTTCGACATCAAATGCCGGATGGCAGGATTGAAGCCGGATGCGGTTGTGCTCGTGGCGACGATCCGGTCACTCAAATACAACGGAGGAGTGCCCAAAGAGACTCTCACGGAGGAAAATCTTGATGCGCTCTCAAAAGGCATCGTGAATTTGGAAAAACATCTGGAAAATCTCAAAAAATTCGGCGTGCCGGCGATTGTGGCGGTGAATATTTTCCCCACGGACACGGAAAAAGAAATTGATTTGGTGGTTGAAAGAGCCGGAAAGTTGGGAGCTCGTGTTGTCCGTTCCGAAATTTGGGAAAAAGGCGGCGAAGGCGGAATGGAAATGGCCAAAGCGGTTCTCGAGGTCTTGGAAAAAGAAAGATCATCTTTCGCCTCGATCTACGACGAAAAAAAATCGATCGAAGAAAAAATTGAAACGATCGCCAAAGAAATATACGGTGCGGGCGCGGTCGAATTTTCCGAAAAAGCCAAAGAGCAAATCGCCATGCTCGAAAAAGAAAAACTGGACAAAGTGCCGATTTGCATCGCCAAAACACAATATTCGCTTTCGGACGACCCGAAAAAACTCGGCCGGCCGGAAAACTTCACTTTGAACGTGAAGGAGCTTCGTCTCTCAAATGGCGCCGGCTTCATCGTCGCCATCGCCGGCGACATCATGACCATGCCAGGCCTTCCCAAATCCCCCGCGGCGGAGCGGATCGACGTAGATGAAGAAGGAAAAATAAGTGGGCTGTTTTAGGAAAAAATATTTGAGAATTTGGATTTGTTTGGCGGGTGTGCACTTGCTAAATGATAAACAATGCTTTAAGCTTTTCTTAAAGCATTTTTATTACGTTACGGGAGGTAAACGATGGCAGGTTTAGACTTGCCGGCAGAGGCGGGAATGGCACGACTGTCTTGGCAGGAGATCGTTCCTGTCGGTCGAAGATTTCCCTGTCGGAGCGGAGTGGAAATTTTTCTGCCTCTTCATCCTGAAAACAGGCTGTTCCCGCTTGAGGGTGGGCGCAAGTATCTCCTGTTCACAGTGATGGGGGGACAAGAGCTCTGCTTCTTTTTCGGTCAGGACGAGCAAAATCTTTTCCTGAATCAACTGGAGCTGGGCGCTCTGCAAGCTAATGCGGAGTGGGGAGAGGACGGACTGAACGCCTTTCTCAAGCCCGTTCACATCAAGCACTTTGAACGCCTTCTAGGCAAGAGATCCCAGCGCCAAGGAGACGTGCAAGCGCTGTGGATTGCGCCCTCAACAGGAGAGGCGATTGCCATCAGAACGACGGAGGAGTGGCCGGAAATATTTTATGAGGAGGGCACCCATAGCAAGGTCACCAAGCTCAGGGTTTCCCGATCACGGCACTTCTTGACGGGGGAAATCTGGCGTGCGCGCCTTCTCCGTTTTCCCGGAGTGTTCACTCTGGCTTCTGGAATCATCGAAGCTCCTGACCACTCGCCACTGATCCTCAAGGGGACGTATCTCTTAGGGGAAACAGTCGGAAGAATAGCTCCTTCTGAGAACGATTAGGCGGAGCCACAAAATTTATTGCGTTTGAGCCGGGACTGGAGGATCTCGGCTTTTTATTTTAAGTGATAATTAATTTTTTTGAATATTTTGTAAGATTTTGGCAGCCGTTTTTGGTGACGAGAACCATATCTTCAAGTCTAATGCCTCCAACTCTCGGATAATATAATCCCGGCTCAACAGTGACAATATTTCCCACTTCCAAAATATCAACCGATCCGGGCTTGAGACTGGGTTTTTCGTGGATGTCGAGCCCCACGCCGTGTCCGAGGCCGTGGATGAAACCAGTATCTCCGACATGATATCCATTTTTTAATATTACCTCCGCGGCAACGTTGCAAACTTCTTTCGCAGAAATTCCTGCAGAGATTTTTTTCATCACCGCGTTTTGCGCTTTGAGAACAGCATTATACATTTTTTGAATTTCAAGTGAAGGTTTGCCTTTGACGTATGTCCGGGTCATATCGGCAAAATATCCGTTTTTTCGGTGGCGCGGGAAAATATCACAGACGATCGGCTGGTGAGGGAGAATCGGGCCGCTGCCTGCATGGTGTGGAACAGTCGATTGCGCGCCGGAAGAAATTATCATACCTAGAACATCAAACATCCCTCTCTCGAAAAGTGTTTTTTCCGCAACTTGCTTCAGAAATTCGCTGGTAAGAACTTTTTTTTTGAAAAAAATGCTGTTTCCTCTGATTTTTGATTTCTGGAGAATATTCTCAATTGTTTGAAAAACTAACTTTGTATGGGCTAGGCTTTCTTTGATATAGCCAATTTCTTCTTTCTTCTTCACCGCTCTTCCTGGAAATAAAGGGAAAGTGGGAATGAGTTTTGCGCCATACTTACGCAAAAAATCAGCCATATCCAGCGGGAAGTGGATCGGCACTTCGACAGTTTTCCCCATTAAGCCGTATTTTTTGAGGATATAATAGGCAAGCTTGTTGCGATCGGATGTTTTGAATTTCAATTTTTTTGCTTCCACCGAAAGGGGATTGAGCGGCACAGAGATAATTTTTGCTTTTTTCGGAATAATTCCCAGATCAACTCTGTCGAGTAGAGCGTATTTTCCGCCCGCGGCGGATCCGTCTTTGGAGGATTTTCCAATCTCCAGATAGAAAAAAGAGCTGGTGATCTTTGTTTTCACCGCGTAGCGCATATCGGAGTCGAGAGTGGAAGCGAAAATTAATTTAGTAGCCATAAATTTATAATATTCATGTGTTAACATTACCAATGATATCACAATTTAATCAAGTTATCATACAACTAATATTGTATTAGGTGTTGCACTTTCTTGTTGAACTCATGATGGGGATATTTGACATATATAAATAAATGATTGATAATTTATTTTTCAAAGAATATTACCAAAATCAGATCAAAAGTCTAAGGGGGGCACTAGTATGGCAGGCTTGCGACCCAATCGCGAGAAAGATGCTCCTTTAAGCCAAAAAAGTGGCGAGGCGCTTATTGAAACCCTGAGGAGTGGTTGTATGGTTCAGGGTGAAAAAAGGCTTCATTTTCCCAACGATGAGGCCTTGGCAGCTGCAAAAGAGCTCCGGAGGAGGGGAGTAACGGATCAGCGGGTACAGGGCTTCCAGGAGGCATGCAGGAAAATCGGTCTCTTCAAGGATCTGCCACTCTCTACTCGGCGGCGCAAAAAACCTGATCAGCTCTTAGTAAATGAAGAGCTTCAGGACGCGCTGAGAGAGGCCGGAGAGCTTGAGAAAGCTATTCTGGCCAAACTTGCCGCCAAATAATCTCGATGCTTGACGGGGCCATCGAGAATGAAAAATTTCGCCCCGTCGCATTTCAAAGTGTCTTAGAATGCGAAGCTGGGACTTTTTGAAACGCGACTGAAAACATTCTTGACAAAAAAAATCTGGATGCTAAAATACAAAAGTAATGAAAGCTAACCAAACCAAAACTTTTTCTTCCAGCTATTATTTTTTCTGGTTTACGCGCCAGGTCGGTTTTGGTTTGAGTAGAATTTTGACAAAAAGATAAATTACTCAAGAAATTATAAGCAAACCAAAGACCGGCCTCAAAGGCGCGGTTTTTTATTGTCGAGCGAAGCGAGAGAAATTAAAACTTGTTTTAATTTCAGAGCGAGCGAAGACATCAAAGTTGTTAATAGCACTTTATTTTCGAAAATTCGAAAAAATAAGCGAGGTGATTATGTTCGTTGAAAAAGGATTGGGTCGTCATCCCGAAGTAAATCTGCAATTTATCATTGCTTCCTGCCTTAAGGGTGGAAATCAGGATTTACTGGAAAGGGCTAAGAAAGCCCTGAAAACTAAAAGGCGGATGAAGCAAATAAGCCCGATTTACGCAAAGGCAGTATCAGTATGTTGCACTTTGCTAAAATCCCGAATTTTAGGCTAATGCATTGCGTCTGGATCGTAATCAATCTGTTCTCATCGGCAGAAAAGGGGTGAAAAAAGATGCTGGGAAAGCAAATAAGGTGTTTGTCTGGAGCCGTAGCGCGCAAAGAAACATTTGCCAGCGCAGCCCACAGTCTTCGAATTTTGGCCCGAAAAAGCCCCATGAATTTTTGCGAATACCTTATGGAGCGGGTCAGAAGAGGCGAATTTTCGCAAGATGATTCTGGCGACAGGAGAATATTTCTCATCTTTTTGATCGAAGGAAAGGAACAATATTTCGTGGAGATGCTAAGCGTTATGCTGAACCATTCTCCGAAAATGTCTTTTCTGATCAGGTTAATTGCGGAAAAGGTGCTGGCGGTGGCCACGGAATTGTCAGTGGATGCAATCATGCATTGCATCAAAATGGCTGCGGAAAAAAGCAAAATAAATTCTCAACTGAAAGAAATTGCTGAAATTCTGGATCTTGCTGAAAGGAAAATAGCCTAAATGAGAGGAGCTGAAAGGTGACTGATGCTAAGATCGTTGAGCAAAGGATTCAGGGTAAAAAGGCTGCTGTTGCGCTGGGTTTTGGCGCGTGTGACGCAGGAATAAACGCAACCTTAGAAAACACGGTGATAGAAATCCAGGATCGTGGTGATCACGTCCATATCGTGGTTAAAAAATAACTTCGACCTATCGACAGGTAGGTAATGTGCCAACGCGCGCAAAAAAATTTCGCAGAGTCCTCCCGGGTCAGTCGACCTTGGGAGGACTTTTCTTTTTATGGTAAACTGTTTACAGCTAGATAAATTCAATTATATGGCAAAAAAGGCAAAAAATTTGGCGATCGCGGTCGATATTGGCGGGACGAACATACGGACGGCAATTATTGATCAGGATGGGAAAATTATCGCAAAAAATGTTACGAAAACTATTCAAACAGGAAAGAGCGGAAATATTATTGTGGCACAAGTGATCGGCGATATCAAAAAGCTAATTGTGAAAAATAGCCCAAGGAAATTCAAAGGGATCGGCGTGAGCGCAGTCGGTCCGATCGACATGAAAAAAGGCGCTATTGTGAATACGCCGAATATTAAGTATAAATTTATTCCGATCGTAGAGCCACTCAGAAAAACATTTGGACTGCCCGTCTTTTTTCTGAATGATTGCAACGCAGGAGCGCTGGGAGAAAAATATTTCGGGGAGGGAAAGAAATTTAGCAATTTGGTTTATATCACTATTTCGTCAGGCATTGGCGGGGGAGCGATCGTCAATGGAAATTTGCTGTTGGGAAAAGATGGAAATGCGGCAGAAATTGGGCATATGATAGTCGATACGGAATATAATCTGCCTTGCACTTGCGGAAAAGGCCGCGGGCATTGGGAAGCGTATGCTTCCGGAAATAATATCGCGAAATTTTTTAGAGCATGGAACAAAAATAAACATTCAATATCCACGGCTGCCGATATTTTTGACTTGGCGCGGAAGAAAGATAAGACTGCCCTCATGTTTATGGAAAAGCTAGGGAAGATTAACGGGCGGGGTATTTCGAATGTAATCGCCGCCTATGACCCAGAGGTCGTTATATTAGGCGGAGCGGTGGCGCTGAATAATAGTGAAATTTTTCTTAAATATGGGGAAAAATATATAGATAAATTTTTGCGATGGCCAAAAATAGAAATAACTGCCTTGGGAGAGAGTTCCCCGCTTTTGGGAGCGGCGGCCTCAGTTTTCCACAATCGCCCTTGACGAGGATTGGCAAGTAAACTATATTAGTAACTGTTATGGAAATAAGCTTAACGAAAAACATGATGATCCAGCTGGTGCTGGTGTTTACTCTCCTCCTAGTGGGAGCCAGTTTTTCGCTAAGCCGAGTATTTGATAAGATCACCAACTAACTTCAAATAAATAATTTCTTATGGAATCCTCCGCCCGGCGAAAAACATCGCCGAGTTTTTTATTTTAGGGGAGGGATGCCTGCATGGTACAAGTTGGAATAAGACCGGTTCTTTGCCAAACTTTTCTCAAGCCTTGCAAGTGCGGAGGCTTCAGAATTGAGCTTGAGGTAGTTTGTCCCCGCTGTATCGCCAGGGGGGAGCAAAGGGATCTTTTGCTTATAGAGAATGAAAAAAGCGGGAGGAATGAGTACAGTTGCTTCTGCGGATTCCGTTGTTGGAAGGAGAGTTATAAGTTTTATCGGAAGATCGCCCAAAGATTCATCTGTTCCGGGTCGCATGAAATAAAAACTTGCTAACCAAACTGCGGCAAAGGAGTGGCGCTATGGACAAAGTAAATCAGGATCCGCGGATGGAATGTGCTGGCTGCGAAGACAACGCGGCTTTGGGAAGGGGCTGCAAGTATGGAGTAGTTCCTTTCAAGTGTCCGAAGAATCAGCCAGAGGGCGTAGAAATGATCCAGCACGAACAGGCCGTGCAGTGATATGCGGCAGGGGAAAGAAGGAAAAAATCCTGAGCATAACAATCTTATACTAAGGGGGCTGCGATGGGGATGATGTTCTGAGAACGTCATCCCCTCCAATTTATAATCAACAAGCTGAATATAAAATATAAATTTGTTAAATTTTCGAAATTACTTGACATTATATCCAAAAGTTTTTAGACTAATAATAAGATGAAAAACAATCCAACTAGAAACTATATTGTGAAGATTTGGAAGAAGGTGCTGTTTATCAGCCACTTCGGTTTCTCGTTGAGTAAAGTATTCTAAACTTCAAGCAAAAAAATCTTTCTAGAATATTTCACCCGCCGAGGAATCGATCCCGACGGGAATTTTTATTTCTATGCTAGGAAATAATTTCGTATGGAGGGCAAATGGAATTTGGGGAAAAAGTTCAGAGGCCCAAGGGTGTCCCAAGGGAAAAAAGGGTAACAACCCTTGTCCAAAGGTGGGGCATGGAAAGAGTTATGCAACACTTTGGACCGCAAACGATTCAAACTTACCCGCATATATTTGATTTATCATTGCTGTGCGGTAATGCAGGAGGAGAAGCAACCATTGGCCAAGAATATGAGACCATTCGCTAATGTCCATCAGCAGGCGGCAAAGGGGCAACGACCCAAAACTCCTTTCCGCCAGAGGAAATTTATGAAAACAGGAAATCGCCGTTTTGTACCGGAATCTCGGCGCTGCCCCTTTCATCAAAGCTGCAGATGACAACCCCTGGGGCCGGGTGCTTGCGAGCATCCGTCCCCACAACCCCTAAAATTGACAAATTTTCGATAATCTATATAATTATCAACGATGAAACTCAAAAATATTTTTATAATTATTATTAGCATTATTATTACCCGACTTGAGTTGTCGAGTGAGTTTTCGTTTTAAGCAAAGAACAGACTTGAAATCAAAACCGACTCGGCAACGCCGAGCCGGTTTTTTTGTTCTTTGACAGCATTATTTCCAACACAAATGAAAAACCTAAAAAATAAAAAATCAACGTCTCTAGGGGAGGAGAGCATGAAACAACAACAAAGTCTGGGTGAGGTTTTTGGTTCTCTGAAGTTTCTGGAGCTCTTCATGAAGAGGCCAGAAATGGTTTGGCCTTTCGACACCACTCTTCGCGATGGCGGCCAGACCAAGGGAATTACTTGGACCGTGGCAGACAAAATCACTTTAATCAAGCTTATCGTTCAGGCTGGCATCAGGCATATCGAAGTTGGATGGCCAACTCCGGGAGACAAAGTAAATCCGGCCGTTTTTAGGGAAATTATGTCTGACCGGAGTTATGCGGAGGCCGGGGTCACATTCTATGCTTTTGGCTCTACGGCCAAGGCGGACGGAGGAATCATCAACGCCAGAAATCCGCTGATTAAATGCCTCTTGGACGTCAAGGTGCCGAACATTGTCATCTTCGGTAAAAGCTGGAAGTTGCACAGCAAGGAAATTCTTGGGGTAAGCGAAGAAGAAAATTTCCGGATGATCTTTGAAACAATTTCCACGCTCACAAAGGAAGGAAGACATGTGACCTACGACGCTGAACATGCGGTGGACGGCTGGCTGGAGGACCGTGAATATTTTTTTCGGACCATGGACGCGGCGGCAAGAGGCGGAGCTAAGCGGATTGTTCTTTGTGATACCAGAGGCAACACGCTGCTTCCGACTTGGATAGCCTTTCTGGCAGACGTGCTTCCCTGGCTTCAGGCGAGAAAGTTGCCCTGGGGAGTGCATATCCATAATGACTCAGGCGTAGCCGTAGATCTTTCTCTATTCGCCGTCGAACTTGGCTGTGATCAGGTCCAAGGTACGCTTGGCGGTGTTGGCGAGAGAGCCGGCAATGCGGATCTCACGACGATCATTGCGATGCTCAGAACAAAGATGGGCATTCCCGTCGTGAAAAAGCATCAGCTTGAGCTATTGACCCCGTTAACTCGTCAGATGTATGAACTGGCAGGCATATCCATGCCATTCAACCTACCAATCGCTGGGGAACGCGCTTTTCATCATGATGCGGGCACCCACATCGATTGTTGGCTAAAAGATCCAGGGAGCATCGAACATATGCCAGCCAGAGAAGTGGGAAATACGACCTCGCTGGGTGTCTCGAATCAGATCGGCCGGGCGGCAATGTACAACCGCTTGAAAAAAATTGTGCCCAATCTTAGTCGAAAGGATCCGCGGATCGCCGAAGTGCTGGATATCATCCAAAGTTTCGAGTCTGAAGGCTGGCTTTTCCAGAATGCTCGAGCGACCCTGGAACTCATTATCCGTAACCACTTTGGCCTTTTCCGACCGAAGTTTGAAGTTGTTCGCTGCGATTTGCATGAAAATTTCGCTCCGTTTGATGGTTTGCCTGAGCAAGAAGCGGATGGGATTCTCATGGATTCTCTTGGCCAACATCACACGGCGACAATCAAAGTTCGACTTATGGAAGGTGCCAGCATCATTGGACCGAAAACGGCCGAAGGGGATGGATTGGTAAATGCTCTGGATCTGGCCCTTCGGAGCGCTCTGCAGGAACGAGGCGGTCGTCAGCGCCCAGCTCTTTTTCCAGAACTTCGCCAACTCGAACTGATTAATTACAACGTCAAAGCCCTGATCGACAAGAACGGGACTGCGGCAAAGGTTCGGGTGACGCTTTATTGGAAAAGCAACGGGGACATCTGGGGTACCACTTGGGTGTCATCCTCCGTAACGGAGGCCTCGACCAAAGCGCTAATTGGTGGTTACCATTACTTTTTAGACTGGTATCGTCGCCAACAGGAGGAAAAATAGGCGTAATACCAATAACGTTTGAATTCGAAAGGGGAGACACCCGCTTGGTGCCTTCCCTTTTTCTTTTTGCTATGATAAGTTTTATTTAGCCTAGGTAATAATTAAAAGAAAAAAATGAGCTTTAGGGATTCGATAAAGCAAATTGCAAAGGATGTCGACGATTATAGAGAAGATATCAGAAACAAATCAAGAGAGTTGGAGGATATTGCCGAAAAAATTCATTCTCGCGCTCAGATATTGGATGCGCTGGCTGACAAAATAGAGGAGCTTGAAAAGCAAGCGCAGCAGGCTAAATAATCGGTCGTTTAAGGTAATTTTTTAAAACCTAAGGAAAAGGATATTAGCAATCCTCCATCAAACAATCGGGCTGTAGTATATTGGTAGTACGCAAGGCTGGGGGTCTTGTAGGCTGGGTTCGATTCCCAGCAGCCCGAAATTTTTTTATCAAGTATGCTTATATTTTTTTTATTCATTGTCTCTTTCATTGGCATCTTGGTGATGTTTCTGTCCATTGCCTATTTCTTTTCTTTTTATAGGCTGCTCAAAGGTGACGCGCCTTTTGTTCCGGTTCCATCGTCGATTCTGCCTGAAATAACAAAAGCGCTGGGAATTAGTGAGAACAGCGTGGTGTATGACCTCGGTTGCGGAGACGGAAAAGTGCTGATGGCTTGCGCGAGTTCGCAGCCGAAAGCGAAATATGTCGGATATGAGATAAGTCTGGCCATTTTTCTTCTGGCCTGGATCAGAATTTTGAAGATGAAAAGATCCCGATCCATAAAAGTTTTCAGGAAAAATTTTTTTGGTGCGGATTTTTCAAAAGCCACTCATATTTTCACTTATCTAATGCCCAAACAAATGGGCAAACTTGAAGAAATATTTGAACGGGAGCTTACGTCAGGAACGCGCCTCGTGACCTGTTCTTTTCCCTTGAAAATAAAGAAGCCCTCTGACGTGATCGATTTAGAAAGATCTGAGTTTTTGCTGGTCAGAAAACTTTATGTCTATGATTTTTAGGCTGGATAATTAATAATAAAACATTTATGATCCGCGAACCATTTTATGATCCGAAAAAAAGTTACGAAGAAAATTATGAAAATGGACCGTTTGGGGCCTTTAAGGATCCAAAAAAGTATGAAAACACGGGTGAACCCGAATATGATTTTCTCGGGAATAAGGTCTATCTGCCGTTTGGAATCCCAGCCGGGCCGCTGCTCAACGGGCGCTTCGTAAAAGCGGCGCTCGACAGCGGCTTTGACATCGCGGTCTATAAAACCGTCCGCACCCAAGCCTATCCCTGCAACGCTTTTCCGAACGTCGTCGCGGTCGATCTCAACGGTGATTTGACTCTTGAACAAGCTAAAAACGGTATAATTTCCAAAGATAGTTATGAAGCGCCTCTTTCGATCACTAATTCTTTTGGCGTTCCGTCTTTTGACGCCCAGATTTGGCAAAAAGACCTGGCAGAGGCGGTGGCCCATGCGGGAAACAGCCAAGTCGTGGTCGGCAGTTTTCAGGGAACGAAAAAAGGGGATGGAGACGTTGACGCGTTCGTGGCGGATTTTGTTTTGGCGGCCCGGCTGGTCAAAGAAACCGGAGCGAAAATTCTCGAGGTGAATTTTTCCTGTCCCAATGAAGGGACGGCGCACCTTATGTGTTTTGACGTGGCCATGGTGCGAAGAACGAGCGAAGCGATCAAAAACGAAATTGGGAATACGCCGCTCGTTATAAAAATAGCCTATTATGAAAACCAAGAAGCGCTCGAGAAACTGATCCAGGATGTGGGGAATATCGTCGATGGAATTTCGGCCATAAACACGATCGGATCGGCGGTGAGAAATGAAAAAGGTGAGCAGGCTCTTCCCGGCGAGGGGCGGCTGGTGAGCGGTGTTTGCGGAGAATCGATCAAATGGGCGGGACTTGATATGACAGGGCGGCTAAAAAACTTGCGGGAGGAGCTGGGAATGAAATTTACGATCGTTGGGGTGGGCGGAGTATCAAGCGCCGATGATTTCAAAAAATACAGGGAAGCCGGAGCGGACGCAGTGATGAGCGCGACCGGTGCGATGTGGAATCCGATGCTGGCGCAAGAGATAAAAAAAGTTTGAAGATATGATTAAACTCCGATTAAGTTTTATCATTTTTTATATTCCGAGAGTCAAGCTCTCGGAATTTTCTTTATGTGGAATTATTTGGAGAAATAAGGCGTATTAATTGTCAGATAGGATCTTAAAGAGGAACGGATCTTATCCAGGGAGGGGGAAACCAAAATTTAAGGGGTGTATAAAAATGGCGAAAAAGGTTACTTTAAAAGAGGGACGCGTTAAAGTTAAGGTAGATTCAGAAACGGCATTAGAAATGCTCCTGGATCTTACTAGCCTGGATACCTTTTTAGAGGCAGAATCATGTGGACGTGACTGCCTTTCCATGAGATTCAAGAGGGGAGACAGGATCGATGAGCATCAGATCAGAGGATTGCATCCGCGTCTTGTTGAGAAGTTTTCACAAGACTTCCATTTTATCTGAAAGCAGTAACCGCACCCAGAGGCCTTTTCCAAAAACGGGAGAGGCCTCCCACTTTTTTTACTTATATCCAATGTCGGGATGTGGTAATATAAAACATAAAATCAAGTTCAGCGGGGCGGAGAGTAAAAACGATGAATTAAAAAACATGAATAAAAAATTCGTTTTTATAATTTTAGCAATCACAGTGGCGGCTGTATTATTATGGGGAATTATTCTTTTTAGAAAAAGCGTCAATATCATCGAAAAACCAGTAAGTCTGCCGCAGATACCCAGCCAGAACGTTCCAAGCCCTACGCCGGTGACTGAGACGCCTAGCAGCAACGCTGCGAGCAGTCAAAGCGCGCCCAAAAATGCTTATGCGCCTCCACTTGATCGAGCTTCAGAAAGAATAACCAAAAAAACTTTTGGGCAATTCATCACACCCCAAAATTCGCCCGTTCAGCCGGAAAAATTTCGGGGTTACCACACTGGAACCGATTTTGAAATTTTTCCCGAGGAATTAAATTCGGATGTTCCAGTGAAGGCGGTTTGCGGTGGGAGAATTGCGCTCAAAAAAACAGCCACCGGATATGGCGGCGTTTTGGTTGAAAGTTGCGAGCTGAACAGCGAACCCGTCACCGTGATTTACGGCCACTTGAAGCTAGCCAGCATCAAAAAAAATACGGGCGATAGCTTGGCACAAGGCGAAGAGATTGGAATTTTGGGGAAAGCCTACAGCGCGGAAACCAGCGGCGAACGCAAGCACTTGCATCTCGGGATCCATAAAGGTGCCGGCATCGATATTCTGGGCTATGTCCAATCAAAAGGAGAACTTTCCGGGTGGTTGGATCCGTGTTTACTCGAAACTGTTTGCAAATAAAAAAGAACCGGCCTGCAATGTTGCACAGACCGGCGATTGGGTTTTGGGGGCTGGTGTTCAGCCCATTTTTCTTAGCTGGGAGGAGCGGCTTGGAAACGGGCGGCTATTCTTTCCCGCTATTTAATGGTGTTGGCGAGTTGCTCTCGAAGGGCTACCAACAGAAAGGGGTCAGACAATGG